>CALHAP010000226.1 GCA_937931795.1 uncultured Paracoccaceae bacterium
CAGGTCGGCCTGCTCCGCGATAGGCATCAACTGGAACTGTATGCGTCATCGTGCCAAAGGTCTCGCCGAAGATTACGGGGAGCTTGTACAGGCCCGAGAACAAGGTGATATACAGTGCCGTTGGGATCATTGGCGCGAAGGTTGACAAATAGGCGCCCATGTTGGCATGGGTTTCGGTGCGCAGCGCGGTAAAGTTGTTGTCTGCGTCCAGCGCCAGTTCGATCTTGGTCACGTGGTCGCGGCCTTGGGCGTCCGACATGAAGGCCTCGGACCGGCTGGCCGTCCATTTCACCGGCTTTTTCAATTCCTTAGAAGCAAAAGTGCAGAAGGCTTCTTCGGCGTAGTGGAAAATCTTCGTGCCAAAGCCACCGCCGACATCGGGGGCAATTACCGTCAGCTTGTGCTCGGGGATGCCCAGCACAAATGCGCCCATCAACAGGCGGATCACATGCGGGTTCTGGCTGGTGGTGTGTAGCGTGTGCATGCCGGTCGATTTCTCGTATTCACCCACCGCCACACGCGGCTCCATCGGGTTGGCGACGAGGCGGTTGTTCACCAGTTCCAGTGTGGTGACGTGGGCGGCGGCTTTGATTGCCTCGTCCACAGCACCCTTGTTTTCCTCAACGAAACCCCAATCATAGCAAAGGTTTGAGGTCAGATCGTCGTGAACCTTGGTCGCACCCTCAGCGCAGGCGGCCTTCATATCAACCACGGCGGGCAGCTCGGTCAGGTCGAGTTCAATCGCCTCGGCGGCATCGCGGGCTTGGGCGTATGTCTCGGCGACAACTGCAGCAATCGGATCACCGACGTGTCGCACCTTACCTTCGGCGAGCACCGGATGGCGCGGCTCTTGCATCGGGTCGCCATGCTTGTCGGTGATCAACCAACCGCATGGAATAGAACCAACGGCTTCGAAATCCTTGCCAGTGAAAATCCGCTCGACACCGGGCATTGCAGCGGCAGCATCCGTGTTCACCGCGTTTATCGTCGCGTGGGCCACATCAGAGCGCAGAAAGTGAACGTAGAGCTGTCCGTGAATGTTAATGTCGTCGGTGTAGCGACCGTCTCCGGTCAAAAATCGTATGTCTTCGCGGCGCTTTGAGCTGGCGCCAATTCCATGATCCTTAGGCATTCAATGATCCTCCCGATCTATAATAGTCGATGTCTTGCGTGGCCTCCCAACCGTGCAAGATCACTCGGCGGCGATGGCCACCTCTTGGCCACTGGCGGCCTGTATCGCTTTGATAATGTTGTGATACCCGGTGCAGCGGCAGATGTTGCCTTCAAGGTATTCGCGGATTTCTGTCTCGCTGGGCTTTGGGTTGTCGCGCAGCAACGCGGCCGCTGACATCACCATACCAGGGGTGCAGAACCCGCATTGCAGACCGTGATGGTCTTGGAACGCTTGCTGGATCACCCCGAGCGAGCCGTCTGCGTTGGCCATGCCTTCGATTGTGCGGACTTCAGCACCTTCGGCCTCGGCGGCAAACATTGTGCAGGCTTTGACCGCAGCGCCGTTCACATGCACCACACAAGCGCCGCATTGGCTGGTGTCACAGCCGACGTGGGTGCCGGTCATCCGCAAATCATTTCGCAAAAAATCAACCAGTAGCGTGCGGCCTTCTACGTCGCCAGACATGTCTTTGCCGTTCACCGTCATTGAGACTTGTGGCATTTCATCCTCCCTTTTTTAATCTTCTTTCCCGTGAGTTAAGCACGAGTTTCTCAAACTGAGAACCATTATTTTACGCCGTGGTGATTTGCCGCGAATTACCCATCATCGTCATTGCGACATCGCCCTCATCAGCCGTTGTTTTTCCCCCGGATCACTGGGCCGCGCCAGCGCTTCAGCCAAACCGGAAAGGGCTGCGATATTGTGGCCCGCTCGAAAGCTGGTGACATGTGGCAGCATCTCGGCGATGCCACGCGCTTTGGGCGCAAACGCATCAAATCGCAGGAGGGGGTTGAGCCAGATCAACTGCCGACACGACAGCGCCAAACGCTGCGTCTCGCGGCCCAATCCTGCATCGGGGTCACGGTCTAACCCATCGGAGATCAACACAACAACAGCACCCTGCCCCAGCACCCGCCGCGACCAGTCGCGGTTAAAGTGCCGCAGCGCCGTGGTGATCCGTGTACCACCCGACCAATCCTGCGCCTGCGCGCCAGCCGCGGCCAGCGCCGCATCCACATCGCGCGCGCCCAGATGACGGGTGATATTGGTCAGAGAGGTGCCAAAGGTAAAAGCATGCAACTGCGCCCAACCCTGCCCCTTGGTATTAGATACCGCATGGACAAAGTGCAAAACAGCACGCGAATACTGGCTCATAGATCCGGATATATCACATAAAACCACAAGATTGGGCAACCGCACTCGCGGCCGCCGCGTCGCAATCTGTGCGATCTCACCGCCACGTCGCGCAGAGATTTGCATGGTGCGCCGCCAATCGGGGCGCGGTCCTGCGCGCGCCTCGGTGCGGCGGCTGATGATGGGGGGCACGGGTAGCGTCATGGCAGATAAGATGCGTTTGGCCTCGGCCATCTCATCGGTGCTCATCTGTTCAAAATCGAGGGTCCGCAGGCGTTCTTCGGTCGAAGCGGTTTGGCGGGCGTCGATTTCAAACTCGGTCTCTTCAGGGCGGTCGATGTCCTTGGCCGTGTCCCGTTCAACACCATCCAGCAACGCTTCTGAGGCGCGCTTTTCCGCAGGCCGGGCGTCGCGCTTTTCAGCCACGCCGCGCACCATCGGTTGCATAAACGACATCATCTGTTCGAGGTATTTGGGGTCGTGCCAAAACAATCGAAACACTTGGCTGAAAATGGCGCGGTGTTCGGGGCGTGAAACGAAACAGCCATGTAGCGCCCAGTAAAAATCGGTCCGCGATGTGAACCCTGCGGCCTCTACCGCGCGGATAGCGTCAATTACCCTGCCTGACCCCAGCGGCATCCCGGCCTTTCGCAACGCCCGCGCGAACCATGTGATATTATGCGCGAGCTTTCCGTCGGCGGGCAAATTGAGGGGCGCGTATTCTGCCAAACCCTAAGACCCTGCCTCACGTGTTGCATCATCCAACATCGCGCTCAGGTCCGAGTTTTGAATTTTTTGGATGTCGTCTTGGTATTTTAGGATCGCACCCAATGTGTCGGCAATCACCTGCGGGGAAAGCGTGATCACATCGAGCGCCAGCAAACATTTCGCCCAATCAATGGTTTCCGCAACGCCGGGCTTTTTGAACAAATCCTCGGTGCGCAGTTTTTGCACAAAGGCCACGACCTCGCGGCTGAGCGCACTAGAGGCTTCGGGCGCGCGGGCCTGTAAAATCTCGATCTCACGCTCGAATGTTGGGTAGTCGACCCAATGGTAAAGACAGCGGCGTTTGAGCGCATCGTGTACCTCGCGCGTGCGGTTGGATGTGAGGATGACAATGGGGGGTTCCGGGGCGGTGATCGTTCCGAACTCAGGCACTGTCACCTGAAAATCGCTCAAGGCTTCTAGCAAGAACGCCTCAAACGGTTCGTCCGTGCGGTCGATCTCGTCGATCAACAAAACGGGCGGGCCCTTTGTGTTCGGGCGCATCGCCCGTAGCAAGGCGCGCTCCGTCAGGAAGTCTACGGAAAACAGCTGCTGTTGCAGCGCGGCGCGATCTGCCTCGCCTGCCGCTTCGGCTGTGCGAATGGCGATCATCTGGCCTGCAAAATTCCATTCATATACGGCGCTGGCCGCATCGAGGCCTTCGTAACATTGGAGGCGGATCAGATCACGCCCCAAGGAAGCAGCAAGCGCTTTGGCAATTTCTGTTTTGCCTGTGCCAGCCTCGCCCTCTAGGAACAATGGCCGCCCGAGTGTCAAGCTAAGATAGGTCAAGGTGCCAAGGGGGCGGTCGCAGATATAGCCGGTTTCGCCCAGTGTGGACTGCACCGCGTCGATGGAACTGATGTCGGCCATGGCACCCCGCTTGCTTGGTTTTCTCAGGCTGGTCTGAGGACGGCGCGGCGTCAAGCAGTTGTCAAATTTTCTCGAACGGGCCGCGATATGCGCAGTGACGCCGCAAAACGCATCAGAAACAGTTTTTCGCTCAACTGGAAACAATGGAATGTGGCGCTGCAAGACTTTGGCACAAATGGCGGAACAATCCGCGTGTCCCGGCAATTTGGACGCGTATTGCGTGTAAATAGAAACGTGACGCGGGTCATTTGCGTACATACACGCCCAAAACTGACCTGCATGGCCCTTTCCCAATTTCTACGTTTCACCCCAACTGTCGCCCGTTTGTCCACAGGCCAAGACTTGCCAATCTCGCCCGCGTTTCACACACTCTGACGCAGTTACTGGGTGGAGAACGGTAGAATGGTTGATCCAACTCCTGATTTGGGGATGGACCTTTCGGGTCTTGGCAAAAATGAATTTCTCGCGCGATTGGACGATCTTGTCGATGATGGCGAGATGGGGAATGGTTTTTTTGAACAGCTGGGTGCGCGTCACTTTGCGCTGATGATCGAGCGGAAACCAACCCTGCTGGTCAGCTTCGAGACCATCGCCGACGTGCAAGCGCGCCCGACATCCCACCCCCGTGGCTTTGCGCTGGCGCAGAAAAACGATTGGTCGAGCCTGACGATCTTGTCGGACGGCGACACGTGGTTTCGCGATCCCAAGGTCTATGCGTTCTTTGACCGGATGACAGACGAGAGCATTTTCGACGACTACAACGAGATTTTGTTCTACGGCGCACATGCAGGTGGCTATGCAGCCGCTGCATTCTCAGTCGCCGCACCCGGTGCCAATGTCCTCGCGTTGCGCCCTGTCGCGACGTTAAACCCTGCGCAAGCCCGGTGGGACAGACGCTATATACCCGCCCGTGCTTTGGATTTCACAACGCGCTATGGCTACGGCCCCGATATGATCGAGGCTGCAAATCGCGCCTATGTCATAGCAGATCATGGCAGCCCAGCGGATGCGATGCACGCGGCGTTGTTTCGCAAACCCAATGTGACGCCACTACACTGCGGTCAAACCGGCCCCAAACTGGAACAGCTGTGGGATATGATGGATATCACGACACCGATGATTGAGGCTGCGATGGCGGGCGCATTGACGCCTGTGCGCTTTGCCCGGTTATGGCGGGCGCGACGGCAGAGCCCTGCGTATTTGCGCACCCTTCTGCGCCGCCTAGAGGCGGCAGAACGGCCCGCCCTCGCGCGCCGCCTGTGTCGGCATGGTGTTACCACACCGGACAAGGCGTTGTTCGCACGAAAGTTTGACGAATTGGCGTTAGAGGCCGAATTGGTCTGAGGTTACTCTTCCGGGGTCTTGGTGGTTGCAGCTTTGCCTGCCGCGACGATACGCGTGCCAAAATAGCCTAATGTCCCGCCCAAGATCAGCCAAAACGTGTTCCCGGATTCGAACAAAGCGCCCAGCACACCAGCCAGAACCATGGCGAGCATAAAGCCGAGCAATCGCATCTCGTTTTCTTCGATCTTGACCCATTTTCCAATGGCGTCAGCGACCGGGCGTGCAGCTGACGCTTCGATCATGGGCGTGCAATAGCCCGCGATAATTGCAATGATAAATCCGATCATAGTCCCACCTTCATATTTGTTCCCGAACGCTACATCGGGGCAATTCACCCGCAAAACAAGGGGAAGCGGGTCTGGCATGTCCCCGCTGATCGGTGTAGCTGAGCGATTATGAAAGATGCAGCGCCCACCGAGATCACCCTCCGCCGTCCCGACGACTGGCACCTTCATTTGCGCGACGGCGATATGTTGCGCGCCGTTTTGCCTGATACCGCGGCCCATTTTGGACGCGCGATCATTATGCCAAATCTGGTCCCACCTGTGGTCACGGCAGCGCAAGCCGAGGCCTACCGCGGTCGGATAATGGACGCCTTGCCCGCCGGATCACAGTTCCAGCCCCTGATGACGCTCTACCTGACCGAAGACACAGCTCCGGCAGACGTCGCGATGGCGTTTGAGAGCGGGCTAGCCACTGCCGTGAAGCTCTACCCCGCAGGGGCCACGACCAATTCCGCCTCGGGCGTGAGCAATTTTGAGAACGTGCGGCCCGTGTTGGACAAGATGGCCGAGATTGGGATGCCGCTGTGTGTGCACGGCGAAGTCACGGACCCGCAGGTTGATATCTTTGACCGCGAAGCCGTGTTTATCGACAAGGTGCTCAAACCGATCCGCAAGGCAAACCCCGATCTGCGCGTGATCATGGAGCATGTGACAACCGAAAATGCTGTAGATTATGTGCGTGATAGCAAGAAAAACCTCGCAGCCACGATCACCACGCACCATCTGATCATCAATCGCAATCATCTGCTGGCGGGTGGCATTCGCCCGCATTACTACTGCTTGCCCGTCGCCAAACGAGAGCGGCATCGTATTGCCCTCGTGCAGGCCGCCGTATCCGGGGACGAGCGGTTTTTCCTCGGCACCGACAGCGCGCCCCATACCGATCCGGCAAAGCTGCAATCCTGCGGCTGCGCGGGCGTCTATTCGGCACCCGTGACAATGTCGTGCCTCGCGGAAGTCTTTGATGCCGCAGATAAAATCAAACAACTCGAAGCCTTTGCCTCGCTCAATGGCGCGCGGTTCTACAAACTGCCCCCCAATGACGACATGATCACCATGACCAAGGGCGACGCGATCCCGCTGCCCCCCGGCCCCAGCACGCCTGACGGTGATGTGACCGTGTTTGACCCCGGCTTTGACCTACATTGGCGTGTATCCGCCTGACCCCAAATTGGAGACCTGCTATGATTCCGAGCGCCTTTCCCAGCAAAGACGAGATGGCAAAACAAACCGCACGGATGCTGTTGGAAATTGGGGCGGTCGATTTTAACGCAGAGACGCCGTTCACGCATTCGAGCGGCAAAAAAGCCCCGACCTATGTGGATTGTCGCAAGCTGATTTCCTTTCCGCGTATTCGCTCGGTCTTGATGGATTTTTTGACGATTGAGATCATGCGCACCGCCGGGTTTGAGGCATTTGACAACATCGCAGGTGGCGAAACAGCGGGTATCCCATTTTCCGCCTTCGTCGCAGAACGTCTCGCGCTGCCAATGACCTATGTGCGCAAAAAGCCCAAAGGATACGGCCGCAACGCGCGGATCGAAGGCGTGATGACCGAGGATCAACGCGTTTTGCTGGTCGAGGATTTGACGACAGATGGAGGCTCAAAAGTCAGCTTTGTCGAAGCAATCCGTGAAACGGGTGCCACCTGCCAATGGACCGCTGTAATTTTCTACTACGGGATTTTTGATGGCGTGACCGAGAACCTCGCCGAGAAAGACATCTCGCTGATTTCGCTGTGCAATTGGTGGGATGTGCTGGCCGAGGCCAAGGCCCAATCGGCATTTTCGCCCGAGACACTGGCTGAGGTCGAGCGGTATTTGAACGACCCCAACGGTTGGTCAGCAGCGCAGACTTAAACATTTTCTTATCCACATCTGCGGCGAAACCCTCTATATCTAGCGACGACGTGAGAGCGCGAGGCCACATCTGCGTCTGTTCTCTTGTCCACAGGTTTATACAATTTGATCCTCTCAGCCCGGTTTGGGTAAGAGAAGACGCGGGCAAAATCGGGAAAAGGGATGGGCGGCTATGAATGAGATCAGCACGTTTAATGCGAGCGGTACACCCGAAGCCGCCGTCGATCAAATGCCCCATTCGATCGAGGCTGAACAGCAGTTGCTCGGCGCAATTCTGACGAACAACGACGTGTTTGACCGTGTCGATAGCATTATGGGTGCCGATCATTTCTACGACCCGGTTCATGCGCGGATATACGATGTTGCCGCCAACCGCATCCGAAAAAATACCCTCGCCTCGCCCGTCACGCTCAAGGCTTTTTTGGAAGAGGATGAAGGGCTAAAGGAGCTTGGCGGGCCTGCGTATCTCGCGCGCCTCGCCGGGGCCGCGATTTCCAGTTTTGCCGCGCGCGATTACGCGCAGATGATCTACGATTTGGCGATCCGGCGCGAGCTGATCCAGCTTGGCCGTAATATCGCGACAAAAGCCCAAACAGTTGATGTGCTGTCCGAGCCGCGCGCGCAGATTGTTGAGGCCGAACAAGAGCTCTATAAACTCGCAGAGCAAGGCACGGCTGAGAGCGGATTTCAGTCTTTCTTAAGCGCGGTCACGGACGCCGTGAAGGTCGCAAACGCAGCCTATCAACGTGACGGCGGGCTTGCGGGCGTCTCTACCGGGTTGGTCGATCTCGACAAAAAGCTCGGTGGTTTGCATAAGTCAGACTTGCTAATCCTTGCTGGTCGCCCCTCGATGGGCAAGACGTCGCTGGCCACCAACATCGCCTTTAACATCGCGAAAACCTATAAAAAGGGCATCAAACACGACGGCGAAGAGGGTGCAGTGAATGGCGGCGTTGTGGGATTTTATTCGCTGGAAATGAGCGCCGAGCAATTGGCCGCGCGTATTCTGTCCGAGGCATCCGAAGTCCCCAGCGAACAAATCAGACGCGGTGACATGACCGAGGCCGAATTCCGACGCTTTGTCGAAGCGGCCAAACAGCTCGAATCCTGCCCCCTCTATATCGACGACACGCCTGCCCTGCCGATTTCTCAGGTCGCGGCCCGCGCGCGGCGCTTGAAGCGAACGTATGGACTTGATGTTTTGATGGTCGATTACCTGCAATTGCTGCGTGGTGCTGGGAAAACAGAGAACCGTGTAAACGAAATTTCCGAGATTACTCAGGGACTTAAAGCAATTGCTAAGGAGTTGGATATTCCAGTGATTGCCCTGTCGCAGTTGTCGCGTCAGGTGGAGAACCGTGAAGATAAGCGCCCGCAGCTGTCCGATTTGCGGGAATCAGGGTCGATTGAGCAAGACGCCGATGTGGTGATGTTCGTGTTCCGTGAGGAGT
>CALHAP010000227.1 GCA_937931795.1 uncultured Paracoccaceae bacterium
AGGATCGCCCGTGTGTTGTTGCCCAAGGATTACCTGCGGCTGTGGCTAACTGGCGAGGCGGTGTCCGAGATGTCAGATGCGGCGGGAACGTCGTGGCTTGACGTGGCAGGGCGCGATTGGTCCGATGATCTGTTGGCCGCTTGCGGATTGTCACGTGATCACATGCCCGCTTTGGTCGAAGGGACAGCGCCGGCGGGCCGTTTGCGCCCGACTCTCGCCGCTGATTTGGGGCTGCCGCAGGCCATCGTCGCTGGGGGCGCGGGCGACAATGCCGCGACCGCGATTGGGGCGGGCGTTGTGCGCGATGGTTCTGCGTTTTTGTCGCTGGGGACATCGGGCGTGCTGTTTGCTGCCAATGACGCCTATCGGCCCGATCCTGCGACGGCGGTGCATAGTTTTTGTCACGCGGTGCCAGAAACGTGGCATCAGATGGGTGTGATTTTGGCGGCCACAGATGCGCTCAATTGGGTATCGCGTTTGACGGGGCAAAGTGCGGCGGAGCTGACCCGCGATCTTGGGGCCGTACAGGCCCCCGGTAAGACGCTGTTTTTGCCCTATCTGGGTGGGGAACGGACGCCGCATAATGATGCAGCGGTGCGAGGTCAGTTTTTGCATCTGGATCATGCGACGGATGCGCAGGCCGCTGCGCGCGCCGTGCTGCAAGGGGTGAGTTACGCGTTTGCAGATTGCCAGCACGCCTTGGCCGCGACCGGCACACAGATCACGCGCGCGTTGGCCTTAGGGGGCGGGGCGAAGTCCGAGCATTGGGTCGCGATGCTGGCCTCGACGCTGAATATCACGCTAGATGTGCCGCATGTAGGCGATTTTGGCGCGGCCTTGGGGGCGGCGCGATTGGGGATGATGGCGAGCACAGGGGCGGGGGTGGAAATCGCAACCCCCCCGCCAATTTCCCGTTCATTTGAGCCAGATGCCAGCCTGAGGTCCGCGATGTCCGAAGGCCACGCTCGCTACAGCCGCGCCTATGAGGTGCTGCGCGGGTTGTGAGGTCTAGAAGGGGTTTAGCGTGATGCGTTGGCCTGTCGAAACTGTGAACGTCTGGGAAGACGTGCTGCCATCTTGGCGCATCGACAACTCGTAAACACCATCGAGGATCGAATGCACGACAGAGTTCCCGACAAAGGTAAACAGCACCGCGCCGCTGGCGTCACGTAGTTCGAACGTGCCGATGCTGCCATTGGTGCGCGCCTCAAAGATACCGGGTGTGACGACCAGATCGACTGTCAGCCGACCCGGTGCATCAACGACGTCAAAAGGCAGCGTATGGGGGGCATTGGACGACACTTCCATCGTGTATTCTCCGTGCGCCAGCCGCCCGCTAAACCCGGACGCGGTGACTGGTTGGCTGGGAAAACCCGGCCCAGACAGAGTAATTGCAGGTAAAAAGGGGCGACCCAAATCTAGCGTGGGCTGCGCATAGGTGACGTTGATACTGACATCGCGGTCTATGTTGGCGGGTGCTGTGTTGGGGGCAAAAGTCAGGGTCGCTTCGCGCTGTGACCCCAAGGTCATGGTCACCCTCGTTGATACGCTTTGCCCCGCAGCATTGGTGCCGGTCACAACGTAGTCTCCGTTTGCCAGTTCAAGACGATCTCCAAAGCGGTAGTTTGGGATTGTCGCAATTGGTTGTCCTGTGGGTCTGCTGATCGCGAGAGCGATCTGAGCCGGGGCCCCTGACCCACCGCGCACGACCAACTCTGATGGATCAACGGTAAAGGTCTGTGTCGAGGCTGCACTGACTGTAATTGACGCCGCCCAGTCAGCACTTTCAATGGACCCTTCGATCTCATAGGTTCCTTGTGGCAGGCGTATTGTGCCCATAGGACCATTGGCGAGAATGATGCTTTCGCCTGAAGGCCGCACAGTCATGGTGCCTTGTGCTTCATTGATGCCGTCGGGGTCGAGATTATTTGCTCCCCCCGCCTTCAATTTGGCTGTAAATTCTATGGTTTCCAGAGCCCGTGTGACAATCCCTTCGACATCAGGATCGCTGGGTGGGGCGACGTAGGTCGAAGTCCAGATGCATTCTGACAACGCAGCGCGCGCCGTGGATGTGGGGGTCTCAAAAACGATCGCAGAAACGTCACCCCCCTGCCTACGAATTTCGCGCAAAGTCGGGGCAATCGTGTCGCAAACCGAGGTCGCCCCAGGTGGCAAGCAGTTGATGCTGTCCATGTCTGAGACCAAAATTACCTGGCCGCCGATCGTCGGATCAAATGAGGCCAAGGCTTGGTTCATCGCCACATGCAACAACGTCATGCCGCCCCATTGCGTATCGCGCGCCACACGTGCGGCTGCGCCGATATGCTCGGCTGCTCCAGCGTAGGGGAGTTGCAGTGACGAATCTCGGCATAGCGGCCCAGAGGCAGGATAGCTGCTGGGGTCGTTTCCGTACTGGTTGGCCACGGAATCCCATGTCAGGTTCTGATTGGCCCCGAATACCAAGAGAGATGTGGGCGTGCTGTCGCGGCTATCGGCCAATTGGTCAAAGGTTTCGACCAGAAAATCCCGGCCGACTTCCATGCGTTCGCGGCGCGGATCATCAAAGCTTTGTCGGCGCATACTGCCCGATGCATCCAAAATTACGACCCGACCAGCTTCGCCGGACAGTTGTGGTATGGCCTGTTGGGCGACCACGTCGGCAGGGTCGAGCATCAGGGTCAGTGCCACTGCGGCGGCTGTGAATGATTTTGGCATCATTGGACGGTCACCTCACCGATATTGATTGTGGCAGGTACACAAGGCGCGCCAGAGGCTATCACCTGCACCCGAGACCCGTTTGACGCAAATTCGGCTTCAACCAATGGTGTCAGGCGACACCCTGCCCGCGGGATCAGCGCGAGGGTGGCATCACTTACTTGCCCGCCCATGGACGGTGCGCTCACAGCTGTTCCCGGTGACAATGTCGGGCCACCTATTCCGGTCGTGATCTGTCCTGCGAGGCCGCCGTTGGAGATTGAAAACGAGTATTGGCTAATAACGATATTGGTGTCGCGGGCCACCAAATGAACCGGCAATTCGTTCAGGCCTGTTCCGATGGCCGGGTGTTGATCTGTTTCGCAGCGGCTTTCGAGATTTGCCAGCACGTCCGCGCTGACCGCCTGTGGCATCCCACATCCCAACGCTCCTTGGCTGGTGGCTGTCGGGTCCGAGAATTGGTGAATGTCATCTGACATCGGGCAATTTGGCCCCTTGGCTTCGTGGCCACGCATCCGAACAGGGCCGTTTACGACTGAGCTGCCTTGTAGATATGTCATCATCCCGTGCATCGCGTAGGCGTGGGGGATAGGGTATCCTGCGGGAGGTCGAAATTCGACTGCGAGGGTCACGTTTCCAGGCCAATTCTTGGTCGATTGATCTTCATATTCGTAGCACAAACCGGGGTATTGATGGGTCAACATACTGCCAGAAGCCGTGCCGCTGGTTCTGAACCAATCGTTCCCGAATACATGCAAATCAATCAACCGGTTTTCCCCGTTGGGCAGTCTGTCCATCCGATTATTTCTTAAGATATCATGAAGTTCGTTACGAAGATCGGGCACATCTATTCCAGCGTTTCCAGCGTCAGAATGGCCGTCCCGCATATCGCTTACGACCCAGTGTCTGCTCAGTGAGGCGACAAAATTCGCGCCCCCATCCAAGTTGGGGACGTTGTCAATTCCGGGACCATCTTTGTAGAGAACAATCGTGCCCATGTTGGCCGGTGCATCGGTTTCAATCGCTGCGATATCGCTGAGCATGTCATCAATGGCGCGGTGGCGTTCAGTGGTGTTATCAATGAGGGCAAACAGGTCGTCGTCGATCATGATCACCCGTAGATCGACGGTTTGGGCCTGCAAGGACGAAGCGGCCACTATGGCATATGCACTGGTTAGCCAAAAAAGGGAGCGGACACATTTGGTCTTCGATGTCACGGGCGATCCTTCCAACGTGTAGAGTGTAAAATTAGTGGCACCCAACTGTCGCAACCACAATGCTTCTTAGTGACGTCATGAAAATTTCATGGGTTCACCTGTGGCCTGCGACATAATCATAAATCTGCATCAAAAAACGGCTGACGCATTCGGCAAAAAACAGCGCATTAGCCGGGCTGGGTGATTCTCGCAATGCAAGACTGTGCGACTTATTCAAGGCAAACCTGAGGTTGCGTAGCGTTAACTATCTGTCAATAATCCGAATCAAGATTTATCGGAGATATTTTTAGTATGGCGTCTGGCGGGAATTTTCGACCAACTTTGTTGGTCGGCGTGGGTGGCACAGGATCGAAAATTGCAGAGCAAATTCTCGAACATGCGATAGAAAACGATTCGTCCGTGCGGGGCCGTATCGGGATTATGGCGCTGGATACTGATGCCAATGATATGGCGGCTTTGAAGTACGTTCCTAAGAGATCGCAGGTTCAGATATCCCAGCCAGAAACTGTTTACCGCTTGCTCGAACGGAACGCCGAGGTCGAAAGCAAGTGGGCCTATCACCGCAATGATCCTGAGATGTCACAGGATATTTTGGATATGACCCTCATCGAGGGCGCGGGCCAAATCCGTATGCTGACCCGCCTCGCGCTGCATGACAGTTTTGTCAATAATGGCCTGCTGGACAAGTTCGAGGCGGCAATTGCAGAGCTGGCGGTTCACTCAGATGAGCAAAACTATGATGGCGCGATCCACGTTTTGATTGTGGGCTCGATGGCTGGTGCGACCGGGTCGGGGTCATTTGCGCAGGTTGCCTTGGCGCTCAAGCACGCGGCTAAAACGCGCGG
>CALHAP010000228.1 GCA_937931795.1 uncultured Paracoccaceae bacterium
GCTGCGGCGGCGATTGCTGTGAATTTAAATGTCATGTTTTTAGTCCTTTAAGTTTGTTTGCTTGGCGGCCTGTGGTGTTGTCCGCCTTGGATGAGACAGAGATACTGCGTTTTGGCGCGCAGAAAAGGCGCTGAAATATCACGAAAATGTGGGTGGATGTGAGGGGTTTTGGCCCTTGAAACGCGGCCCGAACGCCACGCCCCCCCTTGGCTGATATCTGGCGCACAAAGAGTCCTGCGTCTGTGCGCAGAAGCGGGGCTGCGACGTTGCAGAACCTCACGGGGCGGGCTGAAAATTAAGTGAAATTAATTTCGGACCCGTCAAACCGCTCGCGCTGGCGTGAGCCTACGGATGGCTTTTGCAATGTTTGATCCAGTTTGGGTCGTTTTTGTGCCGCCGCGCACGAAAAAACGCGCAGAGCGTAAACTCCGCGCGTTTGATTTGGCCTCAATAGGCGTGAAAACGGCCTAGCCGCGCAGCAATCCCACGATGTCGTAGGTTTCATCGAGCACCGGGGCAGCAATGGCGCGGGCTTTTTGTGCGCCGGCGGCCAGCGTTCGGTCAATCTCGGCGGGGTCATTCAACAAACGCTTCATCTCGTCCGAGATGGGCGCGAGTTTAGAGACCGCGAGATCAGCTAAGGCCGGTTTGAACGTGCCCCACCCTGCGCCGGGGTAGTCTGCGATCACCGCTTCGGGTGTGGTGTCTGACAGAGCTGCGTAAATCTCGACCAGATTGCGCGCCTCTGCCCGGTCTTTTAATCCGTCGACGGTTTCGGGCAGGGGGGCCGGATCTGTTTTCGCCTTTTTGAACTTCTTGGCGATCGTGTCCGCGTCATCGAGCATATTGATCCGCTCCATATCGCTCTCGCCCGATTTCGACATCTTCTTGGACCCGTCGCGCAGGTTCATCACGCGGGTGGCGGGGCCGTCGATGACAGGTTCGGTGATCGGAAAGAAGTCGCGCTTAAAGTCGTGGTTGAATTTGGACGCGATGTCGCGGGTCAGTTCGACGTGCTGTTTTTGATCCTCGCCCACGGGCACATGCGTGGCGTGGTAGAGCAGGATGTCGGCGGCCATCAGCGACGGGTAGGCGTATAGGCCCAGCGACGCTTTTTCCGCGTTGCTGCCTGCTTTGTCCTTGAACTGCGTCATGCGGTTCATCCAGCCCAGACGGGCGACGCAGTTGAAAATCCACGCCAGTTGCGCGTGCTCGGGTACTTGGGATTGGTTGAACAGGATGGATTTCGCGGGGTCGATGCCCGAGGCCAACATGCCCGCCGCAATCTCGCGCGTGCCGTTTTTCAACTCGGCTGGGTCCTGCCAGACGGTGATCGCGTGCAGGTCGACGACGCAATAGATGCTTTCCATCTCGCTTTGCATATCCACCCAGCGTTTGATCGCACCGAGATAATTGCCGAGCGTCAAACCACCCGAGGGTTTGATGCCGGAGAAAACGCGGGGGGTGAATGTGGGCGCGGTCATATCGCTGTTCCTGCTGGAAATAAGGTGAGGTCTGGCTTAGCCATGCCCGTGAGTTACGTCAACCAAAGGTCATAGCCATGCCGTCTGAAAGCCCCGTCAATCCGCTGCCGCCCGTGGTTCTGGCCCTGGCCGGTGTGTTGGCCGCCATTGAGATCATCTTTGCGCTGGCCGAAACCGGCCTGATCGGCGGGCGCGAAGGCATTGGATGGCGCATTGCGGCGTTTGAGCGATATGGTTTTGTGCCCGGTATTTGGGATCTGGTCGTGCAACGCGGTGAAACGGGGCTAGGCTATGTGCAGCGCTTTGTCACCTATGCCTTTATCCAACCCGATATCATCGGGGCGCTGTTTGGCGGTGCGATGGTTTTGGCCTTGGGTAAATTCGTGGGCGAGGTGTTCCATTGGGGCGCTGTGCTGTTGGTGTTTTTCGCCTCTATAATACTAGGGGCCGTGGCTTTTGGCATTCTGGCCCCCGGCAACCCGCTGCTGATCGGGGTATTTCCCGCCGTTTACGGGCTGATCGGGGCGTTCACCTATCTGACATGGCTGCGGTTGGGATCATTGGGTGAAAACCAGTTGATGGCGTTTCGCCTGATCGGGTTTTTGATGGGCCTGCAACTGGTGTTTGGTCTGTTGTTTGGCAGCAGTTGGCAATGGATCGCGGATCTTGCCGGATTTGCCGTCGGGCTGGGCCTGTCGCCGCTGATTGCCCCCGGTGGCTGGCAGGCGTTTGTGCGGCGGATGCGGGCGCGGTGATAGTAGAGCCTCTGGACCTAAATCTGCTTCCGCTTGGCCCTACGGGAATGCTGCGCGATTTGTTTTCTTAGCGGTATTCATGGAGGACAGATGTATGGCGCGTTGGGTCGTGATCTTTAAGGACACTTTACAAATGCTAGATGTCCGAAAAGACCAAGTACTGAGAGACGCCCACGTCGCATATGCTAGGGCCCATCCAGAACTGTTGATCGGTGGCGGTTTAAAGCCAAACCCGGATGGTGAATTTTGCGGGGCGCTTTGGGTTGTTGAGGCTGAGCGCGAGAGCGATGTTGTAGATCTTGTTACTAATGACCCGTTTTATGTTGCGGAGCATCGATCAATGGAGATATTCACATGGGGTAAGTTGCTCGAAGATCAGACGGCCATTTTATGATGTCTTATGGCGTCCGCGGTAGGCTACCCCCGCCGCATCGCCCGTCTGAACTCGGCCAGTTTGAACGCACCGATCAATTGCCCTGATAGGCCATAGACCCCGATGCCGATGCTGACCAAAACGGCCAAGGCGATGTAGCGGATGGTATGTGTGTGCAGCATGGGGTTCATGGCGGCAGCCGCGCTCCACAGGACCACACCCATGATCGCGGAGGCCAGAATGATCCGCCAAATGCGCCGTTTGAACCGCGCATCAAGCGTCGCGGCATCGCCCAAGCTGCGCGCCCCCCGCCACAGCAGGACCACCATCGCCCATGCGGCAAAGGTCGTGGCCAGCGCGGCGGCCAGAAAGCCCACATGCGGTGCGAGGCCGATGGCAATCACCGCGTTGATCACCATGGCCGCGACCGCGTAGTAAAACGGGCGTTTCGTGTCTTCGCGCGCGAAAAACAGCGGTTGCAGCGTCTTTTGCAGTACGAAGGCGGGCAGCCCGAGCCCGTAGATCATCACCGCGATGGCCGTCGAGGCCGTGTCATCCGAGCTGAACGCCCCCCGCTCGAACAACACCGAAACCAGCGGTACCGCGATTGTCAGCAGGGCCACGGCGGCAGGGATGGTCAGCGCGAGGCTCAGCTCGGCGGCGCGGTTGAACGCATCGCGCCCTCCTGCGTCATCGCCCGCGGCCAACCTGCGCGCCAGATCGGGCAAGAGCACGACGCCGATGGCGATGCCCACGACGCCCAAGGGCAATTGGTACAAACGATCTGCGTAAACCAGCCACGCAATCGCCCCGTCATAGGCGCTGGCCACGTTGCGCCCCACCAGCAAATTGATCTGCACAACCCCCCCCGCGAGGGCTGCGGGGGCTGCAATGATCGCCAGTTTTTTCAGATCAGGCGTCAGGCGGGGGCGGCGCAATGCGAGCGGAAAGCCCGCGCGTTTGGCCGCGACCCAAACCAGCACCAATTGGGCGATGCCCGCGAAAGGCACCGCATAGGCCAGCGCAGACCCGATCACCGGGTCCGAGGCATCTGGCGTTGTAAAAAGCGCTGCCAACAGCATCGCGCCCACCAGAATGACATTGAGCAAAACGGGTGCGGCGGCAGCAGCGGCAAACCGGCCTGTGGCGTTTAGAACACCGGACAAAAGTGCGGCCAATGAGATGAACAAGATGTATGGAAACGCCCAGCGTCCATAGCTGACCGCCAGCGTGAACCGCGCATCCCCGTCAAAACCCGAGGCCATCAGCCACACCAGCGCAGGCATGAACACCACGCCTAGAATGGTGAAGGCGGTTAAAAGGAACGTCATCGCGACAAAGGCGTCTTGGGCAAATCCTTGCGGGTCATCGCCGCTTTCCAACCGTTTCGAGAACATCGGCACAAAGGCCATGTTGAACGCCCCTTCGGCAAAGAACCGGCGGAACATATTGGGCAGGGAAAAGGCGATCAGGAACGCTTCGGCGACCGGTCCCGCCCCGAGGTAGGCCGCGATCAGGATCTCGCGCACAAAGCCCAACACCCGGCTGAGCAAGGTCCAGACGCCCACTGTGACAAAACCTGCGATGAGGGAGATGGGTTTCACGGGGGGCGGTCGCTCTTTGTTGCAGGGTCGTTGCGATTCCATTTGCCTATAGGAACACGGGGTGGCCGGGAAGACGGCGCGCATATTGTGCAGAAAAGCGTGACGGATTGGTCAGGGGCGCAGGGGCAAGCCTACCCATAATTGAGGGACAGTTGGAAATTGATCAATTGCCGACTAAGAAAGGGGATCTTGAGACATGGAGGGAACGAGTATGAAGCTGCGTTGGGTCTGCCTTGTGGTGTTGTCACTTGCGATACCAGCACCGGCACAGGCCGTTATCTGCTGGTTTCCGCATGACCCTGTTTTGGAGGCTGGCGCTGACTTGCCGTCGGAGGCAGAGCATTTAAGGTACAGATCGCAGGCGTTTTCACGATGGCTGGGCAGACGGAATTCCGAACGTGATGTCATCATCGTAGGCCGGTTTTCTCAAAACTCGGAAGAGCCGTTTTTCCACGAAGAAAAGATCGTGCGGCTTCGTAGACTTTTTTCGTCCGGGACCACCGATACTATGATGCCAAGCCAAATTGACTATACTTACCGCAATGCCTTTAGCTTTGATGGCTTGCAACTTATCGATGGCGCTTCGCACCCGTTTCAGGCCGATAGCATCGACATGCGGATCACGATTTCTGAAGAATATGAAGGAGTTGTGGACGTGCTGCCGTCAACGGGACATGATGTCATAGGCATTTTGCGCAGTGTTCGTGAAGGCGCGGCTTGGGAGATAGACAGTTGGATTTGCCCCTCTTACCTGCCGATTGAGGCGGCTCAGGTTGAAGACTTGTTGGCATGCTACAACGAAGGTGCGTGCCTAGAAGGCGATATCACCAACGACTAACCCTTCGCCCGCTCGGCCCCTTTGGCAATCGCGTCGCGCAGTTTGCGCTCCAGCGTTTTGTGTTTGGCTGCTGAGTGGTATTTCAGGCCGAATAAATCCTTGACGTAGAAGGTGTCCACGACCTGTTCGCCGTAGGTTGCGATGACGGCGGAGGCGATGTTGACGTTTGCGCCTGCCAATGCCCGTGTCAGGTCGTGCAGCAGGCCCGCCCGGTCGCGTGTGTCGACCTCGATGATGGTGTAAATCGCGGAACCTTCGTTGTCGAAAGAGATCGTTGTGGGCACCCGGAACGCCCGTTCGCGTTTGGGGGTTTTGTCGCGGTCGGCGAGCGCTTCGCCTGCGACCACTTCGCCCGCCAAGGTCCGCGTGATCATGCTGCGCAGACGCGGCAGGCGGCTCTCTTCAAAGGGTGCGCCGTCGTTGTCTTGGATCCAAAAGATCGCCGTCGCGAACCCATCTGAGGACGTATAGGTGCGTGCGTCGACCACATTTGCCCCGACCAGCGCCAAGGCCCCCGCCAACCGCGAGAACAACCCCGGATGGTCGGCCATGGCGAAACATGC
>CALHAP010000229.1 GCA_937931795.1 uncultured Paracoccaceae bacterium
AGCAAAAACACCCCGAATGTCGCTGTGATGGCCGCGCGGATCACCTCGAACCACGTACCATCCATCAAAATCGCCGAATTGTAGAAGAACATGAACGGCACGATAAAGGCCGCGATGCCGATCTTGAACGAGGTGACAGAGGTGCTCATCGGGTTCGACCCCGCGATGCCTGCCGCGGCATAACTGGCCAGCGCCACGGGCGGGGTGATCGCGGACAAGACCGCAAAATAAAACACAAAGAAATGCGCCGTCAGCATCGGGATGCCCAGTTGCACCAGACCGGGGGCCACGACGCTGGCGGCGACCGCATAGGCCGCTGTCGTGGGCATCCCCATGCCCAAGAGGATCGCGATGCACATGGCAAAGAACAGCGCCAACAGCTGGTTGGCCTCCGCGATCCCCAGCAAAACAGACGAGAACCGCGCGCCCACACCGGTCAATGAAATGACGCCCACGATGATGCCCGCACAGGCACAGACCGCGATGATCTGGATCGACATATAGCCTGCAAGTTCGAAGGCTTTGGACACCGATTTGATCCCCATGCGGTAGGGGGTGAACCAGCTGACGACGGCTGCTGCTGCGGTGGCCAACGTGCCAGCCCGGATCACCGAATAACCCATGAACAAAGCGGCGATCAAGATGATGATCGGCAGGAAGAGAAAGACACGACGGATCATGTCGCGGAACTTGGGCAGCTCGTCTTCGCGCATACCGCGCATGCCCAGTTTGGCCGCTTCAAAATCCACCATGAAGTAGATCGACACGAAATAGAGCACGGCTGGAATGATCGCTGCAATCGCGATATCGGTGTAGGCGATGCCAGTGATCTCGGCCATGATGAACGCACCCGCGCCCATGATCGGCGGCATGATCTGCCCGCCTGTGGATGCCGCGGCCTCGACGGCGCCCGCTGTTTGGGGGCGGTAGCCCACCTTTTTCATCAAGGGGATGGTGAGCGAGCCTGTGGCCACCACATTGCCCGCCGATGTGCCGTTGATCATGCCCATCAAACCACTGGCAAAGATCGCCACTTTTGCAGGTCCACCGCGCGCGCGTCCCGCACAGGCGAAGGCGAAGTTGACGAAGTAATCCCCTACCTTTGACGCCTGCAAAAACGCAGCAAAGATGATGAACAAGATGATGTAGGTCGACGAGACGGCGGTGGTTGGCCCAAGGATGCCCGCGTCTGTGTAGACTTGGCTAAAGAACCGCTGCCATGTGATGTCGGGCGCGTTCAGGAAACCGGGCAACAGGTCGCCGGTGAACACGTAGAGCAAGAACACCGCCGCGATAGTGATCAACGCAAAGCCCGTGACCCGGCGCGCCAGTTCCATGATCAATGCGGTGCCTGCGACGGCGGCCATGCTCAACCCGATGGGGGCGAAGGGTGTGCCTGTGGAGGAACGCATTGGCGTGCCGAGGATAATGATTAGATAGGTTGCCACGGCCACTGCACAGATGCCCAAGACCACATCCGCAGGCGAAATGGTGCCGCGCACGCGTGGACGCAGCCAGCCCAACACGATGGCAAGTGCTGTCGCCCCGATCAGCGGATAGCCGTAGTGATAGGTCTCTGCCGCCTTGATGCCCGGATCAATCCCGTTCCACATGGTGCCGCCCGCGATTTGTGACCCAAACGACAGCGCTGTGTAGCAGGCATAAAGCGCGGGCAGGACGGTGATCCACGCCAGAATGTCGATGGGATGTTTGCCACCGGTGTCGTCGTCAGGAAAGGCCCGCGCCGAATAGAGCAGAAACCCGAGGATTAGCGCGCCCGCAATATGGACGATGCGAAAGTTCCATGTCTCCATCGGGAAGGTCGGCAGGTAGGGGATCGAAACACCCGTCCAGCCGCTGATCGACCAGCCGTTGAGCGCGGCCATGTGAAAGATTGCATAGAAGGCGGAGAGTACGGCGATGAACAGCATCATCGAGCCGGAAAAGACGCGTTGATTGCTCTCGACGGGTTCGTCATCCACGCCGTCCGCGATGACAGGGCCGTTGTTTACGTCTTGGGTTGTCATATCAGCCCTCACATGCGCCGAACCCACGCCCGACATGGGCGGCTCAAGGCGCGATAAAATATCGTTGGAAATGTGGGGGCAGCCCGGTGAGCCGCCCCCAAGAACCGCAGACGGTCTTTAGTTGCCAAAAATTTCCTCGGCAGGGATGTCAGCACCGGCATTGTCGATGAACCACTGTGCCGCACCGGGGTGCCACGCAATGACGCCGCCGTTTTTGTCCCAGTTTTCAGGCACGGTTGAGCGCGCCGCGCGGTGGATGTTCATCATCCGCTCGTTGTCGGACATCACCACATCAACGACCGCGTAGACAAAGCTGTCGGGCAGTTCGCAATTGGCGATCGCAAAGTTCCACATGGACACCGATTGCGCGTCTTCTTTCAGTGTCTCGTAGGTGCCCGCCGGGATGGTGAAGGGGGCCACCGGGAAGGTCTCGAGGATCTGCGCCTGCTCTTCTGGTGAGAACGCGATGAAGTTGATCTCGGTCTGCACCTCTAGCTGGCTGACGGCAGGTGTTGGCACACCGGCGGCAAAGGCGATGACATCAAGCAAACCGTCCTGCACCTGACCCCCAAGGTCGGTCCAGTTGCCGTTGCGGCGCTCGAAATTAACGCCCAGCTCTTCCATCATGCGCGGGAAGTAGGTGTCGGATGTGGACCCCGATGGGCCAAAGCCGATTTTCGCGCCGTCTGGAATGTCAGAGATTGAGGTGATGCCCGAGGACGCCAGTGTCGTGATGGCGAAAGGTGTCTGGTACATCGGGAACATTGCGCAGGCACCGGTCATTTCCAGACCGGGGGCGATGGGGTTGGTGCCTTGGATCGATTCTGCGGCTGGACCCATCGTTGTCATGCCAAACTGCGCGTCGCCCGTGTGGACCAGCGCCATGTTCTGCATCGGGCCGCCCGTGATTTCGCCGCCGCCTGTGATGCCCAGCTCTTCTGCGACCAGATTGGCCCAGCCGGATCCATAGGCAAAGTAGGTGCCGCCCTGACCGGCTGTGCCCAATGTAAAGCTCTCGGGCCAATCAGCGTTGTGGCCGTCGGCAAAGCTGGCCGTCGCGGTCAGGGCTGTCGTTGCAATGAGTGCAGCAATTTTCATGATATCTCCTCCACAGATATGTCGTGCGGCGCAAATATGCGCCGCTGTCTCTCCCAAGGGCTACGCCCCATGACAAAGAGTAGAACATACCAGATCGTAGAAAAGGGCAAGCTGTCTCGTCGCCGTACAAATGGGCTATGGGTTTTCGCTTAGCCAGTGGATCAATCGGCGGCTGCGCCTGATGACGGTCAGGGCTGTGCCCGTGATGATCAGCACGGTTGCCACAAGAAGCAGCCCTTGCACATACGCAGGCGCGACTAGGGACATCGTGGCGGCCAAGAGGGCGGCAAAGGTGGCTGCGGCCATGCGTTGTGGTTTTGCCAGCGGTCCCGAAAAATCAGACGGCATCCCCTCGGCGCGCCCCAACTCGCGCAGATAGGCGGTGCTGACGGCAAGGGCGCCTGCGATCAGGCCGAGGCTCGCGCTGCCCGCCGCATAGCCCAACCCGCTCAGGATCAGAACATCGGAAAGCCTGTCGGGGGCTTCGTTCCAAAACGCGCCATCAGGCGTGGATTTGCCGCCCTCGACTGCCACGATCCCGTCGAGCAGATTGCACAAAAGCCGCAGTTGGATGCACAGTGCTGCCAGCAGAAAGAACACCGCAGGGTGGGGTAGGCCTGTGAGGGTGCTGTGGGTCGTGGCGCTGAACGCGACCCACGCGAGTGCGGCAAAAACCATAGACATCTGGCTGATCTGGTTGGGCGTGAGACCTGCGGTGCCCAGCCTGCGCGCCAGCCCCTGCACCCACGCCGCCCCGCGTGTTTTGATCGGGCGGCGGGTCATGCGCGGGATCGGCGGTGCAGCCCACTGGTATAAGCGATGACATAGATGCAGCCGACCATCCACGGTATTGCGATGGTGGCCATGATCTCTGGCGTGCCTGCGAGGGCGTGCAAACTGCTGATGGTGGCCAGCGAAAACAAGGCCGCCGTGATCATGCTCAGACCTGCGTTGCGCGTGCGCCCATAGACGCGGTGAATGATCCATTGCAGGCCGATGGTGATCGTAGCCGAGATCACGCCTTGCAACAGCCCTGCGATCAGGGGGGCGGGCATCTCGTGCATCCGGTTGGCCCAAAAAGCCCAGCCGCCAAGTGCTACAAAGGCGAACGCGATATGGGTGGCGCGATGGGCGATGATCGTGCGAAACAAGCTCATGTGGCCCACCCGTAGCGGGTCAGGTGGAAAAAGATCGGCGCGGCAAAGACCACGCTGTCCAAACGATCAATAAACCCGCCGTGACCCGAAATCAGATGGCCCCAATCCTTGATCCCCCGGTCGCGCTTGATCGCGGACATGACCAGACCGCCGAAAAAGCCCATGAGGGTCGCGGCCAATGCCAGCAGAAAAGCGAACACGGGCGAAAAGGGCGTGATCCAGAACAATGCTGTGCCGATGAGCGTTGCGGACAGGATGCCGCCAACGAAGCCTTCCCATGTCTTGGACGGGCTGATGCGGGGGGCGATTTTGGTCTTACCCAACAGCTTGCCCCAGACATATTGCAGCACGTCCGAGATTTGCACGACGATCACCAGCCACGCGATCAGCAGCACATTGCGCCCCTCAAATCCCGGCAGGTCCAAGGTCAGCAACGCAGGCACATGGCTCGCGCAGAAAACGCAAATCATCAGGGCATATTGGGTTTCAGATATGCGGATTAGGAAGTCTTTTTCTTCGCCTTTGATCACAGTGAAAATGGGCAGCAGCAAAAAGACATAGACCGGCACAAAGATCGAATAAAGCCCGTACCAATTGATCCAGATCAGATAATATTGAAACGGCAAAACCACAAAAAACGCGGCGAGCAGGGACCAATGGTCGGCGCGGTTTTTGGTGGTCAGCGTCATAAATTCGCGCAACGCGGCAAAAGACAGGAACGCGAATAGCAAAATCACGGCCCCGCGCCCAAGCAAGAAAGCCGCCCCCAAAATTGCGATCATCGCCCACCACGCCATGATGCGCGCGTTGAGGTTGTCAATCGTCGGATTGGTGCCGTCAGGGTCGTATTTCCACGCGATCACACGCCCGATAGCGGTGGCGATCCCCAAAAAGATCAAAACACCGGTCAGCAATGTAACGAGATCGGCCATCATAGCGTTGCCCCTTCGCGTGGCAGGCTGCGGTTTGGGCGGCGGTGATCGGGGTCGGTTTCCAACAGGGCCAGCCGCGCGCGGTCTAAAAACGCGTCCTTGTCTTCGCCCGCGCGGACAAACATCGGGGTGCCAAAGGTGACGGTGCAGATCAATGGGACAGGGACCACTTCGCCTTTTGGCATGATTTTGTTCAGGTTTTCGATCCACACGGGGACAAATTCCAGATCGGGTTTGGATACCCCCATGTTGTAGATCCCAGCCTTGAGGGGCATCAGCTTTTCGTCCGTCATATTGCGCAGACCTTCGGGGAAAATCACCAGTGATGCGCCGTCGTCAATCGCCTGATTGATGTCGCTCATCGGGTCTTCGCCGGCGGCGCGCGCTTCGGGGCGGCGATCAATCAACACGGCATTCAACACATCGCGGCCCACAAAGGCCCGCAGCGGGTTCTTCAGCCAATAATCAGCCGCAGCCACAGGCCGGGTGTGGGCGCGAATACGCGGCGGCAGCACGGCCCAAAGCACGGGCAGGTCAGCGTTGGAGGTGTGGTTGGCGAAATACACGCGCTGTTTGTCGACAGGTTCGCAGCCATGCCAATCGGCGCGCACGGCGGTGACCACATGGGCTGCTGTGCGAATGCCCCAACCCAGCAAACGGGCGGCGATCCGGCGATAAAGAGGGGTGTGTGTATCCATCGGTGCAGTTTGGCCTGCCCGGCGCGCGAGGGAAAGTCCGGTATTTCTGACGCTGCACATTGTGTGGCGCGCAGACCGCGCCCTCTATAACTTGGGTGGTGCGCCGCCCTCAAAGACATTAGCCTCGTGATAGCTCACCGGCGCTTCTGACATTTCCAGATGCAGGCCGTCGCCGTCGTATGGGTTCGCACGGGCGAGGGCTTCATCGACGTCAATGCCCAGACCGGGGCCTGTCGGCACTGCGATAAAGCCGTTCTCGACCTTCAGGCCGCCTTTGACCAACGCGCTGTGAAAGTCCGTTTCGATGGATTCGGCCATCAACACATTGGGCAGGCTGGCGGCCAGTTGGATGTTCGCGGCCCATTCGATTGGGCCCGCATAGAGATGTGGGGCCAGTTGTGCGTTGTAGCTCTCAGCCAAAATGCCGATTTTGCGCGCGGCCCATATCCCACCGCAGCGCCCCAGCGCGGGTTGCAGAATTTGGGCCCCTGCGGCCAAGGCGGCGGCAAATTCGGCTGGGGTCGTCAGGCGTTCGCCCACAGCCACGGGCACTGCGCTGGCGCGTGTTACTTCGGCCAGCGCAGGAAAATTATCTGGAGGGATCGGTTCTTCGAACCAAAGCGGCATAGCGGGGGCGATGGCCTGTGCCATGCGGATGGCCCCGCCGGTCGAAAACTGCCCGTGGGTGCCAAACAACAGATCGGCCCTGTCGCCCACGGCTTCGCGAATTTTGGTGCAAAACGCGGTCGAGCGGGTGATGTCTTGCATAGACGGCTGATGGCCCGCGCGGATCGTGTAGGGGCCAGCGGGGTCAAATTTCACGGCTGTATAACCGCGCGCCACGCACGCCGCAGCGCTTTCGGCGGCCATGTCGGGGTCGATCCAATAGCCGGGCAGTTGATCCAACGAGGTCGGGTAGAGGTACGTATAGGCGCGGATGGTATCGTTAACCTTTCCACCCAATAAGGCGTGGACGGGCCGGTTATGGGCTTTGCCCAAAATATCCCAACAGGCCATTTCCAGCCCCGAGAACGCGCCCATAACGGTTAAATCCGGGCGCTGTGTGAACCCAGATGAATAGGTGCGACGATACATAAGTTCTATGTTTTCAGGGTTCTCCCCCAGCATATACCGCTCAAACACATCGCGGATGATGTGGGTCATGGCGGTGGGGCCTGTGGTGGTGGCGTAGCATTCGCCCCAACCGATCAACCCATTGTCTGTCGTAACCTTTGTGAATATCCAAGACCTGCCGCCCCAACCGGGGGCTGGTGGTGCTGTGATGATGATATCAAGGGCTGCCAGCTTCATCGGGATAGGGCCTTTTGGGGAGGAATTGCGCGGTGAACGGGATCAGGCTGTTACATCTGGGTCCAGAAGACCACGATATTTTGCTGCGTGTCGAGCCGGGATTGTTTGATGCCCCTCTAGAGCCCGCGCAGGTGTTTATGTTTTTGTCGCAAGGCAGCCATGAGATGGTGCTCGCGATGCATCAAGGACATGCGGTGGGGATGGCAAGTGGTGTGGCCGTGTTGCACCCCGACAAACACACCCAGTTTTTCATCAATGAGATCGGTGTGCGCGATGATTTTCAGCGGCAGGGTATCGGGGCTGCTATGGTCGAACGGCTGCGCGGGATCGCGGCGGATCGGGGCTGTGGCGAGGTCTGGGTCGTGACCACCGGCGACAACGATCCGGCCCGTGGAATGTACCGCAAAACGGGTGGGCATGAGACCCCGGATGTGGTGATGTATGAATGGGCCGAAGATGTCGGATGGTGAAATCTGCCAGACTCCTAACTCTTTGAAAAGGTGTTATTTATGAGATTTTTGGTCGCGATTGATGGCCCTGCCGCTGCGGGGAAAGGCACGATTTCAAAGGCGGTTGCCGCCCATTTCAGCTTGGCACATCTCGACACCGGTTTGCTCTACCGGGCCGTGGGCGCAAAGGTGTTGGCGGGTGCCGATCCTGTCGAGGCGGCCAAGGCGTTGACACCAGAGGATTTGCAGGTCGATACGCTGCGCACCGCCGAGGTCGCACAGGCTGCAAGCCGCGTTGCGGTTGATGCGCAAGTGCGCCAGTGTTTGGTGGATTTTCAGCGCAGTTTTGCAGGCCGCGATGGCGGTGCCGTGCTGGATGGGCGCGATATCGGGACGGTGATCTGCCCCGATGCCCAGGCCAAGCTTTTTGTCACCGCCAGCGCCGAGACCCGCGCGGAACGGCGCTATCTGGAACTGATCGGCAAGGGTCACGACACCACGCGCGAGATCGTTTTGGCTGATGTCAAAGCTCGCGATGCGCGTGACGCAGGCCGCGCCGAGGCCCCGATGATTGCGGCTGACGACGCCGTTTTTATCGACACCTCTGCTATGTCAATTGAGCAGGCCGTCGCCCGCGCCATTGAGATCGTGAACGCGGCCTACACCGCGCAGAATTAACCTACGTTAGCAAAAATTACCGTGTTCTCGGCGTACACAGACTATGCACCGGGCGTACACACTGGATGCATATGCTCGTTGGCTTTGCCTACTCGTTACAATTCGCCTGATATGCGCCGCGCGGTAGCCGCGAAAATCGCTAATTCGTTACGATAGTGATAACTTGTATAAACTCTATTGCCGATTGAATGTGATATACTGGAGAAATGAATTGGGCAGTTTGCGTATCTTTGCACCAAAGTTTGAGGCCGTAATGGGTTGGGTCTTTTGGGGTGTTGCAATCGTGCTCATGTGCTGGACCGCGTCCGTTCCGGGCTGGGCGCAAACCAATGACGCGTGGGATGCCCGTTGTGCCGAGATTGATTGCACAGAGTTGCCCGAAGGTTTTTTGACGCTTGATCTGGGTCCGAGGCGATTTCAGATACCTTTGACAATCAAAACCCAGCCACTGGGCAATCGGTCGATGAATGTCAACCAGAGCTTACACGCCTTCGAGTATTCTACGGGGGGAACGCCGCTGCGTGGGTACGGACGCATTTTTTCACCAGTTAATTGCTGTGAGACGATCCTTTTGTCATCGGGTCTCGCCAATACATGGCCATTTGGCGAAAGAGGGAGCGCAGATTGGTTCTCCTCACATATACCGGTGCGGCTGAGGTACTTCCAGCACGGCGCTCTAGACTTTTTGGAAAGCGAATTTTCCAGAAAACTGGAGGAAGCGGGGGCGCCTGAGGTCAGTTTTCCACTTGATCCTGTAGAATTAGACCAGCTGTTTCCGAGGTTGGGTGATAGTTTTTGGTTCTTGGGTACATTGCTTGAGCGCGAGGATGTTGCCGGAATATCTGAAAGCATTTATCTGATTTTGTCGGTAGAGCCATTGTTCTATGACAGACATATTTTTGGTGCCTGTAGAGGGCGGGGATGTAGTTTGATGTCAACTGTCCTGCTTAATGGGCCTCACACTGATGGACTAGAGCTTCAGATTAGCAGCTGGTTTGTAAACGATACACCTGTGGTGCCCCCATGTCTTGGATCGCAGACAGTGTTAGATTGCGATGCTGCGATGGAGAATTTTGACAAAGTTGCAGATGCGTTTCGGGTGCTAGAGCGGATGTTTCAGATGCTCGAACTAACAGAAGAATAGGTGGGCGAGACTGCATGCCCCCCGTGATGACACGCTTTCACCAAAGCGTGGCTTTGGTTTGTGCGCATTCCCCGCTAGGCTGGTGCCAACCCTAGAGTGAGGACTGCTGATATGATCCGTGCTGCCCTGTTGTGTGTGGCTTTGGCCGCGCCTGCGTTTGCCCAAGAGGCAGAGGCCCCGATGACGCCCCAGCGGTTGGTGCAGATCGCGATTGCGCTTGATCCCGATGCCCGCCCCGCCGGGTCCGGTGTCGAGATGACGATTGATGATATTCCAGTGCTGATCATTATGGATGCCCGCGCCAACCGCATGCGCGCCATGGTGCCGATCCGCTCGGCCGAGGGGCTGACCCCGGAAGACCTGTCGCGGATGATGCAGGCCAATTTTGATGCGGCGCTTGATGCCCGCTATGCTGTCGCCAACGGTCGCTTGTGGGGTGTATTTATTCACCCTCTCGCTGAATTGGAGCGCGATCAGTTTATTTCCGGCCTCGCGCAGACCGTGACCGTCGCCAAGACCTATGGCACCACCTATTCCAGCGGCGCGATGGTGTTTGGTGGGGGCGATAGCAGCGAGCTGCATCAAGAGCTGGTCGAAGACTTGCTGGAGCGCGGCCAAGAGATTTAGGTCGCACGCCCTTGCCAACCTGGGGGGATGGCAAGGACGGCGTCTGTTAAGGCTGGACCATGTGCATGGACTGCCAAAGGGATGCGTAAAACGCGGCGCGGCATTCCGATTCTTCGATCGCCGCTTGGAAATCTGTGTGGTGCGCGTTGCGCAAAGCGCATTCGACGGCGGCCAATTCAATCGTCAGCCGGTAGCGATCATCAAGCAGTTCTGCGCGTTCTGACCCGCCTTGGCGTGCGTTGCGCAAGACGAGCGTCCGCAATTGGCCATGTGTCGAGCTGACCGTGTCGACCCAGAGCGATTCTGCGATGTCTTGCAGGTCGCCGCATTCGAGAAACCGTCCGGCACAGCGGATCGTGACGTCGTGCAAAGTGGTCAGATCGGCGGTTTCGATCAGTCGCGAAATGACTTCGATGCAATGTAGGTCCGACAGGGGGCCGTCCGTGGGCAGGTCGCGGATGCACCGGAATTCATCGGCGATCTCAAGCGGATCGAGCGGTAGGCCGAGCAGTGAAAACTGACGCACGCAGTCGCTGACATCCACCGAATCGCAGGCTTTCAGCGCGCTAGAGACGGACCTGCGCAGCGTATAGGCTTGGTCCAGCTCGGTCTGACACGTCTCGAACGGTTGATGCAGTGACGGATCGGAAATGCATTCTGCGAACACAGGTTCCAAATCCACGAACGCGGGCCGAATTTGCCATTCAGCCGCAGCGGAGGTCGCGCTCATAAGCCCGACGCTGATTAAAAAAGCCCTCACCATGCGCCCAATTGATGCCATATTTCGGCGGGGTTCAATGCAGGGGCGTGGAAACAAAGTGTTTCTTTATGGCGAAACTATGGCGGCGCTAGAGGTGTGTCCGAAGTTCGGCGTGTTCCGGTGCTGCAAGATGCGGGACCGCGTTGAAGCCTGCGAGAAAGATGCCCTCAGCGCGGATGTGAAACTGATGAAGCGAGGCATTGTAGATCGGCAGCAGGATGTGTCCCATTTGCGCAGGCCCCAACCCCAACGTTTGGCGCATCACACTGGCGATAACCCCACCCGATGTCACCGCCAGCACCCGCGTGCCCGGTTTCGCTGCGTCAGCCAACGCGGCTCCGATGCGTGCTTCAAACTGCGCAAAGGGTTCGGCCCCATTGATCGCTGTGTCATGCCACGCCGTCAGCGTGTGCGGGATGTGCTGCGTCCAATCGTCAGGGGTGACGGGTTTTGCGACGTCGTGCATCACCTCTTGATCGCGGGCGAGGGCGAAGTAATCCATTTCATTCAGCCGTGGATCATACTTGGCTGGGCTGACCCCCATGCCTGCCGCCGTCTCGCGATGCCTGCGCATATCGCCCGAGATGACGTGATCAAAGGGCTGTTCATGCGCACGCAACCAGTCGCCCAAGTGCCTCGCTTGCAAATGGCCCCGCTCCGACAGGCGATCATATTCGGCCTCTGAGGTGGCCCCGGAATTGGCTTGCCCGTGACGGACGAGAAAAAGTGTACCCATGGGGGCCGTGATGGCATGTGCATTCGCAAAGCGCAAAGGCCGGGTTGTCCTAAAATCTAACCTCTGCCCGGTTCTGCAACTTAAGGGTTATTAAAAGAACACATCCCTTCCACAATTCGCTCTGATTGGTTTGCCATCACTGCGGGATAAATTCATCGCGGTTGGCTTTTATGTTCTAGACCGCCCCTTTGAAAGATATCCCATGAAGGTTCTTGCTTCCGCTGTTGTTGCCATTTCCACCCTGTCGTCTGCTGCTTTCGCCTGTTCGCCCGCAGAAGTGGCTGCCCTGTCCCAGCAAATCTCAGATCATTCTGTCGCCCTCGTGGCCCAAGACCCCAGCAACCTTGGCGTGGTGATGGGCGCTATGACGTCTGTGGCGGTGGACATCTATGAAGCCGACATGACCACCTCGACATGCGCGCAGTATACGCAAGTTCTGGCCTCTGTGTCTGAAGTGGCGCTGCCCCTCGAAGGCGTTGAAGTCGTAGGCCAAAACTAAGCGACCAGATCAGCCGTGAGCCTGAGAGACCAGCACACCCGCGCCTAAGTTCGCGGGTGTTTGCAGCCAACCTTGCCTTGGCTGGCATCATCCCCTATACGCCGCCCTGTCGAAGCGTCGAGACAGGCGCGGGCGTGAGACTTTTGAGCGGGGTCGGAGTTTTCCGGCCCTGTTGTTTTATGTTCGCGGCGGCGTTGGCCGACCAATTGAAACCTAAAGACCGGCGGAGACAACCGCGTGGCCCGTATAAAGCTAGAAATAGGAACCGTATAACTTGGCTCAGAACGCAACAATGGAGGACTTCGAAGCCCTCCTGAACGAAAGCTTCGAAATTGACACACCCGCAGAGGGCAGTGTCGTCAAAGGCAAAGTGCTGGCAATCGAAGCCGGACAAGCCATCATCGACGTCGGCTACAAGATGGAAGGCCGCATCGATCTCAAAGAATTCGCAGAACCCGGTGAAGAAGCCCAAGTCGCTGTTGGCGACGAAGTAGAGGTCTTCCTCCGTCAGGTTGAGAACGCCCGTGGCGAAGCTGTTATCAGCCGCGAGATGGCCCGCCGCGAAGAAGCATGGGACCGTCTGGAAAAAGCCTACGCCGCAGAAGAGCGCGTCGACGGCGCGATCTTTGGCCGTGTCAAAGGTGGCTTTACGGTTGATCTGGGCGGCGCGGTTGCGTTCCTGCCGGGCAGCCAAGTGGACGTCCGCCCTGTGCGTGACGCGGGCCCATTGATGGGTCTCAAGCAGCCGTTCCAAGTCCTGAAAATGGACCGTCGTCGTGGCAACATCGTGGTGTCGCGTCGTGCGATCCTCGAAGAGAGCCGTGCCGAGCAGCGCGCCGAAGTTATCGGCAACCTGACCGAAGGCCAGACGGTCGACGGCGTTGTCAAGAACATCACCGAATACGGTGCGTTCGTTGATCTGGGCGGTGTTGACGGTCTGTTGCACGTCACAGACATGGCATGGCGCCGCGTCAACCACCCCTCCGAGATCCTCACAATTGGTGAGACGATCAAGGTGCAGGTCATCAAAATCAACAAAGAAACCCACCGTATCAGCCTCGGCATGAAGCAGCTGCAGGACGATCCATGGGATATCGTTGAAGCCAAGTACCCGCTGGAAAGCAGCCACACTGGCCGCGTGACCAACATCACGGATTACGGCGCATTCGTTGAGCTGGAAGCCGGTGTTGAAGGTCTGGTGCACGTGTCCGAGATGTCTTGGACCAAGAAAAACGTCCACCCCGGCAAGATCGTGTCTACTTCGCAGGAAGTCGAAGTCATGGTCTTGGAGATTGACTCGGCTAAGCGTCGCGTGTCCCTTGGTCTCAAGCAGACAATGCGCAACCCATGGGAAGTGTTTGCAGAAACGCATCCTGAGGGGACCGAGGTCGAAGGCGAAGTCAAAAACATCACCGAGTTCGGTCTGTTCGTTGGCCTCGAAGGCGATATCGACGGCATGGTTCACCTGTCCGACCTGACATGGGAAGGCCGTGGCGAAGATATCATCGGCAACTTCCGCAAGGGCGACATCGTGCAAGCCAAGGTTGCTGAAGTCGACGTTGAGAAAGAGCGTATCTCGCTCTCGATCAAAGCGATGGATGGCGATCCGTTTGCCGAAGCCATTGGCGGCGTGAAGCGCGGGTCGATCATCACTGTCGAAGTTACCAAGATCGAAGATGGCGGCATCGAAGTGGGCTACGAGGGCATGACATCGTTCATCCGTCGTTCCGACCTCAGCCGTGACCGTGCCGAGCAGCGTCCCGAGCGCTTTGGCGTGGGCGACAAGGTCGACGTGCGCGTCACCAACGTCGACAGCAAGAGCCGCAAGCTGGGTCTGTCGATCAAAGCCCGCGAGATTGCCGAAGAGAAAGATGCCGTCGAGCAGTATGGCTCGTCTGATTCAGGTGCGTCCTTGGGCGACATCCTCGGTGCTGCGCTGAAGTCGGAAGACTAAACGCGCCAAGGCTGGTTAGAAGACTTGAAACGGCCTCGCATCTGCGGGGCCGTTTTGCGTTGATGATCTGTCCCGTCTCGCGAATCACGCGTGCGTGAACCGGCGGTTCGAATGCTCTATAAGGGCGCGTGATGGGGAGGCGGGTGCTGGTTTCCCCTGAAAATCCAGAAAAAATTCGATAATACAGGCCCCAAAGCGGTTCGCGGCACATCTAACTCTTGCGTCGTCTGTCTGACCTGAGTGAAAATGGGGGATAGAACTGCGTCACATAGAATACTCCGGGGGGAGACAGAAATATGATACGGTCAGAATTGATTCAGAAGATCGCGGATGAAAATCCACATTTGTATCAAAGAGATGTCGAGCGCATCGTGAACACTATTTTCGACAAGATCACTGGGACAATGGCCCAAGGCAATCGTGTCGAGTTGCGCGGGTTTGGCGCGTTTTCCGTCAAACAGCGCGATCCTCGTATTGGCCGGAACCCGCGGACAGGTGAATCTGTCCAAGTGGAAGCCAAACATGTGCCGTTCTTTAAGACGGGTAAATTGTTACGTGATCGTTTGAACGGGAATTGAGCTAGCTATGAAACTGATCAAACTCGCCTTTTGGGCCATCATCGCCATCTGCCTCGTGATCGTCGGCATGGCCAACCGTGGTATGGTGACGTTGCGCGCCATGCCCGAGGCCTTGGCAGAGCTTGTGGGCATGTCGCCTGATATCGAATTGCCGTTGTTTATGGTGATCTTGATCGGCGTCGGTGTCGGCCTGCTGGTTGGCTTTATTTGGGAATGGTTGCGCGAGTATAAGTTCCGTTCGCAAGCCAGCCGCAAACAGCGCGAAGTGGTCCGGCTTGAGCGTGAAGTGGGTCGTCTGAAGTCCGAAAAGAACGAGGGCAAAGACGATGTACTGGCCTTGCTGGACGACAGCGGCGCGCGCGCCTGATCCACATCCATGAGCACTGATGTTCGTGTCAAAATCTGCGGGCTGACCGAAATGGCGGGCCTAAATGGGGCCGTCTCTGCTGGGGCGGCCTACATTGGTTTTGTGTTCTATCCGAAATCATCGCGGTTTGTGACCAACGCCCAAGCACGCAGTCTTGCCCTTGCCGTGCCGCCCGGCATCGCCAAAGTAGCACTGGTCGTCGATCCCGATGACGCTATGTTGGACGATCTGCTGGCCGACGTTCCGATTGATATCGTGCAATTGCATGGGTCTGAGACACCCGAACGCGTCGCGCAGGTCCGCGCGCGCGTGGGTCTGCCGGTGATGAAAGCGATCGGTGTGGGCGATGCGGCTGATCTTGCGCAGTTGGATGCCTACAGCGATGTGGCCGATCAACTATTGGTCGATACAAAAGCCCCCAAAGACGCCGCAGCCCCCGGTGGTAATGGCGTGGCCTTTGATTGGTCGTTGATTGCGGGCCGCCGTTGGAGCGTGCCGTGGATGTTGGCGGGTGGGTTAACGCCGGACACCGTGGCCTCTGCGATGTCAGTGACGGGTGCGCGTCAGTTGGATCTGTCGTCCGCCGTTGAGGACGCGCCGGGGATCAAAAGCCCGGAGAAGATCGCGGCCTTTATTGAGGCTGCGCAAAGAGCCTAGGGTCCTGACTCTAGCCCTGCGCCAAAAGGGCCGCTTTACCAGATGCCGCGCGCCC
>CALHAP010000230.1 GCA_937931795.1 uncultured Paracoccaceae bacterium
GGTTTTGGCAGAATTTGCGACCCACGCCGAAACGGGCGCGCCGATGCCGGCCGACATGTTGCAGCGGATGCTGGATGCTGCGACCTATGACACGGGGTTCAGCACGGTCGAATATGTGGCGAGCGCCTTGGTGGACCTCGAGTTTCACGCAGGTCCGCCGCCTGCGGATCCAATGCAAAAGCAGGCCGAGATCCTCGAAGACATGGGGATGCCGCGCGCCATTCGGATGCGCCATGCCACCCCGCATTTTGCGCATGTCTTTGCAGGCGATGGCTATTCCAGCGGCTATTACAGCTACATGTGGTCCGAGGTCATGGACGCCGACGCCTTTGCCGCGTTCGAAGAAGCGGGCGATGCGTTTGATGCAGAACTGGCCAAGCGATTGGAAGACACCGTGCTATCGTCAGGCGGATCGGTGGATGCCGCCGAGCTTTACACCGCCTTCCGTGGTCGGATGCCGGGGGTTGAGCCGTTGTTGAAAGGGCGCGGGCTGGTGGACGCCTAATCCCGCAGCTCGTCCGCCTCTACACCCCATAGCGCCGCTTTGGGGGCCCAGCCGTCGTAGCCGTCGGCGCTGATCTCGCACCAATCCAGCGTGCAATCATAGAGACGCGCGATGACGTTTGCCTCTAGGCGGGCGACTTCGCGGGCATCGGATTGCGGGGCTGTCAGCAGCGTGAGCATCGGGGTTTGAACGATGACCGTGCGCACGCCCGAGATCAGCGAATGGTGGACCCAGCCGCTGATGCCGTCGCGGTCGGAAACCCTGCGCCAATGCCCGTATTCGTTGGTGACCCGCAGCGGCATGCCGCGTTGCAGCAGCACCCAGTCGATGCGGTGGGACAGCGATGGACCGCGTCGCAGATTGCCTTCGCTGGCTTTCAGCGAGACATAGCGCGGCATTGGCAGATTGGTTTCTGGCCCGATCAACGGCAATGCGGGGGCCACGATCTCGGGCAGGGCGCGCGCCGGGGGGGCGGCCTCTGGCAGGCTTGTGCTGACGGAGGCCAATATCACGTCGACGGGGTCCAGATCGCGGGCTTCGGGGCGCAGTTGTTCGCCCATGACCGGGCCTGCCAACAGACCTGACAGTGCCAACAGTTTGAAAAACCGTAGGTATCGCATGAGACCCGCCCCGCTCGAAAATATGCCTCTATGGCGCGATCTTCTTGTGTGTCGCGCTCTTGTTTGTCACTTTGTCAGAGACGGGGTCCAAAGAAAACCCAAGAGGGGGTGCGGTATGGTGCGAAAACGGTTGAGTGTGGTGGTGACGCGACGGTTGCCTGAGGCGGTCGAGACCCGCATGTCCGAACTGTTCGATGTGCAGTTGCGCCGCTCTGATGAGGGCATGTCCCGCGATGAATTGGTGACAGCCATGCAAAGCGCGGATGTATTGGTGCCGACCCTCGCAGATGAGATTGATGCGGGCCTACTGGGCCAAGCGGGCGACCGTCTGAAATTGATCGCGAACTATGGCGCGGGCGTTGATCATATCGACGTTGCCACGGCCCGACAGCGTGGGATTTTGGTCTCCAACACCCCCGATGTGATGACCGAAGACACGGCTGATATGACCATGGCCCTGATCCTCGCCGTCACACGCCGCATCCCCGAAGGTCTGAGCGTGATGCAGGGCGGCGGCTGGTCGGGATGGCGTCCCACAGCGATGCTCGGTGGGCGGATCGGTGGCAAGCGGCTGGGCATTTTGGGCATGGGCCGTATCGGGCAGGCGGTGGCGCGGCGGGCGGCGGCGTTTGGGATGCAGGTGCATTACCACAACCGCAAACGTCTGCGCCCCGAGATCGAAGAGGCGCTGAATGCCACCCATTGGGAGAGCCTCGATCAGATGGTCGCGCGCGTCGACGTGATGTCGATCAACTGCCCGCACACGCCGTCGACCTTTCACCTGATGAACGCGCGGCGGCTCAAACTGATGAAACCCGAGGCGGTGATCGTGAACACCTCGCGCGGCGAAGTGGTCGATGAAAACGCGCTGACACGGATGCTGCGGGCGGGTGAGCTGGCGGGCGCGGGTCTAGATGTCTACGAGCGCGGCGCCGAGGTTAATCCGCGCCTGCGGGAGTTGCCCAACGTCGTGCTACTGCCGCATATGGGATCCGCGACAGTCGAGGGGCGCATCGAGATGGGCGAGAAAGTGATCATCAACGTGAAGACATTTGACGACGGCCACAGACCGCCTGATTTGGTGGTGCCAGGGGTTTTGTGAGCGGATTGGGTTGGCATTGGATGTGGGAAAATGGAGGATTGGAGAGGGTTTTCTTTACCCCATGCTGCACAACGAATAGCCGCTCTCATAAGAGTTACTACAAAACCTTCGACAACCACTTGGGTATTGAATTGGGCTTTTGGCGGCGCGCGTCCGGAAATTTGTGCAAGTTCACCAAACGATATTTTGGGTTAGATTTAAAAATTCAATGTGCGAAAAATACGCATCTAGCCTGATGGCTTCCACAAGGCTAAACGAATTATAAGTATCTTGGGTATTGTCTTCCGTTACTCGCCAGAAAGAAAAGATAGACAGTCTTGAGCTGTCAATTGTGTTGTAATGGACCTGTTAGTGTAGGTAAATTCGTATTTTATGCTTTCGAGCCCTCCATAAAAGTAACCTTCAAAATCGTGGCAAAGCGACTGTCCTTCGATGCTGTCCGTCGTGTAGGCATGTTCTATTTCAGGAATCATATTTTCAGTTATTGGATATGTGTAACTAACAAAATAAACTAGATCATCACCAATAATATCGACCTTGTTCATTGTGGTTTCTGCATCCATCATTTGCGGAAGCTGCTTGTTGAATTCATCAATTTCCATCACAAGCATAAATCGGGGGGTCACTATTGACGGGTTCAGTAGTGCGATTGTGCTATACCCTATGTTTACGACCCCGATTGCCGCGATTGTTATGCCTAACCACCCCCAAACTCCGGGTTTGCGATTGTTGAAACCTGCCTTAACCATTGCCCGAAGTAGTATCAGTATCATGATCGTACATCCGGCAAAGAAAACGCTATGTCCGAAATCTAGAGCATCTAACGCAGCCGGATCTTGCTCGGTAAGATACTGTTGCGTAATATACCAATTTCCGGCGCGCCAGATCAGCCCAAACCCTCCTACGCCTACCCAATAGGTGACGCCCAAACTTTTCTTTCCGTTCAAGAAATCAATCATCTTACTTTGCCAATCAAATATTTGTGCGCCTTTAAGCGTTTTGCATCGGTAACGTACGTCCTCATAGTCAGGCAAGCGCTTACCTATGCATGCATCAACTTTCCCAAACGGCCCGTTTGTTGAATACCTACCAAACCGGACTTTTATAACGAACGGCGGCAAAGACTACATGTTTAAAACATCGTCGATGTCGGGTCGGTTGAAAAGGTCGAAAGCGAATAGCCACTTGGCAAAGACGGCTCTGTAGACCCCCGCAAACTTTCTCGGAACCTTTGCCGTCCCGTCCCGTTGTCTGGTCAACGAAACAGCAAAGGAGACCGACATGCTTGGATGGGCACTTACATTCTTTATCGTGGCGATTGTTGCTGGGGTATTTGGCTTTGGTGGTATCGCCTCAGCCTCCGCTGGGATCGCGCAAATCTTGTTCTTTGTGTTCTTGGCCCTCTTCATTCTGGCGATGGTGGCCCGCGCCGTCAGAGGCCAACCGCCGGTCTGATAGGCCGCGACGATCACAGACACATTCAGAAATTTGAAAGGAAAACGCCATGAATATGGATCAGCTTAAAGGTCAGTGGAAACAGCTCAAAGGTGCCGCGAAAGAGAAGTGGGGCGAATTGACCGACGACGAATTGGACCAAGCCGAGGGCAACGCAGACCAGTTGGTCGGCAAGATCCAAGAGAAGTACGGCAAGTCAAAGGAAGAAGCTCAGAAAGAAGTCGATGAGTTTATTTCCAAGCACTGACACCTGCGAATTTGAGTAATCAGTGACAGGGCTCGCCGGTGTGGCGAGCCCTTTTTTGTTAACCAGACCATCGCTGCCCGAGTGTGCCCGCCTGCTGCGCCTCTTCGACGATCTCGATATAGCGCGTCATGCTATGCGCTGGAAACGCGCGTCTGCGCGCAGGCCTCAGCGTTGTGACCGGCCCCATATGGCTGAACCCCGGCACGGCGCTAGGGACGATATCATCCACCCGGTTCAGAATCAGACATTTGCCGTCGTTCTTTACCGGACCGTTGACTTTCTTCGGACGCGGGGCGGCAAAGGCGATAGCGGGTGCCGCGTAGGATTTAGACAGAATTTGCGCCGCCGCAGCCCCTAGTGAATGCCCGATGATAAAGCTCGGCTTGATCCCCGGCCCTTTGAGCCAGTCAAACACCACGCGGCTATAGGCCAGAAACCCTTGGTGCCAGCGGGTGCCAGAGTGCCCTTTTTCAGTATTATCATCGTCCATCCTGAATTGTTGGTTGAACAGATTGAGGGGGCGCAGATTGAACCGCAGGTAGTCCCGCACCGAGTTTGACCCCGGCAACAATAGGATTTTCCCCTCCAAAATATGCGCCTGAACGTCGGAGTGCGGGCAAGAGGCGATGACTTTGGGCGATGTAATGCGCTCGGATGAATAACTGGCCTCGGCGAGAATTGCCGCGTCTTTGATCGAAAAGCTGGACATAATGTGCCCTCCTTTCCGTAAGGTAAGCATGGATTGGCGCGCCCGCATAGTCCGGTTTGCCTGACTGATGCGGCCGATGTCGCATTTCTGCTTTAAGCGGTCGGCTGGTTCTCGCGTTCTGATCGTGGATCGGTAAACCTGCGTGAAAGCCAATCCGATGGAGCGCACCCCATGTCCCAACCTGCCAAAACCCACGTGAAAGCCCTCGTTGTTGGTGGCGGCGCTGTGGGGACGTCCATCGCCTACCATCTGGCGCGTGCGGGCTGGGACGATGTGATGCTGCTGGAACGCGATGAGCTGACGTCGGGCTCGACGTGGCATGCCGCTGGATTGCTGCCCTATTTCAATATGTCCTACGCGACGACGTGGATTCACGACCACTCCATCAAGTTCTACAAAACGCTGGAGGAAGAGACGGGGCTGAACGCGGGATTTGCGGTCGTGGGCAACTTGCGGATGGCACAATCGAAGGCGCGGATGGACGAGTATATGCTCTATGCTTCGACCGCCGAGACCGTAGGCGTGCCGTTTGAATGGATGACACCGAGCGAGGTCAAGGACCGCTTCCCGCTGGTGCGCACCGAAGATCTGGAGGGCGCGATTTATCACCCCACCGATGGCTACATAAACCCCGCCGATGTGACGATGGCGATGGCCAAAGGTGCGCGGCAGCGGGGTGTGACGATCGAGCGGCGCTGGCAGGTCGATGGCTATGAATGGACGGGTGACCATTGGGATGTGACGGTGACCAAGATGGTCGAGAAGGGGGGCAATCTGGTCCCTTCGGAAGAGACCGCCGTGATCCACGCCGAGCATGTGGTGACAGCGACAGGCAACCACGCGCAGCGGACGGCCAAGCTGCTGGGGATCAAAATCCCCGCGATCCCCGTTGAGCACCAGTTTATCGTGACCGAGCCTGACCCCGCACTGGTCGAGTGGCGCAAGACTAATGGCGAACATCCGGTGCTGCGCGATGCGGATGCGAAATGGTACGTGCGTGAGGAACGCGGTGGCTGGATCCTCGGGCCATATGAGAAGAACGCGCCCGCGCGGTTTGAATACGGGGTGCCTGATAGCTTCCGGGCGGACCTGTTCCCCCTCGATCTGGAGCGGATTGAAGAGGAATATATGTCCTTCATCCACCGCATTCCGTCGTCGGAAGAAGTGGGTCTCAAGGACGATTTCAATGGCCCGATTTGCTACACGCCCGACGGCAATCCGCTGGTGGGGCCTGCGCCGGGGTTGCGCAATATGTGGCTGGCCGAGGGCTTTAGCTTTGGCATCACGGCGGCGGGTGGCACGGGGCATTACCTCGCGCAACTGATGGTCGAGGGCGAGGCCGAGATCGACATGGCGAGCCTTGATCCAAAACGCTACGGCGCGTGGATGACGACCGAATATGCCGCCCGCAAAAACGAGGAAGCCTACGACCACGTCTATATTTTGCATCACCCCGACGAGGAACGCCCCGCAGCCCGCCCCCTGCGGACATCGCCCGCCTATGACCGCCAAGCGACGCGCGGCGCGCAGTTTGGCTGCGTGAACGGCTGGGAACGTCCGAACTACTTTGCGCCCGCTGGATTTGACGACCACGACAGCCGCTCGTTCCGCCGTGGCGGTTGGTGGGAGCATTCGGTGGCCGAGGCCAAGGCGATCCGCGAAGGCGTGGGCCTGATCGACGCCACGGCCTTCACCAAGCACCGGATTTCAGGGCCGGGGGCGACCGCGTTCCTCGACTGGTTCACCACCAACAAACTGCCAAAAGTGGGGCGGATCAACCTGACCTATGCGCTGACAGCGGCAGGTACGACGCGGACCGAATATACCATCGTGCGGTTGGCTGAGGATGATTATTATCTTGTCAGTGCAGGGGCTTGGACGGCCTATGATCAGGATTACCTCTACAAGGCGATCATGGACAAAGAGGCCGAATTTGGCCGAATCAACGAAGAAGAGGTCACCACCAAATGGGGTGTTTTTGCGATTGCGGGGCCAAAGGCGCGCGATGTGTTGAAGGCGGTGATCAAGGATGCCGACCCCGAAACGGCGCTGTCCAACAAGCGCTTCCCATGGCTGTCCGCGCGCCAGATCGAGCTGGGGATGTGCCCCGTCAATGCGATCCGTGTGGCCTACACGGGCGAGCTGGGCTGGGAGCTGCATCACCCAATTGAGATGCAGAACTACCTGTTTGATCTGCTGGAAAAAGCGGGTGAGCCGTTTGGCATGAAGCTGGTGGGTGCGCGGGCGCAGAACTGGCTGCGGCAGGAAAAGAGCTACCGCGCCTTCGGCACCGAGCTGGGCCGTGATGCAACGCCGCTGGAGGCCGATCTGCCGCGTTTTGTCGATCTGAGCAAGGACTTCCACGGCAAGGCGGCAATGGAGAAAATCGGGATACGCTCGAAATGCTGCACGCTGTTGATCGACGGGCCTGCGGACGCTGACCCATGGGGCCGCGAGGCGCTGTATCATGGCGATACCAAAGTCGGGCGTCTGACGTCGGGCGGCTATTCGGTGGCGTTCAGCAAGAGCATTGGTATGGGCTATCTGCCGCCAGAGCTGGCCGTGCCGGGGACCAAGGTGCAGGTGCGCATGTTCCGACAGATGTTTGACGCCGAAGTTGTCGAGGACAGCCCCTACAACCCCAACAACAGCACGATCCGGCAGGATGGGTAAGGCGCGCGCGGCTTAGGTCGCGTCGCGGGTCTGTGAATAGATGGTAAACCGCAGAGCGCTATCATCGCTGCCCTCGGACATGCCGGAATTTTGTGTGATGGTCGTCAGCGTGAGACGGCGCGCGGTGGTATTCCATTGCACTGCCACGTCTGCTTGACCCAAGGCTGCAAGCTCTAGGTCGCCCTGCACCTGAAAGGTGCTCGCGGGGCAGTCAATGATCTGTTTGACGACATCGGTAATGTCAGATCGGGCATCGTGCCAAAGCAGTGCTTTGTCGGCGTCTAGGCGGCTTTGCAAGGTGCTGAGCGCTGTTCCAATCGCCCCTTCGCAGGTGTAGTTCACGGGTGTGGTGATCTGGGGGCTGGGCTGCGCGATGGCGGCGGTCTCGGCAGGTGCCAGTGGCACCAGGTTAGGCACACTCATCAGCAATGGTGTTGCATGATCGTTCGTCGCTGTTTGACGGGGCGATTGGCCGTCTGTTGTCGCGACAACAGTGACCAAAATGGCCCCCAATAGCCCGAGGGTTCCGATCATTTTGGCCTTGGGCGATACGCTTCGCACGGCAGTCATGGCTGCGCTGGCTTTGTGTGCAATCTGTCCCAACATTCCGATCTTGCTCCCCGTATTTCACGTGCCGCCCGCGCGCGTGAAATGCGGCAGGCAGGGGTCAAATGTGCTCAATATCGGCTGCTGGATCAAGGTTTTGACCCATTTTGCGGGTCTAACTGAAACGGTTTGGGCTGAGGTCTGCAATCGTTGCGAGATCAAGGTCTGATTGCCGGCCTGATGCCAAATCGGCGAGCAATTGACTGGCGGCAGGTGCCGATTGCACCCCATATCCGCCCTGTCCGGCGCACCAGATAAACGACGATTCGTGCCGATCGGGCCCAAGAACCAAGGTGCGGTCGGGTGAAAACGTGCGCAATCCCGCCCACGACGCCAGCAAACGTGGGGTATTATAGACAACATTTTCCTCAAATCGGGCCAATCCTTCGGCCAAGACCAGATCGTCCGCATAGGCGTCATGGGGTTCTACCGGGTCTTCGTCGGCGGGCGACACCAGCAGCGCCCCGGCATCGGGCTTGGAATACCAGTCTTCGCCCGGTCCAAAAAGCATCGGCCAATGCGTGACGTCATGCCCGTCTGGGGCAGGGACGCGGGCCATCGAGCGCCGCAACGGCGTCAGACCCAGCGGGGCTATGCCCGCCATGACAGCGACCTGATCCGCCCAAGCCCCCGCCGCGTTAACGACGATGCGCGCGCGCAGGGTCCGTGTGGTCGATGATATCGTCCAAAGGCCACCGTCGCGGTGCAATCCCGTGACGGTCTGGCTGGTCAAAACCGAGCCGCCGTTCTTTCGCAGCGTGTTGGCGAAGCTCTGGAGCAGCCGGTCGGTGTCGATATCTTCGGCCTGCGCATCATAGGCTGCGCGCGTCACCCGTTCTGGTCGCAGAATTGGCCAATGGTGCAGGGCATCCGTCAGCGATATTTCGTCGAGCTTCATTGTGGTGCGGTCGTGTTCAAAATGGGCGTCTTTCTCCGCTGATGTGATTAACATAAGACCGCGCGGCGACAGTACGCCGCCGTCTGCGGTTTCATGATAGCTGCGACTGGCAATGTTGAGCGCCACTGTTGACGCTTTGCCATAGTTCGCTTCATAGAGCGCCGCTGACCGCCCCGAGGCATGATACCCCAGCGCTGTCTCGCCTTCGAGCAGGGCCACCGATCCAAGGGCGCTTAACCGGGCCGCCGCAGAGACACCGGCGATGCCGCCGCCGATGACGATAAAGTCCCAAACATCTTGCTCCAAGACCTGCCGCTCCCTTTCTTTCGATCCCTTCGATCTGAAGCGACAGAGGGTCAAAACGCAAGCCAAGCACCGGGATTGAATGGCGTACGTTAATAAAATGGTAACAAATTAATCCCAAGAGAAAGAGGAGCAACATTTTGTGTCGGGGGCTGTGTGAAAGATCAGGCCGAACATTACTTGAAAGTCGAACTGGATGCGCGGTTGAACGCTGATTCAGAGATATGGCGCTTTATCCAATTGGGGTCATTGGATGGGATTTGGTATTGGAACCTCGAAAACCCGGCTGATGAATGGATGAGCCCTGAATTTTGGCGCTTGTTCGGGATTGATCCCGCGACTCGCAAGCATTCCCCCGATGAATGGCAAGACATAATCTTCCCTGAGGATTTAAAGACGGCGACGGACAGTTTCCATGCGCATTGTGCCGATCCTGATCAACCCTATGATCAGCTTGTGCGATATCGGCATGCAAATGGGTCCACCGTATGGGTCCGGTGCCGTGGGCTGGCCATACGCGATGAAACGGGTCGCCCGATCCGCATGTTGGGCGCGCATAATGATATGACAGCCGCCAAACGGGCCGAGCAACGCGCGATTGAAGCCACCGCTGTCGCGGAGGCGGCAAATGCCGAGGTTAGGACATTTGCCTATTCGATCAGCCACGATTTAAAGGCCCCAGTGAACACGCTGGATTTGCTGCTCAATGAGATGCGGCACGATCTCGGCCCCGCATTGAAAGGGGATGCGGCGCGCTTTATGGACATGAGCCAAGACACGCTGGACCGGATGAAGGTGATGGTCGAGAGCGTCATGAACTACACGCAGCTCGCCGATATGCAGCCCGAAATGCAGGACGCGAAACTCGACGAATTGTTGCAGTATTCGCTCAAAAATCTGGCGGCGGACATAACGCGAGCGGATGCGATCATCGAGATCGGGGATCTGCCGATGATCTCATGTAACCCCGATCAGATCATGGCCTTGTTCCAGAATTTGATCGCCAACGCGCTGAAATTTACCCAAGAGGGGCGGCAACCGCGTATCTCTGTTTATTGCGAGCAGCACCTTAATTTCATCGAGATCAAGGTTGAAGACAACGGTATCGGCATCGCCCAAGAACACCTCAAACGCATCTTCACGCTTTTTCAACGCCTGCACTCTACGGACGAATACTCTGGGTCGGGGCTCGGATTGGCATTGTGTCAAAAGATTGCGCTGAACCACGGGGGCGAAATTACCGTCTCTTCGGTACAGGGCGAAGGCACATGTTTCACCGTAAAACTCGCAAGGACCGCTGTATGACTTTGGCTGCCACACAACATGATATTCGTGAAATTGGTTTGGCCGTGCTGGTCGATGACGAGAAAATTGACCAAATGATCTATCAGCGGATTTTGGAGCGCTCGGGCGTCGTGCACAAAATAATGACGTTTTCCATGGCGGAAGACGCGCTGGAATTCCTTAAACAACCAGATTGCCCCGAAATTGATGTGATCTTTCTCGACATCAACATGCCCCGCATGAACGGTTTTGAGTTTCTGGAAGCGGCAACTGCCGAATTCGGCGAAGAATTTGCCAAGCTCGTGGTCGTGATGCTGACCACGTCCCTTAATCCCAGCGATCACGATCGCGCGGCGTCATATTCGGTGGTGAAGAAATTTATTCACAAGCCCCTGACTGTCGATCACATCGGTGAGGTCGCGGAGATTGTTGAAACCGGCGAACGCCAGTTTTGATGTGGGCCGTGTTGCGGCCCCCGGATAGGGGCCACAACGCTTTGCAATGGGGTTAGCTGGGGATATCGCCCAGCATACCTTCGAGGTAGAAATCCATCTGAACGAGTTGCAGGTCAGTGGCGACTTCGCCCTCTGCGAGGAAGACTGAGCCGTCCTGCTTGGTGATCGGACCTGTGAACGGATGGTAGTCGCCCGATGTGATGGCTGCGATCATCTCTTCAGCTTCGGCTTTCACCTCCGCCGGAACCGCGTCGGTGATCGTGCCGATTTCGACTTCGCCCTCGGCCATGCCGCCCCATGAATGGCCGCTCTCCCATGTGCCGTCCATGACGTCCTGTACCCGCTTGATGTAGTAGGGGTTCCAGTTGTCGATGATCGAAGCCACGCGTGGCATTGGCGCGAAGGCGGACATGTCAGACGCCTGCCCGAAGGTGTAGATCTCGCCACCCGCCTCGTTTGCCTCGGCAGCGGCCGCCTGTGGTGCGGTCGAATCGGTGTGCTGCATGATCACATCGACGCCTTGCTCGATCAGCGCTTTGGCGGCGTCGGCTTCCTTGGCAGGATCGAACCATGTGTAGGCCCAGATCACTTCCATCTGCACCTCGGGGTTCACGCGGCGCGCATGCATGAACGCCGAGTTGATGCCTTGGATGACCTCGGGGATCGGGAAGGACGCAATGTAGCCGATCCGGTTCGTCTTGGTCAGGCGGCCCGCCATGTGGCCCAGCACTGCGCGGCCTTCGTAGAAACGCGCGTCATAAGTCGCAACATTGGCATGGTCGCGCATAAAGCCCGTGGCGTGCTCGAATTTGATGTCGGGGAAGTTGCCCGCAACCGTATTCGTGGCTTCCATGTAGCCAAACGAGGTGGTGAAGATGATGTTGGCCCCACCGAGCGCCATCTGCGTGATCGCACGTTCGGCGTCCGCACCCTCGGGCACGCTCTCTTGGTAAACAGTTTCGACCGCGTCGCCAAAGTGCTCTTCGACGGCCAAACGGCCTTGGTCATGCTGGTAGGTCCAGCCGCCATCCCCGATCGGGCCGACGTAGATAAAGCCAACTTTCAGTTTGGCGTGGCCATCGGCACGGGCAGGGATGCCCATCGCGGCAGCCATGGCAGCACCTGCACCCGTCGTCAGCAGCGTTCTTCTTTTCATGTGGTCGTTCCCCCGTTGGTGGCCTCTATCGCGAGGCGTGGAATGGTTGGCCCAATGCTGCGGGTGCAGCCGTGGAACCCCCCGATTTTCGTGCGGATAGTATGACAAGTGCGGCGATGGTGGCAATGTAGGGCGACATCGACAGCACCTCGACCGGGATCGGCGCGCGCGCTGCCTGTAAATTAAGCTGCAACACACCGATACCGCCGAACAAATAAGCCCCCGCGACGAGGCGTCCGGGCCGCCAGCTGGCAAACACCACGATGGCCAGCGCAATCCAGCCTGCGCCCGCCGTCACCCCTTCGGTCCATTGTGGCACGCGCACCATCCCCAGATACGCCCCGCCGAGACC
>CALHAP010000231.1 GCA_937931795.1 uncultured Paracoccaceae bacterium
GGGGCGTGAGTAAATTTGTATCATATTGGATGCTACAATATAAATCACTGATGAGTTCCATGCTCGACATGAATGTTTTTGCATCGCATCGTGGACCCCGGCGGATGCATTAAAGAGGATACGCGCATGAAAGCCCGAGTGTCATTAAACCTGCCCGGATCATTGAAAAAAGCCGCCGAAGATTTCGCCGTCAAAGAGGGCGTGTCACTGAACCAGTTCATCGCACTGGCGCTCGCCGAAAAGGTGGGGGCCAAGGGAGCTGAGACGTTTTTTACCGAGCGCGATCAGGGCGCGGATGCAGAGCGGGCTGTGGTGTTTTTGGAGGGGCGGGGGTAGGGGCGGACGAATCCGCCCGCCACCTTACTTTTCTTTTCGAACGCCCTTGAAGGGGGTTTTGCTCGAAGTCTTCACATCCATAAACCTACCAGTGTCTGCGTTGCGCTTAACGTAGTGACCGGAGGGTGTTTTTGTCTGTGAGCGATTGCGAACGGCACCTTTGCGGTGCCCATCGCCGGTTGGTGGATTTGTAGCCATTGTAAAACTCCCTAGCTTGTGTGGCAGGATTTTGAGCAGTAGTAACAGCCATTGCACTGAGTATAGTGCTTTTTGGCCGCCTTTACTGCTGGACCACACGTTGAGAAGTCACCGAGGTATATGCGGTTCTCAGTCAATGGCATCCATGCACACCCTGAAGTGTGTACTTCATGGTCACCATTGGCCTGAGCATTCTTGTTCACGTAAAAACGTGCCATCTTTCGTTTCCCTTTCTGGGTTGAAAGACACAAGAAACTATGCAAATTTATTGTTGCACAAATGAAAGCACACAGCTTCTTGCGTCGTGTTTTTGTTAGGGGGGGGTCAGCGTTCACGCTGGCCTTTTCTATTTTAAATTTCTAGTATTGTCCTCCAATTCTGCCTATTGTTCTCAGATGCTCGCGATGAACTTCTTCGTCTCGCTCTCGCATCTTTTGGGCTAGGTTTTTACCAGAGCTATGGTAACGAAGGCGCCATTTACCAAGTTCATCGTCAAGATCAACTTCGCCCTCAGATTTGAGACGGGATAGTTGAGGTGATAGACTGCTTCTGGCGACTTCATTATCGAACGTCTGACTGATCCACGACACTATTTGATCGGACGTACCGCCAGTGGGGTTTTGTTCAAGTACAGCCCTGATCATTTCTTTTATAGTCAACTTTTCGCGGTGCTCATTGCGAGCCAACATATGCCTACCGCTTTCAAGGCTGGCTCTAACGTGCCGCAATTCCTCAAGCTCACGCTTTAACTCTTCGCGCTTCCGCACGATTAGTTCTTCGCGTTGCTCTAAAAATTGTCTCAAATCGACATCGTTCGCCATCTCTATTGTCTCCTATAAGACACCAATAGACTTGGCACTCGCAGTTTGCAAGTGATAAAAACTCGGAAAGACTTCATCTGCCCAATTCTATACCATATGTAGGAATTGACGACTTAAATATCTATATGTTGTGTCAATCAGACTTAGTCACCCCTGCAAGCTTCTCACCCCAACATCCCCCTCAGCCTGCGCTTCAATCGCCAGCGCCGCCGCATGTCCTGCCGCCGCTGTCGTGAAATACGGGATTTTGTCGTAGAGCGCGATGGTGCGGATGGAGCGTGAATCCTCGACGGCTTGCGCGCCTTCGGTGGTGTTGAAGACGAGGGCTATGTCGCCGTCTTTCATCCGGTCGGCGATGGTGCGCCCGCCTTCGTAGACTTTGTTCACATGCTCGACGTCGATGCCGTGGAACGCCAGCCAGAGCTGCGTGCCCCGCGTCGCGAGGATGGTAAACCCTTGGTCCATGAGGATTTTTGCGGTTTTGACCATGTCTTCTGTCTTGTCAGCGTCCCGGATCGACACAAAGACCGTGCCGCCCGATGGCAGGACCGTGCCCGCGCCCATCTGCGCCTTGAGGAACGCGCGGGGGAAGTTGCGGTCCCAGCCCATGACTTCGCCCGTCGAGCGCATTTCCGGACCCAAGATCGTATCCACACCGGGGAAGCGCGCGAACGGCAGCACCGCCTCTTTGACGCTGAACCACGGGGTGTTCGGATCGGCGAGCGTGAAGGGATCGGCGAGCGGCAGGGCGGTGTCGTAGCTGACGTCTTTGTAGGGCGCGCGGTGCGGGAAGTTGGACAGCGGCTCACCCGCCATGAGGCGCGCGGCGATGGAGGCGATGGCGCTATCGGTGGCCTTGGCGACGAAAGGCACGGTGCGGCTGGCGCGCGGGTTGACCTCGATCAGGTAGACCTCGCCGTCCTTGACCGCGAACTGGACGTTCATCAGGCCGACCACATTAAGAGCGAGCGCTAAGGCGCGGGTTTGGCGGCGGATTTCGGTGATGATCTCGGCGCTGAGCGTGTGCGGCGGCAAACAACAGGCGCTATCCCCTGAGTGGACGCCCGCCTCTTCGATGTGCTGCATGATGCCGGTGACGTGGGTGTCGGTGCCGTCGGACAGGCAGTCGACGTCGATTTCGGTGGCCCCTGAGAGGTAGCTGTCGAGCAGGACGGGCGATTTGCCCGAGACCACGACCGCCTCAGAGATGTAGCGGCGCAACTGATCCATGTCGCGCACGATTTCCATGGCGCGCCCCCCGAGCACAAACGACGGGCGGATCACCAGCGGGAAGCCGATGTCGTCCGCGATGTCGAGCGCTTGCTGGTCGGTGCTGGCGATGCCGTTGACGGGTTGTTTGAGGCCCAAGTCGTTCACAAGTTTTTGAAAACGCTCGCGATCTTCGGCCAAATCAATCGCGTCGGGCGTGGTGCCGAGGATGGGGATGCCTGCGTCTTGTAGCGCGTTCGCCAGCTTGAGCGGGGTCTGGCCACCGAACTGGACGATGACGCCGTGCAGCGTGCCGTTGTCTTGTTCGACGCGCAGGATTTCCATGACGTGCTCGAAGGTCAGCGGCTCGAAATACAAGCGGTCCGAGGTGTCGTAGTCGGTCGAAACCGTCTCGGGGTTGCAGTTGATCATGATCGTCTCATAGCCCTGATCGGTCAGCGCGTAGCAGGCGTGACAGCAGCAGTAATCGAACTCGATTCCCTGCCCGATCCGGTTGGGACCGCCGCCGAGGATGACGACTTTTTTGCGGTCCGAGGGGCGGGCTTCGCATTCGACCTCGCCCATGACGGGGGCCTCGTAGGTGGAATACATGTAGGGTGTTTGCGCCTCGAATTCGGCGGCGCAGGTGTCGATGCGTTTGAACACCGCCGTGACGCCGAGGTTGTGGCGGGCGCGGCGGATGTTGTCTTCATCGCGGCCTGTGAGGATCGCGAGGCGTGCGTCGGTGAAGCCGAGCATTTTGAGCGCGCGCATGCCGTCTTCGGTGACGGGCAGGCCGTCTTTGCGCACGACCGCTTCGGCGTCGATGATCTCGCGGATGCGGGCAAGGAACCACGGGTCGAACGCTGTGACGCGCTGGATGTTTTCGTCGGTCAACCCGTGCCGCATGGCTTGTGCTATGACGCGGATGCGGTCGGGGGTTTGTTGGGCCAGAGCCTTGGTGATGGCCGCGGGATCAGGCGCGCCGGGGATGTCGATCTCATCGAAACCTGTGAGGCCCGTCTCCATCGAGGCCAGCGCTTTTTGCAGGCTCTCGTGGATGGTGCGGCCGATGGCCATGGCTTCGCCAACGGATTTCATCGCCGTGGTCAGGAACGGCTCGGAGCCGGGGAATTTCTCGAACGCGAAACGAGGGATTTTGGTGACGACGTAGTCAATCGTCGGCTCGAACGACGCAGGGGTGACGCCTGTGATGTCGTTGTCCAGCTCGTCGAGCGTGTAGCCGACGGCGAGTTTTGCTGCGATTTTCGCAATCGGGAAACCGGTGGCTTTGGACGCCAGCGCGGACGAGCGCGACACGCGGGGGTTCATCTCAATGACGACCATGCGCCCGTCGGCGGGATTGACCGCCCATTGGACGTTGGACCCGCCTGTTTCCACGCCGATCTCGCGCAGCACGGCGATCGAGGCCGAGCGCATCATTTGGTATTCTTTGTCCGTCAGCGTCAGGGCAGGGGCCACGGTGATACTGTCGCCGGTGTGGACGCCCATGGGATCGACGTTTTCAATCGAGCAGACGATGATGGCGTTGTCGGCGGTGTCGCGGACCACCTCCATCTCGTATTCTTTCCAGCCCAAGAGCGACTCGTCGATCAGGATCTGGCCCACGGGTGAGGCGTCCATGCCGGAGCGGCAGAAGTGCTCGTATTGCTCGCGGTTATACGCCACGCCGCCGCCTGTGCCGCCGAGCGTAAACGCAGGGCGGATGATCGCGGGCAGGCCGACGTATTCGATGGCGTCCACCGACAGCTTCACGCCCGCGTCGAGGTCTTGCTTGCCATTGGCGTCCTTGGGGGCGGTGATGATCGTGGCTTTTGGGTTTTCTAGGCCGAGACGGTCCATTGCGTCGCGGAACAGGGCGCGGTCTTCGGCCATCTCAATGGCTTCGCGTTTGGCGCCGATCATTTCGACGCCGAATTTTTCTAGGACGCCCATTTCCTCTAGGGCCAGCGATGTGTTGAGGCCTGTTTGTCCACCCATGGTGGGCAGCAGCGCGTCGGGGCGTTCTTTTTCGATGATCTTCGCCACGACTTCGGGGGTTATGGGTTCAATATAGGTCGCATCCGCGAGGCCGGGGTCGGTCATGATCGTCGCCGGGTTCGAGTTGACGAGGATGACGCGGTAGCCTTCTTCGCGCAGGGCTTTGCAGGCTTGGGCGCCCGAATAGTCAAACTCGCAGGCCTGTCCGATGACGATGGGTCCGGCCCCGATGATCATGATGGAGGAGATATCGGTACGTTTTGGCATGTCGGACCCCAATGTTTGCAGCAGTTTTTGCCCCCGTTCGGGCAAATCTTGTGGGGTTATAGACAGGGGGCCGCAGGGTTCAAGGGCAAAGGGGGGCGAATGCGTATTTGAGCCGCGTCCCCGCCCGGTTGTCCAGTTTGATTGACATTTTAGGTGTCAGATTGTGTTTGGAGGATCGCGCAGGCCCCTGTAATTTAACCCAAGCCCACCGCGAGTTGGATTAAATGGGCCGAAAAGACGAGGATTGTTTTTGGTCAGGCTTCCCAGTGGCTACCAGCGCAGACCGCAAAGTCGCGGATTTCTGTCCCCGCAATCTGTCACTACGGTGATAGACGCGGGTACGGTTGTCTTGGGCGATGCCAAAATGGGGCGCGTCGCGCAGGCAGCTGAATAGTACCGTATCCCCGCCGATGACGAACCGCTGCGCGAGGAAAAAGCCGCCCGATTGCATCATGCTGTTTTGAGCCTGTACCCCAAGCAAGGCGAAGAGATTTTGCGTCGTGCCGGTGTGGGGGCCGCTGATCTGCTGATGGCCCATCAGTTTTCCAGCAAGGGGCGCGCATTAATGTCTACCGCCCCTTGGACTGTGGCCGCGTGGCTGTTGGGCCGATGGGCGGGGCAGCATGCCTGGATGTTTGCCGGATCGGGTCGGTTTTTTGTCCGCGCCGAGATGGAATTTGAGATCGTCGGCAACCCATTGGCCAAAACAGGTGCCTATGATGTCGCCAGTAGTTTTTGGCAGGAATCGCTGTTTGAGCATTTGTTTCAATCACTGGTCGATGACCGATTGATCTGCCGAGAGATGGAATGCGAGGGCAAGGGCGATACCTCGTGTCAATTCGCGTTCATGCTGGCCGACGCCTGACCCGGCGCTCGCTGCCAGTTAAAGAGATACATCCTTTTTGATGGACGAGGGCGGGCGCCCCTCTACCTCACGTTCAACCTGATATTGGAGAATGTGATGTCTTATTCTGCCCTTTTGCTTGGCTCTGTTGGTGTGCTGGCTGAAACCCATGATCTGCAACGGCGCGCGTTTAATGCGGCTTTTGCTGAAGCGGGCCTGTCATGGGAATGGACCGATCCTGAGTACACCGAAATGCTACGGACCTCAGGCGGGCGCAAACGGATCGCGGGCTATGCCGAGGCGCGCGGTGAAGAGGTCGATGCCGAAGCCCTGCATGCCGCCAAGATCAGGCATTTCGCGCAGCTGCTGAGTGAAGAAGGCGTCACCCCGCGTCCCGGCATTGTGGCCCTGATCAAGTCCGCCAAAGATCGCGGGCTGCGCGTGGGCTTTGTCACCTCGACAGGGGCCAACCAGTCGGGCGCGATACTGGACGCGATGGGCGACGCCTTTCCCCGCGCGATGCTGGATTTTGTGGGGGATGCCAGTATGGTGGATGCCCCGAAACCCGCACCTGACATCTATCACGCGGCCCTTGATGCGCTGGGCGTTGATGCGGGCGTTGCTGTCGCGATTGAGGACACGCCTGTCTCGGCGGGCAGTGCGCTGGCAGCGGGGATCACCACTTTGGGCTTTCCGGGTATCGCGGCCCAAGGGTTGTCCTTTCCCGACGGTGTGACGGTGAACGAATGGTTGGGGCCTGATGCGGTGGAGCTAGCCGAACAGGCGGCTTGACTTCCAACAGCGCAGGGGGTGTATCGGGTTAACGCCCGTTTCCTTGAGGATTTGCCCGATGCACGCCTACCGTTCCCATTCCTGCGCCGCCCTGACATCTGCCAACGTGGGCGAGACCATTCGTCTGTCGGGCTGGGTCCATCGCCGGCGGGATCATGGCGGCGTCATCTTTATCGACCTGCGCGATCACTACGGTATCACTCAGGTGCTGTGCGACCCCGACAGCCCTGTGTTTGGCGAGGTCGAAAAGCTGCGGTCCGAGTTCTGTATTCGCATCGACGGCGAGGTAAAGGCCCGCGCGCCCGAGCTGGTCAATGACAAGCTGCCCACCGGCGAGATCGAAGTGTTCATCCGCGATATGGAAGTGCTGGGTGCCGTGCAGGGCGATCTGCCGTTGCAGGTGTTTGGCGAGCAGGAATACCCCGAGGACACGCGTCTGGCCTACCGCTATCTGGACCTGCGCCGCGAGAAGATGCAGCGCAACATGGCGCTGCGGTCTGATGTGGTGGCGAGCATGCGCAAGCGAATGTGGGACAAGGAATTCCGCGAGTACCAGACACCGATTATCACAGCGTCCAGCCCTGAAGGCGCGCGCGATTTTCTCGTGCCGTCCCGTCAGCATCCCGGCAAGTTCTATGCGCTTCCACAAGCGCCGCAGCAGTTCAAACAGCTGATTATGGTATCGGGCTATGATAAATACTTTCAGATCGCCCCGTGTTTTCGCGATGAAGATCCCCGCGCGGATCGCTCGCCAACAGATTTCTATCAGCTTGATTTAGAAATGTCT
>CALHAP010000232.1 GCA_937931795.1 uncultured Paracoccaceae bacterium
ACCACTTCCCCGACTACGTCCCTGATCTAATAGCGGTTTTCCTTGAAGTGGACACCACCAACGCCGCCGCACGTGCGCTCTATGCATCGTGCGGGTTTCACCAAGTGGGACAGCGGGCCGCGTATTACACACACCGCGACGGACCCAAGACCGACGCACTGATTTTACGCAAAGACCTAACTTAAGCTGCCCGCCCAACCGCGCCCAGGGCGCAAGAGGTGATTATGCGGTTGACCCTAGGCCGCTGGCATTGCCTTATCGGGTGGTGATTCAGCCCCCATTTGTGCGGGCTTGGAGAATGAAGAGGGGACCAACCCTTCTGCTGACAAACCTGGGAGACGATGATGAACGTTTTGAAATCCATGCTGGGCGCGGTATCGCTGTCCGCATTGAGCACCACAGCCGTGATGGCCGACCCTGCGCTGATCTTCGATCTGGGCGGTAAATTCGACAAATCCTTCAACGAATCTGCCTATAACGGCGCACAGCGTTGGGCCGAGGAAACCGGCGGAAGCTACGCTGAAGTCGAGCTGCAATCAGACGCACAGCGCGAGCAGGCCCTGCGCCGCTTTGCAGAAGCGGGCAACACACCGATTGTTATGGCAGGCTTTGCATTTGCGAATGCATTGAGCGAAGTTGCGGCGGATTATCCCGATACCGATTTTGTGGTCATTGATGTTGACTGGATCGACTTGCCAAACGTTCGCGCTATCGGTTTTTCTGAGCACGAAGGCAGCTATCTCGTGGGTATGATGGCGGGTATGGCGTCTGAGACTGATACGGTATCATTCGTGGGTGGCATGGATATCCCATTGATCCGTCGTTTTGCCTGCGGCTACGCACAAGGCGTCGTTGCAGCCAACCCAGACGCGAGTGTCATTTCGAACATGACCGGCACCACACCTGCGGCGTGGAATGATCCAGTGAAAGGTTCGGAATTGACGCTGGCGCAGATCAGCCAAGGATCTGACGTCGTATTTGCCGCGGCTGGCGGTACCGGAATTGGTGTTTTGCAAACAGCCTCTGATGAAGGCATCCTGTCAATTGGAGTTGATAGCAACCAGAACTATCTCTTCCCGGGCCAGGTACTTACGTCAATGCTGAAGCGCGTAGACAATGCTGTATATGATGCGTTTTCTGCTGGTGATGATTTGGAGACAGGCATCTTCACATTTGGACTTGCAGAAGGTGGTGTTGGATATGCCATCGACGAATTCAACGCAGATTTGGTGAGCGCTGATATGCAGGCCGCCGTCGATGCCGCCGCTGCTGAGATTACAGCCGGTGCGCTGGCCGTCCACGACTATATGTCCGACGAAACCTGCCCCGCCATCGAGTTCTAAAGAACCGATTTCGGCCAAAACAACAGGGCCGCGCTGATCCATCGGCGCGGCCTTTTACGTCTTATTCCGGGGGGATTTACCATGAGCGACGCCATCACAGACTTTTTCACAGCCTGGAGCGTGGAAGACGAAACCGCGCGCACAGCCCAGCTCGACAGCTGCTTGTCGGACACCGTTTTCTACGCAGATCCCCGCACCGATGCGCCCGTCACGGACCCGACCGCGTTGAAAGACTATGTCGGCATGTTCTCCAAAATGGCGCCCGGCATGCCGGTCACGGTCGCCAACATCAGCAAAACTCTGGAGTTCACCCGCGCGACCGTACAGTTTGGCGCAGGCGATCAGGCGCAATTGGGCCAATATATCATTGAGGCCGATGCCGCAGGCAAACTGACGCGCATCATCGGATTTGTCGGGCTGGGGGCGCCCGAGTGACAGCCCCCGCCATTGAATTAAAAGGCATTTCCAAAGCCTTTGGCGCCGTGCAAGCCAACAAAGACATCTCGATCCGCGTCATGCCCGGCACGATCCACGGCATCATCGGCGAAAACGGCGCGGGCAAATCCACGCTGATGTCGATCCTGTATGGGTTCTACAAAGCCGACGCTGGCGAGGTCTATATCAATGGCGAGCTGAAAAACATCACCGACAGCCAAGCCGCGATTGCGGCGGGTATCGGCATGGTGTTCCAGCATTTTAAGCTGGTCGAGAACTTTACGGTCCTTGAGAATATCGTGCTCGGGGCCGAGGACAGCGGCTTGCTAAAACCCTCACTGCGCCGCGCACGCCGTGAGTTGAAAGCGCTGGCGGATGAATACGAGCTGAACGTCGATCCCGATGCGGTGATCGAGGACATCGGCGTCGGTATGCAGCAGCGCGTCGAGATCCTCAAAGCGCTCTACCGGCAGGCCGAAATCCTGATCCTCGACGAGCCCACGGGCGTGCTGACCCCCGCCGAGGCAGACCAATTGTTCCGCATCCTCGACCGCCTGCGCGAAGAGGGTAAAACGATCATCCTGATCACCCATAAACTGCGCGAGATCATGGACACGACCGACACTGTCAGCGTCATGCGGCGCGGCGAAATGACGGCGACTGTGAAAACATCTGAGACCTCGCCTGCGCATCTGGCCGAACTGATGGTGGGACGTAAGGTGCTGTTGCGCGTGGATAAAACACCCGCACAACCGAAACAGAAAATCCTCGAAATCCGCAATCTGAACGTCACCGATGACGCGGGCGTCCACCGCGTGAAAGACGTGTCGCTCGATGTGCATGCGGGCGAAATTCTGGGCATTGCGGGTGTCGCGGGCAACGGTCAATCACAACTGCTCGAAGTCCTCGGCGGCTATGAAAAAGGCACTGGCACTGTGCTGCTCAACGGCACCGAGATCGACATCACCGGCGAGCTGTCTGACGGGCAAAGCCGTCGCGCGCGCGGCATCGCCCATGTCCCCGAAGACCGCCAACGCGAAGGTCTGATCATGGATTACATGGCGTGGGAAAACACCGCGTTTGGCTATCACCACGACGACAAATACCAGAAATCACGCCTGCTCATGGACAATGCCGCGATCAAGGCGGACACGGTCGAGAAGATGAAACGCTTTGACGTGCGCCCGCCTGATCCACGATTGCAGGCCAAGAGTTTCTCAGGCGGTAACCAACAGAAAATCGTGCTCGCCCGCGAGATTGAGCGCAATCCTGACCTGCTGCTGATCGGTCAACCGACGCGCGGTGTCGACATCGGGGCGATCGAATTTATCCACCAACAGATTGTCGCCCTGCGTGACCAAGGCAAGGCAATCCTGTTGGTCTCGGTCGAATTGGAAGAAATCCTATCGCTCGCAGACCGCATCGCGGTGATGTTCGACGGGCGCATTATGGGCGAACGCTTGCCCGATCAGACGGATGAAAAAGAGCTTGGCCTGTTGATGGCGGGCATGACCGGAAAGGCCGCGTAAATGGGCAAACTTCCCGCATGGGCCGACGTAATCCTGATCCCACTGATCTCGCTATTGCTGGCCGCTGGCCTCTCGGCGCTGGTCATCCTCGCCATCGGCGAGAGCCCTGTTGAGGCCGTCAAATTGATGGTCTCGGGCGCCTTGGGCAGCAGCTATGGCTGGGGCTATACCCTTTATTATGCTACGAATTTCATGTTCACAGGCCTCGCCGTCGCGGTCGCCTTTCATGCCCGTATTTTCAACATCGGCGGCGAAGGTCAGGCGATTTTGGGCGGTCTGGGCGTCGCCCTCGTCTGTCTCTATGTGCCGTGGCCGCATTGGTCGCTAGCACTCATTTTCGCGATCCTCGGTGGGGCTGTTTTCGGCGCGCTCTGGGCAGCGATCCCTGCGTATTTGCAGGCCCGACGCGGCAGTCACATCGTCATCACGACGATCATGTTCAACTTTATCGCGGCAGGCCTGCTGATCTATCTGCTCAACGAATTGCTCAAACCACTGGGCCAGATGGAGCCCGCGTCGGCCAGCTTCCCAGAGGGCGCGCATTTGCCCAGCCTCGGGGATTTGCTGGGCATGTTTGGCATTGATATGTTTGGTCGCACCCCCGCAAATATCTCGCTGCTGATCGCCATCATCGCCTGTTTTGGCGTTTGGGTGCTGATTTGGCGCACGCGGTTGGGTTATGAAATCCGCGCCTTTGGCCATTCGGAATCGGCGGCCAAATACGCAGGGATTGACCCGATCAATACCACGATGATCGCGATGCTGATCTCGGGCGGGTTGGCGGGGTTGATGGCGATCAACAACGTCATGGGCGAAGCCGAACGGCTGGTATTGAACGCGACCGAGGGCGCAGGCTTCATCGGCATCGCCGTCGCACTGATGGGACGCAACCACCCGTTTGGCGTCTTTCTGGCCGCGATCCTGTTTGGGTTTCTATACCAAGGGGGCGCAGAACTAGCGCTTTGGACCTCAATCCCGCGCGAGATGATTGTCGTGATCCAAGCCCTCGTGATCATGTTCACCGGCGCGCTCGACGATATGGTCCGTGCGCCCCTGATCAAACTTTTTGATGTGTTCCGCAGCCCTGCGCGCGACCAAGTACCGGCGGAGTAGGCCCATGGATTTCCTCACTCTTTTCCAAGTGGGCGACGGGGCAATCCGCCTCGCAATCCCACTGCTTCTGGCCTGCCTTGCGGGCCTGTTTTCCGAGCGCGCGGGCATTTTTGACATCGGATTAGAGGGCAAAATGCTGGCCGCCGCGTTCTTTTCCGCAGCGATCTCAGCGCATTTCGCGTTCAACCCCATGGGCGGCTATATAGAGGCCGAGGTCTGCGACGCCCGCAATGTCTGCACGATGCAAGAGCAACCCGTCCACTACATCGCCCCCGTCTGGATCGGCCTGATGGCGGGTATCGCGGCCTCGCTCGTGCTATCGTTGATCCACGGCCTTGCGTCGATCACCTTCCGGGGCAATCAGCTTATCTCGGGCGTGGCGATCAATTTCCTTGCGGCGGGCCTGACGGTCGTCATCGCCCAATCATGGTTCGCGCAAGGCGGCCGCACCCCGTCCCTATCGGGTCGCGACGACGCGGGTCGCACGCTCGAAGGGGGTCGTTTCGAGAGCATCGACTGGCCCGGCGCCTTTACCCGTATCCGCGAAATGCGCGACGCGAGCCCCGGCATGCAATTCTACTCCGAACTGGTTTCAGGCCACACGATCCTCGTCTACCTCGCCTTGTTCACCGTGCCGCTGTCATGGTGGGTGCTCTACCGTACACGGTTTGGCCTGCGCCTGCGCGCGGTGGGCGAAAATCCAGCGGCGGTTGACACGGCGGGCATATCGGTCGTGGGTCTGCGCTACGCGGCGGTGGGCATCTGTGGCGTGCTTTGCGGGATTGCGGGGGCATATCTGTCGACGGCCGTGCAAGCGGGATTTACCAAGGATATGACAGCCAACCGGGGCTTTATCGCGCTCGCGGCGTTGATCTTTGCCAAGTGGCGGCCGTGGTATGCGCTCGGGGCCTGCCTGCTGTTCGGGTTGTTTTTCGCAATTGAAAACCGTTTCCCCGACATCCGCGTGCCGGCCCTTGGGATCATCGCATTCCTGCTCGTCTCATCCGCGTTGATGATGGTCTATGCACTGCGAAATCTGAAGATCGACGTGATCGTCCTCGGGACACTCTCGGCGATCTTTGTCGCCATCGCGCTTGGCATCGGGGTGTCCGTCGAGAGCATCACACAATCGGTCAAATTGCCGACTCAGCTGATACAATCCCTACCCTACATTCTGACCGTCATCGCAGTTGCCGGGTTCGTCGGCAAAGCCATCCCACCACGCGCGGGCGGGGAGCCCTATGTCAAGGAACGTTAAGTCCAAAACCAACACGGCTGTAGATCCAGCAAAGGCGGACCCGGCATTCTCGTCCCGACCGTTTGACTCGATGGTCATAATAGCGTTGTAACAGTCAAAAGCGGCCTTCAATCGCTGGAACCACGCCCATGCAAGTATATCTTCCCATCGCCGAAATATCGGTGAACGCCTTTCTCTTACTGGGACTAGGCGGGCTTGTGGGCATTTTGTCCGGCATGTTCGGTGTCGGCGGTGGGTTTCTAATGACGCCGCTGTTGTTTTTTATCGGCATCCCGCCGGCGGTTGCCGTGGCGACCGAGGCCAATCAGATCGTCGCATCGTCGTTTTCTGGCGTTCTCGCCAACATCAAACGAAAGCTCGTTGATTTCAGGATGGGCACCGTGTTGCTCGTCGGGGGCTTGGTGGGATCAGCCTGTGGCATTGTGATCTTCAACTACCTGCGTTCGCAGGGTCAGGTCGATCTGCTGGTGAAACTATGCTACGTCGTCTTCCTCGGGGCGGTCGGCAGTTTGATGTTTATCGAGAGCCTGAATGCCATTCGCAAATCCAAAGCATCAGGCGGCAAACCCCCAGCCCGCAAGCGGCACAATTGGGTGCATAACCTGCCGTTTAAGATGAAATTCCGGGTCTCGGGCCTGTATATTTCGATCATTCCACCCCTGATCGTTGGCATGGTTGTGGGTATCTTGGCCGCGATCATGGGGGTCGGAGGCGGGTTTATCATGGTCCCCGCGATGATCTATCTGCTTGGAATGCCAACAAAAGTTGTCATCGGCACATCGCTGTTCCAGATCATTTTTGTCACCGCCTTCACCACGATGCTGCACGCCACGACCAACTTCACTGTTGATATCGTCTTGGCCGTTTTATTGATCATCGGGGGCGTCATCGGCGCGCAGATCGGATCACGAATCGGCGCCAAAATGAAGGCAGAGCAATTGCGCATTCTGTTGGCCATCATGGTATTAGGGGTCTGCGGCCAATTGGCGTTTGACCTATTGTTGCGGCCAAATGAATTGTTCTCAATCGCGCTAGAGGGGGGGCACTGATGATGATCCGTCTGTTTGTAGCCCTCCTGATTATTTTCGCCCTGCCGGTGAAAGCGCAAGAAATCGTTTTTGGCCTAGATCAAGAATCTATTGGCATCAGCGCCACGTTTGATGGTGTCGATTTGCAGATCTTTGGCGCAATTAAGCGCGATGCACCGCTTATCGGCGGCGATTTGGGGATCATTATTGCCGTATCTGGCCCGCTCAAGCCGATCACAGTGCGCAAAAAGGATCGTCGGCTCGGAATTTGGGTGAATACGGAAGCCTCTGAAATTGAGGCGGCGCCGTCGTTTTACGCTGTCGCGACATCGGCCCCGATGTCCGATTTGCTTAATGACGCCGAAGACCTGACCCATTCGATCACCCTGCCCCGCGTCATCCGGTCGATGGAAACCATCGGCGGTGGTACGGGGGATTTCACTGATGCATTGATCCGCATCCGCGCAGGCGAAGGCCTGTACCAAACGCTGGAAAACACAATCAGTTTTCGCGAAAGCACCTTGTTTAACACGACCATTTCGCTGCCCGCCAATCTGACCGAGGGCGATTATCCCACCCGGATATTCCTGACCCGTGACGGGCAGGTCGTCGACATGTTGCAAACCAGCATTCTGGTGGAAAAGGTCGGGCTAGAGCGTATTCTCTACAATCTAGCGCATGAAAAAGCGGCGCTTTACGGTCTGTTGTCATTGTCCATCGCGATTGCGGCAGGTTGGCTGGCCTCCGCCGTCTTTACAGCCTTCCGCCGGTAGCGGGCGATTTGATAGTTTGTTTTGGGGCGCTGACGGTGTTTCAAAATAAGAAATGAACAATTCGTTAATCTTTGCGGTGCTATAAGATTTTCGTAAGATGATATGAGTGTCGGGGGCAGTAATTGCGTGAAACATAATTGGATAAGCGGCGTCTTACTGGATATTGAATCCTATGCACTGAAAAATGACCTGCCAATGTTGGCGGACGCCATTGCACAGGTTCAAAATGTGGCCGAAGCGGAAATAAGCGCGCAGAACGATACCGCACCTGCGCCAACCACGCCCCAAGCACGCAGCCGGCAAGACCGCCCGAGCCAGCACTAGTCAGACGCAGCGCCGTTTAAAGATCAGCACCCGCGATGTGCATTAACACCGTATCGCGTCTGGCCCCCAAAGCGCGGCCCCGCTACACCCCCATCATGAGCACAGCGTTAGCCCTCTCCCCCGACCAAGCCGAAGCTTGGGACACCGTCGCAGAGGCGTTGCGTTTTGCGGGCGTCGATCTGGACGACAGCCTGTTACAGCCCCCCCAGACCGACAAATCATCCGTGCTGGCCGTCATTGGCAAGGCCGGTTCGGGCAAAACGCTGCTATTGGCCGAACTGACGAAATCGCTGGCAGAGGTGGGCGTTGATATCGTCTCGGGCGACTGGGAAGGCAAGAAACGCAAAGACCGCCGCACCCTCGCTGTACTCGCGCCCACCAACAAAGCGGCCTCCGTTTTGCGCACACGCGGCGTGCCAGCGACGACAATTCACCGCATCCTTTACACCCCGGTCTATGATCCCGAGTACGAAAAAGTGGCGGAATGGCTCGCGGGCCAAGGCGAAAAACCCGACGTCGAAGGGCTAACAGACGAGGCGCTCGACCGCGCGCAGACCTCGTATGACACGCATACGTCTATCCCCGCGGCCCTTGCTGCCGCTGGCCTGCGCGGATCAGATTTTATTACCGGCTGGAAGCGTCGCGATGACCCGTTGGATATTGGCTTCGTCGACGAAAGCTCGATGTTGGACGAAAAGCAGTTCCAAGATCTCAAGGATATCTTCCCAACCCTAATCCTGTTTGGTGATCCTGCACAGCTGCCGCCGGTGCAATCGTCGGGCGGCATGGTGTTTGAGACATTGCCCAAAGGCAAAGTGCTGGCACTCAGCCGGGTGCATCGCCAAGATGCCGACAACCCGATCCTCGATCTGGCACATGCTCTGGCCGATCCCTCATTAGAATTTTCCCATTTCGAACAAATGGTGCGCGACGCCGCCGCGCGTGACGAACGTGTGGTGGTGGCCCAGCGGGTCGAGGCAGAATTGATGGCGCGCTCGCCTGTACTGGTCTGGCGCAATGCCACCCGCATCCGCCTGATCCATGCATTTCGCGGTGCATTTGACGCGCCCGTAGATGAGTTGCTGCCCGGAGAACCGCTGATTTGCGACGGAATTGAACTGCCCGTCAAACACCGCAAACGCCGTCTCGACCTAGAGGCCCGTGGCCTGATCAAGGGTGCGCAGGTCGTCTATCTAGGGCCGGGAAAACGCCCTGGCTTTAGCAAACTGCATGTTGTGGGCGCAGAAGAACCGCAGATTTCAGCAGCCTCAATTGTCAAAATCGAACAAGAGGGCGATGCGGAACCCTTTATCCCCTTTGCCGCGCGCATGGGGGCCACGTTCCTGCATGGTGCGGCGGTCACGATCCACAAAGCGCAAGGGTCGCAATGGGACACGGTCCAAGTGTTCGCGCCCGACATCTTTGCCGCCAGTCGCATGGGCCGGATGGAGGCAGGGCAACCTTTGTGGAAACGCCTGACCTATGTGGCGATCACACGGGCCGAACGTCAGCTTCGATGGATCGTGCGCCCGATGCTGGCAAAGCCGTCCGAGCCGCTGACAACAGCAGACCTCGCGACACCAGCGGCGCCCCTTTCACTGACAGGCGGCGATGTATGAAAACAGCAATTATTACGGGCGCGTCTAGCGGCATTGGGCGGGCTGTGGCGGCTCACATGTTGGAAAAAGGATGGACCGTGGGACTGCTTGCACGCAGTCGCGACCCGCTAGAGGCACTGGCAGAAACCTATCCAAATGCCACCGCCCTGCCCTGCGACGTCACAAAGCCAGATGAGGTGACGGCGGCGTTCGACACCTTTGCGCAGCAGCACCAGACGCTTGACGTCTTGTTCAACAACGCAGGTATTTTCACCCCGCCTGCAACAATTGATGACGTCCCGGTCAGCGATTGGATGGACGCCGTCGCCGTGAATCTGACGGGCATGTTTTTGTGTGCGCAGGCCGCGTTCCGGCAGATGCGGCATCAAACGCCGCAAGGGGGCCGCATCATCAATAATGGCAGCGTTTCTGCGCAATCACCGCGCCCCGGTTCCGTGACCTACACGACGACGAAACACGGCGTGACCGGGTTGACCAAGACGCTCGCCCTCGATGGTCGCGCCTTTGACATCGCAGCGGGTCAGATTGATATCGGCAACACCCGCACGGACATGATCACAGAGATTGTCGAGCGCGATCTTGCCGCCGGACGCGACGCCCCTGAGACGTTTGATCTGGATGTGGCCGCCGAGGCTGTTGTGCGCATGGCAGAGCTACCGCCCGAGGCAAACATCCTGTTTCAAACCATTATGGCGACCAAGATGCCGCTCGTTGGGCGCGGCTAGACGGCAAATGGGCGCAGGATTTACCCAGCGCCCAAGTATTTTCCGAAACCTTGTCCGCTTTTATTTTGCAGCGTCCAACGCGTCTTCCCATGTGCGCAGACCGGTTTTCGGCGATTGCACCAGCACCGCCATATTGCCCGGCTTATGCTCGTTCTTGCGCATTTTCGTGTGGGCACCGGGGATTTGATCCCAGCCAAACACCTCGGACATGCACGGATCAAGACGGCGCTCTAACATCAGCGCATTGGCTTGCGACGCCTGTTTGAGGTTGGCAAAGTGGCTGCCCTGCACCCGCTTTTGATGCATCCACAAGTAGCGCGCATCGATGGTCAGATTGTAGCCCGTGGTGCCCGCGCAAATCACAACCATGCCGCCCTTTTTGACGATCAAGGACGACACAGGCATGGTCGACTCGCCGGGGTGTTCAAAGACCATATCGACATTCACGCCCTTGCCGGTGATCTCCCAGATCGCTTTGCCGAACTTGCGCGCCTCGCCCAGCCAGTCTTTGTACTCGGGCGTGTTCACTGTGGGCATCTGCCCCCAGCAGTTGAAATCCTTGCGGTTGATGACACCTTTCGCGCCCAGCGACATGACAAACTCGCGCTTATCTTCGTCCGAAATAACGCCGATCGCGTTAGCCCCAGCTGTATTGATCAATGGGATCGCATATGATCCCAGACCGCCCGATGCGCCCCAGACCAGCACGTTTTGACCAGGCTTCAGCTCATGTGGTGCGTGGCCGAACAACATGCGGTAGGCGGTGGCCAGTGTCAGGGTGTAGCAGGCGCTCTCTTCCCATGTCAGATGTTGCGGACGGCGCATAAGCTGTTGACTTTGCACACAGGTAAACTGTGCAAACGATCCGTCAGGTGTCTCATAGCCCCAGATGCGTTGGCTGTCCGACATCATCGGATCGCCGCCATTACAATGCTCGTCGTCGCCGTCGTCTTGGTTGCAATGGATCACAACCTCATCGCCGACCTTCCAGCGCGTGACTTTGTCGCCCACGGCCCAGACGATGCCCGATGCATCGGACCCCGCGATATGAAAATCAGCCTTATGGACGTCAAAGGGGGATAGCGGAATGCCCAGACCGGCCCAAACGCCATTATAGTTCACACCTGCGGCCATGACCATGACCAGCACTTCGTTGCTATCGGGTTTGGGCGTGTCGACGACTTCGATCTCAAAGGCTTTGTCCGGCTCGCCATGACGCTCGCGACGGATGGTCCATGCGTTCATTTTCGCAGGCACGTGACCGACCGGGGGCATTTCGCCCACATCGTACAGGTCTTTTTTTTCTAAGGTCCGCTCATCCAAAGCCATGTCACTCTCCGCGCTAGGTCACTCGCTGCACCGCAGAATCGCGCTGCCATTGCGAAGATGAATAGAATCGCACCCGAAACAAAGCAACTCAAAAAAGTACTTATTGGTAATTTTATTGCGTGTTGGATTTTTTCCCCGAGACCTCTGGCAGATGATGCGCGATGGATTGTGCGTAATATTCAATCCGCTCAACCGCCCAGTCTTGCAGGTTTATAAGGCCTTTCTCGTCGCTCAACATCTCGCGGTACATTAGATTTGCGATGCCTTCATCTGCCAAGGCCGCCGCATCA
>CALHAP010000233.1 GCA_937931795.1 uncultured Paracoccaceae bacterium
GCGGGCGCGGATGTGGTCTTCATCTTTTTGCCATCGCATATCACGGCTAAACTGTTGCCAATGATCATGGGCAAGATGAAAGCCCCCGCGCGGATCATCATGCATGAGCAAACCCAGCTCCCAGCCCCACTTCGCCCCAGCTATTCAGTCCCTGTCATCGGTGAAAACGCCCTGTCGGTTGCCCATATCTGGGAGGTAAACTGAGCCGTTGACCACGGGCCGCAGAGGTACGGCTAAGATTGACGAATGCGCGGTGATGGTGTCGTGTCGCTGTACCGTAGACGGGGAAAGGCAGCATGTCGGTTACGCTTGATGACAAATATACGGCTGAGACCGGTCACGTCTTTCTGACCGGCACCCAAGCGCTGGTGCGGTTGCCGATGACTCAGATGCGGCGAGATCGTAGCGCGGGGTTGAACACGGGCACCTTTATCTCAGGGTATCGCGGGTCGCCCATGGGGGCCTATGACCAGCAGTTGCAGCGCGCCCAAAGCCACCTTGATGCGCATGACATCATATTTCAGCCCGGCGTGAACGAAGATCTGGCCGCGACCGCCGTTTGGGGCAGCCAGCAATTGGCCCTGTCAGATGGCGCGCAAAAGGACGGGTTGCTGGGCATCTGGTACGGCAAAGGCCCCGGTGTCGACCGTTGCGGCGATGTGTTCAAACATGCGAATGCGGCGGGCAGTTCCGAGCATGGCGGGGTTTTGGTGGTCGCGGGGGACGATCACACCTGCAAATCCTCGACCATCCCGCACCAATCCGATCATGCGTTTATGTCCGCGCTCATGCCGATGCTCTACCCGTCGTCGGTGCATGAATTTCTGGAGATGGGTCTGCTGGGCGTGGCCATGTCGCGCTATTCGGGCTGCTGGGTCGGCTATAAGGTGATCTCTGAGACGATTGAGACGACCACAGTTGTTGATCTGGCCCAAGAAGCCCGCCAGTTTGTACTGCCTGACGATTTCGAGCGACCTATGGGGGGGCTTAACCTACGTTGGCCTGATGCGCCCCTGATCCAAGACGCGCGCCTGCAAGAGCAAAAAGGCTACGCCGCCCTCGCCTTTGCCCGTGCCAACGGCGTTGATCTGACGACAGTGACCCAAGATCACGCGCGGTTAGGGATCGTAGCCTCTGGCAAGGCCTATGAGGACGTGCGCCAAGCGATTGCAGAGTTGGGGATAGGCTCCGAAGAACAGCGCGCCCTCGGGTTGCGGCTGTATAAAGTGCGGATGCCATGGCCGCTAGAGCCGCAGGGCATCCGCGCCTTTTCGGAAGGTTTACAAGAAGTTCTGGTCATCGAAGAACGCCGCGAGGTGATCGAACATCAGATCAAACAGCAGTTGTTCAATTGGCGCGCCGACGTGCGGCCCCGCATTATCGGCAAGTTTGACCAAGATGATCAGCCGTTTTTGTCGAAATCACAGGCCTTTACAGTCGGCGGCATCGCGCAAGCCATTGCCAGCCGTATCGCCCGGCTCGATTTGCCCGAGGGGTTGGCGGACCGTATCGTCGCGCGGGCCAGCGCAATCGGGGATGCAGAAGCCCGCGCCACCGCGATGCACACCCCCGTCACCCGCACCCCGCACTTTTGCGCGGGCTGCCCGCATAACACATCGACCCGTGTCCCCGAAGGATCGAAAGCGATGGCCGGGATCGGCTGCCACTACATGACCGTCTGGATGGACCGCCGCACCGAGACCTTTACCCAGATGGGCGGCGAGGGCGTGTCGTGGTCGGCTATCAGCAAATTCACCGACGAGGCGCACCGCTTTGTGAACCTCGGGGATGGGACGTATTTCCATTCAGGCTATCTGGCGGTACGGCAATCAGTGGCCGCCAAGGCCAATATCACCTATAAAATACTCTATAACGATGCCGTGGCGATGACCGGCGGGCAATCCGTCGATGGCACGCTGACACCGCAGCAGATCACCCATCAGATGTACCACGAAGGCGTCGCGCGGATTGTGTTGATGTCGGACAGGCCAGACATCTACAGCGCGCCCGAGTTGGCGCCGGGCACTGCGATTTACCACCGTGACGAGATCGACGCAGTGATGCTGGACCTGCGCGAAGTTCCGGGCACCACGGTCATCGTCTTTGAACAAACCTGTGCCGCCGAAAAGCGCCGCCGCCGCAAACGCGGCACGATGGACGACCCCGACATGCGGCTGTGGATCAATCCGGCTGTCTGCGAAGGCTGCGGCGATTGTTCAACCGCGTCCAATTGCATCGCGGTCGAACCCGCCGAAACAGCAATGGGCCGCAAACGGCGCATCAATCAATCGTCCTGCAACAAGGATTATTCCTGTCTCAAAGGGTTCTGCCCCTCGTTCGTCACGGTGCGCGGCGGGCAGTTGAAAAAGGCCAGCGTCACCGCACAGGCCGACGCCAGAACGCTACCAGAGCCGCGATTGCCGGACCTTTCGCAATCGTGGAACCTGTCTATTGCGGGCGTGGGCGGCACGGGTGTTTTGACCATCGGCGCGATCCTCGGGATGGCTGCGCATATCGAGGGCAAACGCCCGATGATCCTCGATATGGCGGGTCTCGCGCAAAAGGGCGGCGCTGTGCTGAGCCACGTGCGCATATCGGACCACGCCCAGCCCGTCACAGCGCCCCGCATCACCGCAGGCGGGGCTGATGTGTTGATCGCCGCCGACGCCGTCGTGGGCGCCTCGCCCGAAAGTATCGTGCTGGCAAACCCGGACCGGACTGCGGCCATCGTCAACGCCAAGGTGACGCCCGTGTCTGATTTCGTCCGCCTGCGCGATTTCGACTTCCAAGGCTCAGCCGTCGAAGATCTGATCGCGGGCCACGTGCAAAACCGCAAGCATTTCGCGAATTTCTCGCAATTGGCTGCGGCGCTGACCGGGGATGAGATCGGGGCAAACATGCTGATGCTGGGCTATGCGTGGCAGCAGGGTTTGGTGCCCATTGGTCGGGTCGCGATTGCCGAGGCGATTGACCTCAATGGCGTGGCCACAGCCGCCAGCCACAGCGCGTTTGCATGGGGCCGGATGTTGGCGCATGATCCAGACGCCGTGCATGCGGCCGCAGGTCCACCCAAGGCAACGGCGCTGACGCTGCCCGAGATGAGCACAGATGAAATCATCGCACAGCGCCGCATCCATCTGACGAAATACCAAAGCAAACGTCTGGCCCGAAAATATCAGACCCGCCTTGACCAATTGACCAAAACACTCGGCCCCGATGCCCTGCGGCAGGCGGCAATTTCATATGCCAAGGTACTGGCCTATAAGGATGAATACGAGGTCGCCCGTCTTTATGCGGATCCTGCATTTTTGCGTGGCTTAGAAGCCGAATTTGCGGGGGATTTCAAAATCTCGCTCAACCTCGCGCCGCCGTTTTTGCCTGGTAAAACCTCAGACGGGCGCACCAAAAAACGCGCTTTTGGCCGCTGGACCCTGCCCGTCATGGGTGTTTTGGCGCGTTTTAAGGTGTTGCGCGGCACTTGGGCCGATCCGTTCAGCTACAGCCGTGACCGCAAGATCGAACGCGAGATGATCACCTTATTTGAAGCTGACATGGATTTAGCGCACAAGCAGGGCCGCTTGGCCGCCCAAGACGCCCTGACGGACCTGATGAAAATCCCGCAAGATGTGCGCGGATATGGCCCGGTCAAAGACGCCGCGTTCGAGGCGGCATTGCTCCGGCGCGACACCCTGCGGCAGACGATAGAAACTGGCAGCGCCCCAGAGGCGAACGCCGCATGACACAGATGGAAGACAGGCTATGACACGGATACGGCTCGGGATGGTGGGCGGCGGCAATGACGCTTTCATTGGCGGCGTTCATAGGATTGCGGCCCGCATTTGCGACCGGTTTGAGCTGATCGCGGGCGCGCTGTCCTCGACCCCAGAAAAATCAGCGGCGTCTGCACAGGCTATTGGCCTCGCGCGATCCTATGGTGACTACGCGGACATGGCTGTGGTCGAGGCTGCGCGTGATGATGGCATCGAGGCCGTCGCAATTGTGACGCCCAACCATCTGCATGCCCCTGTGGCAAAGGCGTTTCTGGGCGCAGGGATCCACGTCGTCTGTGACAAACCCCTGACGGCCACGATCGAGGACGCCCGCGCGCTGCAATCGGCCGCTGCCGCTTCAGACGCGCTGTTTGTGCTGACCCACAATTACACGGGCTATCCTATGGTGCGCCAAGCGCGCGAGATGGTGGCAGCAGGTGCAATCGGTAAAATCCGGGTGGTGCAGGTCGAATACCCGCAAGACTGG
>CALHAP010000234.1 GCA_937931795.1 uncultured Paracoccaceae bacterium
CTATGCCGCAGGCGACACAGCCGATCTAGGCGATGGCGAGACGGTTACGCTACAGGCCAACGGCGACTATGTGTTTACCTCCGTCGAGGAGATCGCCGGACGCGGTCAACGGGTATTCTTCACCCGTACCAGCCCACCGGAATTCACCTTCGCCAACTACGACGGTATCCTCGGGCGCGGTGTGGTGCAGGGCGCGCTGACCTACGGTATAGGGGCGTTGCTGCTCTATGCGGCATCCGTATTCATGGGCAATCGGGCAGGGTCCGAATCTATCCCGCGTTGGGGCGGGTTGCTCGGCGTCATCGTCTTTAGCGGCGGCCTCTGGATCACAATCTCCGGCCTAGGGGCCAATGACGTCGGCGGCGCGGATAACATGGCCAAGGCGTTCTTCAACACGCTGACCGTCACCATCCCCGCCACGATCATCCCCATTCTCATCGCGGCCTTTGCGGCCTATGCGCTGGCATGGATGGATTTCCCCGGACGCGCGCTGCTGATCGCAGCCGTCGTGGGCCTGCTCGTGGTCCCGCTCCAACTTGCCCTCATCCCGCTGCTGACGCTCCACAACGAGATCGGCATCGGCAAAGGCTACGTCGGCGTCTGGCTCGCGCACACGGGCTTTGGCCTACCGCTCGCGATTTACCTTTTGCGCAACTACATGGTTGGCCTGCCCAAGGACATCATCGAGAACGCCAAGGTCGACGGGGCCACAGATTTCCAAATCTTCACCCGCATCATCCTGCCGCTGTCGTTCCCGGCGCTGGCCTCCTTCGCGATCTTCCAGTTCCTCTGGACATGGAATGACCTGCTCGTCAGCCTCGTGTTCCTCATCGACAGTTCGGGTCGCACGACCGTGATGACCAAGCAAATCGTCGAGCTCTTGGGCACACGCGGCGGCGATTGGGAAATACTCGCCACAGCGGCTTTCGTCTCCATCGCGGTGCCGCTCGCGGTGTTCTTTGCGATGCAAAAATATCTGGTGCGCGGTCTGTTGGCCGGCTCTGTCAAGTAACTCTGAAATTTAGGTTTTTTCACTATGAACGTCGCGACAAACCCTACTGCTGCCACCACCAAAACCGACGCTGATTGGTGGCGCGGTGCGGTGATATACCAGATCTATCCGCGCAGCTACCAAGACAGCAATGGCGACGGGATCGGTGATCTGGCAGGCATCGTCGAGCGTCTGGATTACATCGCCTCGCTCGGTGTCGACGCCATCTGGATTTCGCCGTTCTTCACATCCCCGATGAAGGATTTCGGCTACGATGTCAGCAACTACTGCGACGTGGACCCGATGTTCGGTACGCTCGCGGATTTCGATGCGGTCATCGCCAAGGCGCACGATCTTAACATCAAGATCATGATCGACCTCGTCCTGTCGCACACCTCGGATCAACACCCGTGGTTCGTCGAGAGCCAGACAGGGCAGGGCGACAAGGCCGATTGGTACGTCTGGGCCGACGCCAAACCCGACGGCTCGCCGCCCAACAACTGGCTGTCGATCTTTGGCGGGCCTGCATGGCACTGGCACGGCGGGCGGATGCAATACTACCTGCACAACTTCCTTGTCAGCCAGCCTGACCTCAACTTCCACAACCCAGCGGTCCAAGACGCGGTGCTGGGTGTCGAGCGCTTCTGGTTAGAGCGCGGCGTTGATGGTTTCCGCCTCGACACCATAAACTTTTACTTCGCCGACAAGCAGTTACGCGACAATCCCGCACTGCCGCCCGAGCGGCGCAACAACACCATCGCGCCCGCCGTGAACCCCTACAACTGGCAGGAACACACCTACTCCAAAAACCAGCCCGAGAACCTCGATTTTCTCAAGCGGTTCGGCGCCGTGATGGCTGAATACGGCGCGGCTGCTGTGGGCGAGGTTGGCGATGCGCAACACGGGCTCGAGATCATGGCCGACTACACCGCAGGCGGCGACAAGGTGCAGATGTGCTATCCCTTCGAGATGCTGCAGCCCGCGCGCCTGACCGCCGGATCACTGGGGGAGACCTTTGCACGCCTCAACGACCGCGCCCCCGACGCATGGCCCTGCGGGGCGTTTTCCAACCATGACGTCGTCCGCCACATTACCCGCTGGGACCTGCCCGATGCAGGCGCGCGGGCCTACACGACACTGCTGATGTGCCTGCGCGGTTCGGTCTGTCTCTACCAAGGCGAAGAGCTGGGCCTGCCCGAAGCCGATGTCGCCTATGAGGACATCCAAGACCCCTACGGCATTGAATTTTGGCCGGAATTCAAAGGCCGCGATGGCTGCCGCACACCGATGGTCTGGGAAAAATCCAACGACACCGGCGGCTTTAGCGATGGCAACAGCTGGCTGCCTGTTGACCCCACACACCTGCCGCGCGCAGTCGCCGCACAGCAGGATGACGCGTCCTCCATGCTCAACCACTACCGCGCTGCCATCGCACTGCGGCGCGACAATCCTGTGCTGGCCAAGGGCGAGATGGGCGATCTGACAATCACCGGAAACCTCGCCACATTTACCCGGCACTTAGGCGACGTGCAGGTGTTCTGCGCGGTCAATCTGGGCGACACAGACGTGTCCGTCGATCTTCCGAGCGGCGATTGGAGCGATCTAGGCACGAGCGTCGGCGGGGCCGCGCCACAGGCTACAACGAAACTCGGCCCATGGCAGGTCTGCATCGCCAAGAGCGGCGCGTAATTTATTCGAGGGGAGAACGAAGCAATGGCCGATCTCAAACTGACTGACGTTGCAAAGACCTACGGCGGCACTGTCGAGGTCTTGAAAAACATCGACCTCGACATCCAAACAGGCGAGCTGATCGTCTTCGTCGGCCCCTCGGGTTGTGGTAAATCTACCTTGCTGCGGATGATTGCGGGCTTGGAAAGCATCACCTCCGGTCAGCTTGAAATCGATGGCGACGTGGTCAATGATGTACCGCCCGCGCAGCGTGGCATCGCGATGGTGTTCCAATCCTACGCGCTCTATCCCCATATGACCGTGCGCGATAACATGTCGTTTGCGTTAAAATTGGCCAAAAAATCAAAGGCCGAGATTGACGAGGCCATCGGCAAAGCCGCCAAAATCCTCCAACTCGAAGACTACCTGGACCGCCTGCCCAAAGCGCTGTCAGGCGGTCAACGCCAGCGCGTCGCCATCGGGCGCTCGATCGTACGCGACCCCAAGGTGTACCTCTTTGATGAGCCTCTCTCGAACCTCGACGCCGCCCTGCGGGTCGCCACACGGATCGAGATTGCGCAGCTTAAAGAGAGCATGCCCGACAGCACCATGATCTACGTGACACATGATCAGGTCGAGGCGATGACACTCGCGACCCGCATCGTCGTGCTCGCCAACAAAGGCATCGCGCAGGTCGGAACCCCGCTCCAGCTCTACGAACGGCCCGAGAACGAATTTGTGGCCCAGTTCATCGGCTCGCCCGCGATGAACCTGCTGCCCGGCGAGATTATCGGCACGGGCGCGCAAACCACTGTGCGGCTCGCGGCGGGTGGCACGGCGGTCTCCGACATCGCCACGCAAACCGCCGATATGGGGCTTCAGGTTAACGTTGGCGTGCGCCCCGAGGATTTGATCGAGACATCAGGCGACGCGCTGTTCGAGGGCAAGGTCAACTTTACCGAAGCCTTGGGCGAGGTCACGATCCTCTATTTCGACGCTGTCGCAGGCGAAGATCCGGTGATCGGCAAGCTGCCCGGCATCCACGGCGATCTACGCGGCAATACGGTGAAACTAGCGGCGAGCCCCAGCAAGGTTCAGATTTTCCACAACGGCACGTCGCTGTGGTATCGCTAGATGAATGTTCCTGAAAACAAACTGAAGTCCGCACTGAACGCTGGCACCGCCACACGCGGCATTTGGCTCTGCCTAGGTAGCCCCGCGATTGCCGAGATGGCAGGGCACGCGGGCCCCGATTGGTGCTTGATCGACTTCGAGCACGGGCCAAACACACTCACCACCATCGAAGACCAGCTGCGCGCCTTGGGCAGTACACCGGCCTCCGCCGTCGTGCGGCTGCCCATGGCCGAGGAGTGGTTGGTCAAACAGGTGCTTGATCTCGGGGCGCAATCACTGCTGTTTCCGATGATCCACACGGGCGATCAAGCGGCCGCAGCAGTCGCCGCCTGCCGCTATCCGCCGCACGGCAGACGCGGAATTGGCGCGGCCGTCGCACGCGCCAGTGGCTGGGGGCGATACCCTAACTACACTGGCCAAGCCAACGATCAGATCTGCGTCATCGTCCAAGCCGAAAGCCGTGCATCTGTGGAGAATATCGACGCAATCGCCGCGACCGACGGCGTAGACTGCGTCTTTGTCGGCCCCGCAGACCTCTCGGCTGACATGGGCCACGTTGGTAATCCAGACCACCCCGAGGTCCAAGAGGCCATCGCCCACATCATCGCACGAACACGGGCTGCGGGCAAAGCGCCAGGTCTGTTTGGCACAAACCCCGCGCAGTTTGACCAACACATCACTGGTGGCGTCACGATGCTCGCTGCTGGGGCCGATAGCTTGCTGTTGCATGGCGCAATCTTGGATCGCTTCGCCTAATAGGCTGCGTCTTCCAACACGCCATCCGCCGACATCTGCTGATAAAGCAGGCCTTCGCGCAATCCGCGATCTGCGACTGACAAGCGGTCCGTCGGCCATAGCCGCATCAAGGTCTGCAAAATCGCCGAGCCAGACATAATCAGGGCCTGCCGGTCTTTGCCAATACGCGGATCATTGCGGCGTCCCTCAGGCCCAAGGCTGAGGTAATCGCGGATCACGGCGTCAATTTGGTCGCTGGTCATGCGCAACCCATCAACCTTGCTGCGGTCATAGCGCCGCAACCCCAGATGGCTGGCGGCGACCGTGGTCACGGTGCCGCTGGTGCCAATGATCTGAAACCCCTCTTTGGATTGTTCGGTCTCGGACGGCGCAAACCCGGCAAGGCTTTCTTCAAAAAACCAACTCATGAGGGCAAAGCGGGCCGCGTCGTCTTCGACGTCCTCGAACTGGTCGCGCAGGGTGGCGACACCCAAGGGCACGGAGATCCAGTCAACGACTTTCGCCGCAGCAAACGGGCCGGGATCAGACCGAAACCCCGAATGCAGCCGCATAATCGCGCGCGGGCGTTCGCGGGCAGGCACATGCGTGAGGTCAATCCATACCAGCTCGGTCGAACCACCGCCGATATCGACGACCAGCAGTTGCTCGGTTTTCACGGATACCAAGGGCGCGCAGGAAATCACCGCAAGACGGGCTTCTTCTTCGGGCTTGATCACCTCTAGGGTCAAACCAGTCTCACGCTTGATCTGCTTGAGAAAATGCGGACCGTTAAGCGCACGCCGGGTGGCTTCGGTCGCGACCAAACGCATCCGTTTCACCTTATGGCGTGACAGCTTTTGCCTGCAAATCCGCAGCGCGTTAATCGTCCGGTTCATGGACGCACGTGACAATTTGCCCGTGGCTTCAAGACCAAGGCCAAGCTGGACAGACTTGGAAAAGCTGTCCACGACGTGAAATTGACTGCCCTTCGGTTGGGCAATCAACATCCGACAAGAGTTCGTACCCAAATCCAACGCTGCATAAAGCGTCGCCGGATCAGGCGGTGTTTGCGCGGGGGTGTCGACCGCTTTTGGGAACGCGCCCGCGCGATTGGGACGCTTGGGCGTCATAACTACGCCCTCCGATTTCGAGTTGCTCCTAAGGTAGGGGGATAGTTGCATTTTAGCAAGCACTCTTGACAAAGCCGTGACTGTAACCGGCTGCATAATTGTCATGATCTTTTTGAGACCGCGCCCATCTGGCGTAATCCGATCCGCTTTGGCATCTTAAACGCCGTCGCAGGTGCTGCACACAATGTCGAAATCCGGCACTGCAATAGGCATCACGGGACATACACATATACCAACAGGCGCGGCAGCAGAGGGATAATTCACATGGCGGACGTAACAATCGTCTATTGGCGCGACATGCCCGCACAGGTCATCGTGGGCAAAGGACGCAAAGCCACAAAAGTGCAATTGCACGAACGGTTCGAACAAGCCATTGACCGCGCCGCAATGAAATCAGGGGCCGCCGAAAGCGACGACTACCTCGCCGAATGGCGCAAAGCTCCTGCATACAACGTAGACGGCCCCGACGCCGACGTGGCCGCCGCTGAGGCCGCGCGCATCGAAGTCGAATACGACCAAGCCCGCCTAAAAACCCTAATCGACAACGATGGTCATGCCTGACCGTCCTTTGAAAGATTCGCTCATGTCCCTTTTGCCATTCCGCAAGACACAACCCGACGCGCCCGTGACACCCAGCGCGGCGACCGAGGCGTTTCTCGATGGGTTTTCGATTGAGGTGATGCCGCGCACGGCGGAAAAGATCGAGGATTTCAAAGCCATTCTGCCCGCAGGCACCCGCGTCTACGTCGCCCATATCGAAGGCACACCGATTGAGGATATGGTGGCAACGGCCAAACGTCTGGCAGATGACGGGTTCCCCGTCATGCCGCATTTCCCGGCGCGGATTATCAAAGACAAAGCCACATTAACCAATTGGATCGCGCGCTATCAGGGCGAAGCGGGCGTTGATCAGGCGCTCTTGCTCGCGGGTGGCGTGGCGGAACCGCATGGGGATTATCATTCCTCAATGCAGCTGTTGGAGAGCGGCGCGTTCGGGGATGCCGGGTTCAAGCGTCTGCATGTGGCAGGCCACCCCGAGGGCAACAAAGACATCGACCCCGACGGGTCAGACGCCAATGTGACCGAGGCATTGCACTGGAAACAACGTTTTTCAGAAACCTCGGACGCGCAGATGGCGCTCGCCACCCAGTTCTGTTTTGAGGCCGCACCCGTGATCGCCTGGGCGGACGCGCTACGCGACGCAGGGATCACGATCCCGATCCACATCGGTGTCGCGGGTCCGGCCAAGCTGCAAACGCTGATCAAATTCTCCATCGCCTGCGGTGTCGGCGCGTCACTGAAAGTCCTGCAAAAGCGGGCCAAAGACGTGACCAAATTGCTGCTGCCCTACGAGCCGAGCGACTTCATCGCAGAATTAGCAGCCCACAAAGCCGCCAACCCTGACTTCAATATCGAAAAAGTACACTTCTTCCCCTTGGGCGGCATCAAAACCAACGCCACTTGGACCCAAACCCACGGCGGTGCTTCCGGCACGCCCCTCGCAGCCTCGGCCTAAGGATTAACAATGACCCGTACCATCATAGAATCAAAAACAAAAACAGCCGTGATGGGCTTTGATGAACCGTTTTGTGTGATCGGTGAGCGGATCAATCCCACAGGACGCAAAATCCTCAACGAAGAACTAGAGCGCGGTGATTTTAGCCGTGTCGAGGCGGACGCAATCGCCCAAGTTGCTGCGGGCGCCACGGTCCTCGACATCAACTCTGGCGCTGTATTCTCGAACAAAATGGCCGAAGATCCGCGCTACGCCGACAATAACTTTGTTGAACCTACCCTGATGCGCCAACTGATCGAAAAAGTACAAGCGGTCACCGATTGCCCGCTCTGCATCGACAGCTCTGTGCCCGGCGCGTTGGAAAACGGTCTCGCCGCTGCAGAAGGCCGCCCCTTGCTGAACTCGGTCACGGGCGAGGAAGAGCGCCTCGAATTAGTCCTACCGCTGGTCAAGAAATACAACGTCCCCGTCGTCGCGATTTCAAACGATGACACGGGCATTTCAGAAGACCCGGATGTGCGGTTCGCCGTCGCCAAGAAAATCGTCGAACGCGCGGCAGATTTCGGCATCCCCGCGCATGACATCGTCGTCGACCCGCTGGTCATGCCCATCGGCGCTATGGGCACGGCTGGTTTGCAGGTCTTCACGCTGGTGCGGCGTCTGCGCGAAGAACTGGGCGTGAATACGACCTGCGGCGCATCAAATATCTCGTTCGGACTGCCCAACCGCCACGGCATTAACAACGCCTTCCTGCCTATGGCCATGACGGCGGGCATGACATCGGCCATTATGAACCCTGTCGCACTGCCCGTCGGCCCCAAGAAAATCGCCGAGAAGAAGGCCGAAATAGCCGCCGCTGGTATCATCCTGCCTGAAGATATGGATGACGAAACTTTCGTGACGCTCTTTGGCCTCGGTTCGACCAAGCCGCGCGCGGGCAAAGAAATGGAAGCGATCCTCGCCGCAAATTTCCTCACTAACAATGACGACGGCGGCGGCGCATGGATCAAACACAACCGCGTCGCACCGAAAGAGGGTGAAGGCCGCGCGCGACGGGGCGGCAGACGCCGAGGTTAACGCTTTTTGGCGGTTTTACGGCGTGCTCACGGCCTGTGTACACGCCGTGCATACCCTGTGTATGGCTAAAATCGCGTTAATACCTTGCGTTACAGGGGCGAGGGTGGGTAAATCCCCCATGGCAAAACCACCCGCAAAGAAAAAGAACACATCAGGCCGAGGGCAGCGTGATCTGACGGTCAAGGTCAAGACAGCGCGCGGCCGCAAAATGTCGTCGACGCTCTGGTTACAACGGCAGCTTAATGACCCCTATGTGCAGCGTGCGCAAGCCGAAGGGCTGCGTGGTCGTGCCGCCTATAAGATTATGGAATTAGACGATAAATTCCGCTTTCTGTTGCCAGGCGCGCGCGTGGTTGATTTGGGTTGCGCACCCGGCGGTTGGCTACAGGTTGCCATCCCACGCATCAACGCGTTGGGCGAGCGTAAGGGCAAACCGGTGGGGCGGATCATCGGTCTCGACTTACAGGAAGTTGACCCGATCCCCGGCGCAGAACTACACGTGCTCGACTTCATGGAAGACGACGCAGATTTGCAAGTAAAACAATGGCTTGATGGCGAAGCAGACGTGGTTATGTCCGACATGGCGGCCTCCGCATCGGGGCACAAACAAACCGACCACCTGCGCATCATGGCGTTGTGCGAAGCGGCAGCCTATCTCGCGTTCGATGTGCTGGCCGAGGGCGGCACATTCGTGGCCAAGGTTCTCGCAGGCGGCGCAGAGGCGGATGTTCAACGTCTGCTCAAGCTCAAGTTCAAAAAAGTAGCCAACGTAAAACCCCCGGCATCACGCTCGGATTCATCAGAAAAATTCGTTGTTGCAACGGGGTTTAAGGGGCGTTCTTAAACGCTGAAAAATGGGTAAAGACATGACGTATATCCTCGCGATTGACCAAGGCACCACATCAACCCGCGCTATGATTTTTGACGCTGAGATGAGGATTGTCGGCACGTCTCAGCAAGAGTTCACGCAGCAATTCCCGCACTCGGGCTGGGTCGAACACGACGCCATTGAGATCTGGGACACGGTCGTCAGCACCTGTCAAAATGTGCTCGCCAAAACGGAGATTGCCGCCAAGGATATCGCGGGGATCGGTATCACGAACCAGCGCGAAACCGTTGTTATCTGGGACAAATCTGGCACGCCGATCCATAACGCTATCGTATGGCAAGACCGTCGCACTGCCGATTTCTGCGCGCAAATGCGCGACGAGGGATTCGAAGAAGAGGTCACATCAAAAACGGGTCTGTTGATGGACCCTTATTTTTCGTCAACCAAAGTAAAATGGCTGCTCGATACGGTGGATGGCGCGCGGGCGCAGGCGGACAATGGCGACATCCTGTTTGGAACAATCGACAGCTACCTGATCTATCGCCTGACCAATGGTGCGCGACACGTCACCGATGCGACCAACGCGGCGCGCACAATGCTCTACAATATCCATGATGGCACATGGGATGCTGATATCTGCGAACGTCTTGAAATTCCGCAGAAAATGTTGCCGGAAGTTCTAGATTGCGCCGCTGATTTTGGCGTCACCGACCTGCTCGGCAGTCCTATCCCCATCCTTGGGGTCGCGGGTGATCAGCAGGCTGCCACTATCGGGCAGGCGTGTTTCGAGGCCGGTATGCTCAAATCGACATACGGCACAGGATGTTTCGCGCTTATCAACACAGGCGACACGCCGGTCCGTTCTGAAAACAGGTTGTTAACCACCATCGCGTATCAGTTCGACGGCAAGCCGACCTATGCGCTGGAAGGGTCGATTTTTGTCGCAGGCGCGGTTGTTCAATGGCTGCGTGATGGAATGGGTATGATTCAAGACGCCGCCGAAACCCACGCAATGGCGGAAATGGCTGATCCCGAGCAAGAGCTCTACTTGGTGCCCGCCTTCACCGGGCTGGGCGCGCCCCATTGGGACCCGCATGCGCGCGGTGCTGTTTTTGGGCTGACACGGAACTCTGGTCCCAATGAATTTGCCCGCGCCGCACTCGAAAGCGTCGGGTTTCAAACCCGCGAATTGCTAGAGGCCATGCAGGCCGATATGGGCGACAGAACCGACGCGCCGGTTCTGCGTGTCGATGGTGGCATGACGGCGAGCAATTGGGCGATGCAGTTCTTATCCGACATCATCGACGCGCCTGTGGACCGCCCGGAAATCTTGGAGACAACCGCCCTTGGGGTCGCATGGCTCGCGGGGTCCCGCGCTGGTATCTATCCAGATCAGGACGGCTTTTCAAAGGCTTGGGCGTTGGACCGCCGGTTTGAACCCGGCATGGACAGTGATACACGCAAACGACGGTTCAAAGGGTGGAAAGACGCAATCGGGCGGACTCTCAGCACCTAAGCCGGACTAAAATTCCTGTTCGCCATTGCCCTGTTGCCAAGGCTGCACAAGGTTGCCAAAGCGCGTGAAGCGGCCCTCAAACGACAGATCAACGCTGCCGATGGGACCGTGGCGTTGCTTGCCGATGATCACTTCGGCTTTGGCGTGCAGGCGTTCCATTTCTTCCTGCCAATTCGCCATCTTTTCCATCTCGTGATCGCCGGGCTTTTCGCGTTCTTTGTAGTACTCCTCA
>CALHAP010000235.1 GCA_937931795.1 uncultured Paracoccaceae bacterium
GCCTGCCCGGAAATGTGCGAACTGCCCCAAGTTGAGGAAAGCGCCCTCAAACCCGGCGAGAACATGTATGACCACAGGCTCAGTGCTGCTGTGGCGTCGATGGAGCCGAACAACGATTTCATCCTGATCGACTGCCCCGGCTCGCACACACGCCTTAGCCAAGTGGCCCACAGCCTCGCGGACACCCTGATCACCCCGCTCAACGATAGCTTTATCGACTTTGATTTGCTGGCCCATGTGAACACCGAAGGGACCGAAATCGAAGCACCCTCGGTCTATTCAGAAATGGTTTGGAACGCACGGCAATTGCGGGCGCAGGCGGGGCTAGAGCCGATTGACTGGGTGGTCGTGCGCAACCGTTTGGGCGCGCAAAACATGGTCAACAAAAAGAAAATGGCGCAGGCCATCGACACGTTGTCCAAACGCATCGGCTTTCGCACGGCACCGGGATTTAACGAGCGGGTGATCTTCCGCGAGCTGTTCCCGCGCGGGTTGACACTGCTGGATTTGCGCGATGTGGGCGTTGAAAAGTTGAACATTTCCAATGTCGCGGCGCGACAGGAACTGCGCGACCTGATGAAGGGGCTGGCGCTGCCGGGCGTGACCGTCGATTTCTAAAACGGGCGGATTAACCACCTATTCAAACATCACGGCCTAAACCTACACCGTCAACCGAGCGCTGATGGGGTCCCATTCGCGTGGGCTAGGATCAGTGATGCAAATCAGACGGCTCTTTTTCGTGTATCTCTCGGCGCTCGCGCTGCTGTTTGCCAGCGTCGCAGCCTCGATGGTGTTGACAGAAATGTCCGCGCAACAGCTGTTGGATGATGGGCGCAATATCAATGTCAGCGGGCGTCAACGCATGCTCAGCCAGCGGATCATCTATCTCGCGCAAGACCTGAATGTGACCACAGACCAGACCGCTGACAGCGCGGCCATCCGCACTGAGTTGCTGAGCGCGATACAAGAATTGGAAAGTGCGATTGATACCTTTTTGACGTCGCACACCACATTGTCCGGCACAGAACCGCTACCCGAACCACGGCGCAGGCTCTATTTCGGGGATACTGGCGGGACCGGTTCTCTTGACGAGAGGGTGCGCCTTTATACGCAGCTCGCGCGCCAGATCGCAGCCGACCCACAAGATGAAGCAGCGCTCGCCGGATTGATCGAGATCGAGCGGGCGGGGTTATTGGACGATCTCGATGCGGTGGTTTCAAATTTTGAGGCTGCCTCTGCAACACGCTTGGCACAGCTGCGACGGTACGAAGGCTATGCAATGGTCACAGCGCTGCTGCTTGTGTGTTTCGAGATCGTCTTTGTGTTCCGCCCCGGCCACGCGCTGATCCAACGCAGTCTCGACAATCTGCAAACACGCAATCAAGAGTTGGAAATGGCCCATGCCCAGCTTGATGCGCAAAATAAAACACTGCGCAGGCAAACGACATCGCTCCGCCGCGCCTACGCCGAGAGCGAAAAGCTGCGCAAAGAACAGGCCGATTTCACCTATTCCGTCAGCCATGACCTCAAATCTCCGGCCAATACGATCCATCTGTCGCTCAATGAAATCAAGGCCAGCTACGGGCGCGACCTGAACGCAGACGGGCAAGAATTGCTCGGCGTCGCCTTGGGCACCGTACGGCGCATGGGCGATCAGATAGAGGATATTTTGCAATATGCCTGGGCCACAGATGAACGCACGCCCCCCGAAGATATCAACCTGAACACCTGCATTCTGAACATCAAAACAGATCTATCCGCAGTGATTGAAGCCACAAACGCCACCGTCACCCATGATCCTCTGCCAGAGATTTTTGCTCACAAAACGCAGATCAAAATTCTGCTCAAGAACCTGATGAGCAACGCATTGAAATATCATGCACAAGGCCAAGCACCGGTTGTTAAGATTTCGGCACATCATCTGCCCCTCGACAATGGCATCGTGCTTAGCGTCACCGACAACGGTATTGGCATCCCGGAAAAAGACTTCGACAAGATTTTTAATCTTTTTCATCGCCTGCATGTGCGTGAAACTTACCCCGGCACAGGTCTGGGCCTCAGCACCTGTATGCGGATCGCTAAAAACCATGGCGGCGGGATCAGCGTCAGTTCAGAACTTGGAAACGGCAGCCGCTTTGATGTCATCCTCTACGCCCCAAAAGCAAAACCGTTTCTTCCGAAATTAGAGGTCGCCGCATGAACACCGAAGGTATTTTGGGGCGGGTCATGCTGATCGACGACGAACGGTTTGACCGGATGATGTATCAGCGAATCATTGGGCGCTCGAAACTGGCACAAGACATTGTCGAATTTTCCTATGCCGAAGATGCGCTGGCCTATTTGGCGGATCCCGCGCAGCCGCAGGTCGATCTGATCTTGCTTGATATCAACATGCCGCGCATGTCCGGTTTTGAATTTCTAGAAGCCGCCGATGCGCAGCTGGGCGTTGAATTCCGCGCCGCAGTGGTGATCATGCTCACCACCTCGCTCAGCCCGGATGACCAAGATCGCGCCGCGGGCTACCCCGCTGTGCGTGGCTATTTTAACAAACCACTTGAGCAGCTGTACCTCGACCAAGCGGTTGAGATCTGCGCATCGGCGCGGGGGACAGCCCCCTAGATGCGCGGGGCTAGCCCCCGCGCTTGGCCTCAATCACATCCCAAATCTGTCCTGCGACATTGATATCATCAAACCGCTCTAGCTCTTGAATACCCGTGGGCGAGGTGACGTTGATCTCGGTGAGATAATCGCCGATCACGTCTATGCCGACAAAAATCTGCCCTTTCTCACGCAGCAGCGGCCCGATGGCTGCGCAAATCTCGCGGTCGCGCTCGGTCAGCCCCACCTTTTCCGGGCGCCCGCCCACATGCATATTCGACCGCGTTTCTCCTTTGGCAGGAACACGGTTGATCGCCCCAACAGGATCGCCGTTGACCAAAATGATTCGTTTGTCGCCCGCAGATACATCGGGCAAAAACTTTTGCGCGATCAAAGGCTCGCGGTTGATGCCCGAAAACAATTCGTGCAGCGAGGCCAAATTACTGTCGTCGCGCCCCAGCTTGAACACCCCCGCCCCGCCATTTCCATAGAGCGGTTTGAGAATGATATCGCCATGCGCGGCGCGAAACCCTTTGAGCGTCTCTAGGTCGCGGGCAATCATCGTGGGCGGTGTCAGATCAGGAAAATTCAGCACCAGCAGTTTTTCAGGATAATTGCGCACCCAAAACGGATCATTGACCACCAACGTGCCTGGATGCACGAAATCGAGCAAATGCGTCGTGGTGATATAGCCCATGTCAAACGGCGGATCTTGGCGCAGCCAGATCACATCCATCTGCGACAGGTCCTGCACAATCGGCGCGCCCAGATCAAAATGATCGCCCTGCTTGCGCCGCACCGTCAGCGGCCAGCCATGCGCAGTCAGCCGCCCAGTGTCATAGGCGATTTTGTCGGGCGTGTAATAAAACAGGCTATGGCCGCGCGCTTGCGCCTCTTCCGCCAGCCGGAAACTGCTGTCAGCGGTGATATCAATCCCGTCAATCGGGTCCATTTGAAAGGCAACGCGCAAAGACATGGGGGGTATTCCTACGGCAAATTCGATGTTGCGCAGTAGTTACGCACCCCGCGCGGCATTACAATGGCCGCTTACGCCTCGCCAAAGGCGTTTTCGATAATGTGAACGGCCCCGCGCCCATCAACCAAAGCCAGATCAAACCGCATATCGGTCAATTGCCCCGCCGGTTCGCCCTCCAAAAATTCAGCCGCTGCGGCACAAAGCCGGTCCATCTGCCGCCGCCCTAACCGCTGTGCGGCGGCGTCAAACGTGCGGCTTTTCTTCACTTCGATGAACACCACGCTGCGTCCATCACGGGCGATGAGGTCAATCTCGCCCCCGGCCCCGCGCCACCGCGTATGGGCAATCCGGCACCCCCTGCGTTGATAATCCACCGCGACGCTTTGCTCTGCCGCGACACCCGCATGATAAGCGTTCGCGCCGCGCAATTGTCGCCCGATCATCGCATCACTCCCCTTGGGTCGGGCGGTCCAGTGTCAGGGCCAATTGATAAACCTCACGTTTTGGCAGACCCATCGCCCCCGCCACCATGTTTGCCGCGTCTTTGACTCGGGCGGTTTTCATTGCCTCAACCAGTGCTGAACGTATGTCATCGTCGCTGGCCGCAACCTGTCCGGCGTGGCCGATCAGCACGACATACTCGCCGCGCGGTGATTTCTCATCCAGCATCTGCACCACATCTCCCGCACGCCCGCGCACCACCTCTTCAAATTTTTTCGTCAATTCCCGACACACCACCACCGGACAGTCGGCTCCTAAAACTTGAACCAAATCGGCTAACAAATCCCTAACGCGTTTCGGGCTTTCGTAGACCACCACCGTCATCGCCAGTTTGCGCAGATCGGCCAACGCACTTTGCCGCGCGCTTTGGGTGTTGGGCAGGAACCCTAGAAACGCGAATTGGTCCGTGGGCAGGCCGGACACTGCCAACGCGGCCAACGCCGCCGAGGCACCGGGGGCCGCGAACACCGCCCCGCCCGCGTCGCTGACAGCACGGCCCAGCGCATAGCCGGGGTCCGCGATCAGAGGCGTACCGGCCTCAGACACATAGGCCACGGAACCACCACCCGCCACGACCGTAGCCACGCGCCCGCGCGGCCCGTCACCGGAATGATCATGATAGGCGATCACTTGCCGATCCCCCAAGGGGACGCCATGAATATCCATCAATTTGCGCGCAGTGCGGGTATCTTCGGCAGCAATCAGGTCAGCGCTGGCCAGAATATCCAGCGCACGCAGCGTGATATCACGGGCATTTCCAATAGGGGTGGCCACCATGTAGAGACCGGGCAACAGCTTCTTGATCTCGTAATTCATCGCTGGACGCTCCTCTTGCACCGCTTATGATGCCCGCATATGCGCCTTAGATGATCGCAAAACCGCCCCCACACAAGGTGGCCTCAGCGCAGACGACAGGGAGAAATTTCGCCATGTTCACTAGATTGCCCACCCGCAGAGCCGCCGCAGGCCGGTTGCTTGCGGTTTGCTCCATGCTCTGGCTTGCCGCGTGTGATACCGCAGGCCTGACATCCCTTGGTGGCGGCTCAGAAGGCGCCCGCATTGACCCAACAGCGCCCGTGCAAGTGGCGCTTTTGTTGCCGCAAAACACCGGTGATCCGGGCGATGCGGTGATCTCGCGTGACCTAGAAAACGCAGCCCGCCTCGCAATCGCTGATCTGGCAGGCGTGCAAATTGACTTGCGGGTCTACTCTTCCGGCTCTGACGCGCTTCAGGCCACCTCCGCGGCCCAAGCGGCGGTCAGCGACGGGGCAAAGATCATTCTCGGACCGTTGCGCGGTGAGCAGGCCAATGCGGCAGGCGTCGCGGTGTCAGGATCCGGCATCAATGTTTTGGCCTTTTCCAACAACCCCACCATCGCGGGCGGCAATGTCTTCGTGCTCGGGCCGACCTTTCGCAATACGGCTAACCGCCTCGTCAGCTATGGACGTGCCAATGGCGTGAACAGCTATCTCGTTGTTCATTCGCAAGACGTGGCGGGCAATATCGGTCGGGACGCGATCACCAGTGCTGTGCAAACCAACGGCGGGACCATCGCAGGCGTTCAAAGCTATGCTTTGTCGCAGCAGAGCATCACGGGCGCGGCCCCCCAGATCGCAGCCGCCGCCCGCAGTTCGGGCGCGGACGCAGTGGTTTTGACAGCCAACCTAGGGTCTGATTTGCCACTGCTGGCCACGTCGCTTCCACAAAGCGGGCTTAGCCCATCAAGCGTGCAATACATGGGCCTGACACGTTGGGATGCCTCGTCGCAAACACTGGCGTTGCCCGGTCTGCAAGGCGGCCTGTTTGCCATCCCAGACCAAAGCACGCAGCGGGTTTTTGAAAACCGCTTTGGGGCGGCTTACGGGTCAGCACCGCACCCGCTGGCAGGTCTGGCATATGACGGAATTGCAGCCATTGGTGCTCTCGTGGCACAGGGCAACCGCGATGCGCTGACACGGTCGTCGCTGACGCAAAGCCAAGGGTTCCAAGGCACCGCAGGCATCTTTCGCCTGTTGCCAGACGGCACCAACCAGCGCGGCCTCGCAGTGGCCACGATCCGCAACAATCAGGTGGTGATCCTTGATGCAGCCCCTCGTAACTTCGGCGGCGCCGGATTCTGATCCGACCCTTCTAACGCTCGAAGCAGACACGCTTGCGCCGGACAGTTTTCTCTGTCCGGCGCAGGATATTTTTGACGCAGCCAATGTCGCCACAGCGATTGATACCGCGATAGCAAACTGCACCGACAACGCGGCCAAACGCAAAGCCACGGTCGAGGTGCTGAAAGAAGCGCGCACGGCAGGTATGGCCTGCATCAAAACCCATTTTTTGCAACACCCCACCGCCTCGCGTCCGACCAAAGTGGCCTATGCTTGGCTGACTGATCAAGTGGTTGAGACAGTGTTTAGCGTCGCCCGCCACCACCTGCACCCCGTGTCGAACCCCACCCAATCCGAACGCATGGCGCTGGTCGCTGTGGGCGGCTACGGGCGGGCCGAGATGGCCCCCGGATCTGACGTCGACCTGTTGTTTCTTACACCCTATAAAGTCACGCCTTGGGCAGAGAGCATCGTCGAATCGATGCTCTACATCCTGTGGGATCTCAAACTAAAGGTCGGCCACGCCACGCGCACGATTGACGATTGTTTGCGGCTTGCGCGTGAAGATTTCACCATCCGCACCAGCCTCGTGGAATACCGGCATCTGGTCGGGGACCGCACTTTAACAACTGATCTGAACACGCGGCTGCGGGGCGAATTGTTCGCAGGCACTGCGGCTGAATTTATCGACGCCAAACTGGCCGAACGAGCAGAGCGGCACCGCAAACAGGGCGGCCAGCGCTACGTGGTCGAACCCAACGTCAAAGAAGGCAAAGGCGGGCTGCGCGATCTGCAATCGCTCTATTGGATCACCAAATACGTCTATGACGCGCGCACCGCCGCTGATCTGGTGGACCAAGGGGTGTTTACCCCCGCAGAATACGCGACATTTGCCGCCGCCGAAGATTTCCTCTGGGCCGTACGCTGTCACTTGCACATTCTCTCAGGGCGGGCCGTGGATCAACTGACCTTTGACATGCAGGTCGATGTGGCGGGCGCCATGGGCTACACCGACAAAGGCGGCAGACGCGCAGTCGAGCATTTCATGCAAGACTACTTTCGCCACGCCACCCGCGTGGGCGAGCTGACCCGCATCGTGCTGACGGCCCAAGAGGCCAATCACACCAAACCCGAACCGATGCTGCTGCGCATGTTCACCCGCCGCAAATCGACCAAACCGCCCTATGCAATCAAACAAAACCGCATCACGGTCGAGGACGAAGGCGCGTTTCTGGCCAACCCGGTCAATATGCTGCAAATCTTCGAAGAAGCGCTGCGCACCGGCACGTTGGTTCATTCCGACGCACTACGCCTGATCGCAGCCAACCTCGGGATCATCAGCCCGTTCACCCGCGAAGACCCCGAAGCTCGGCGCATTTTCCTCGATCTGATGCTCAAACACGGCAACCCCGAACGGGCGCTGCGGCGGATGAATGAAATCGGTGTGCTGTCGGCATTCATGCCCGAATTCGCGCCCATCGTGGCGATGGTGCAATACAATATGTACCACCATTACACCGTCGACGAGCACACGATCCAATGCATCTCAAACCTCGCGCAGATTGAGCGGGGCGAGCTGGAAGACCCCCTGCCCCTCGTCACCGGCATCTTGCAAGACGGCATCAACCGCCGGGTGATCTACGTGGCCCTGCTGCTGCATGACATCGGCAAAGGGCGCACAGAAGATCATTCAATCCTCGGGGCCAAAATCGCCCGCGTCGTGGCCCCCCGTCTGGGCCTGTCCAAGAAAGACTGCGACACCGTCGAATGGCTGATCCGCTATCACCTGCTGATGTCCGACGTGGCCCAAAAACGCGACATCGCCGAACCGCGGACCGTGCGCGACTTTGCCAAGGCGGTTAAAACCCGTGAACGGCTCGATTTGCTGACCGTTCTCACTGTCTGCGACATTCGTGGCGTCGGACCCGGCACGTGGAACAATTGGAAAGCGACATTGCTGCGCAATCTACACAGCGCCACAGCACAAGCCCTCGAAAACGGTCTCGAAGACCTGAACCGCGATTTCCGCGAAAACGAGGCGAAAAAGGCGCTGCGCCGCGCGCTGTCAAATTGGCCTGCCAAATCCTTGCGGGCCGAAACCGCACGCCATTACGGCCCCTATTGGCAAGGGCTGCCCACGGCGGCGCATGTTACCTTTGCAGGGCTG
>CALHAP010000236.1 GCA_937931795.1 uncultured Paracoccaceae bacterium
CCATCAGCGCATCTCCTTGCGGGCGTTGTGAATGTTCCACACCAGGATTGGCGTCACCAAGAGCATGATGATCATGGCCGAGGCCGAGCCCACGCCCCAATCGCGCGTCACGAACAGCTGGTTGTACATGTAGTTGGCGAGCACTTGGGTTTCCCACTGGCCGTTGGTCATGGCGAAAACGATGTCGAAGACCTTGAGCGTGGCGATAGTGATCGTGGTCCAGACGACGACAATGGTGCTGGTGATCTGCGGGATTTTGATCTTGAAAAAGACTTGTAGCGGGTTCGCGCCGTCAATGACCGCCGCCTCGACGGTTTCCTCAGGAATACCGCGCAAGGCCGCCGACAGGATCACCATGGCAAACCCGGTTTGGATCCAGATCAGCACGATCATCAGGAAAAAGTTGTTCCAGAACGGGATCGTTAGCCATTCTTGCGGCTCGGTCCCGCCGAGTGTCAGGTAGATCGCGTTCAGGATACCGATTTGTTCGGCGTCGATCGGGCGGCTGTCGTAGATCAGTTTGAAGATCACAGCGGCGCCCACGAATGAAATCGCCATGGGCATAAAGATGATAGATTTGGCAATGCTGCCCCAGCTGATCCGGTCGGTCAGTTGGGCCGCGAGCAGGCCGAATGCGGTGGACAATGCTGGCACAATGATCAGCCACATCGCGTTGTTGCGCATGGCTTCCCAAAACTTGTCCTCGTTCATCATCTGGCGGTAATTATCGAAACCTACAAACTGGGTCTGACCGCCAGGCAAGCGTTCTTGCAGCGACATGATCAACGTGGCGACGACGGGGTATGCGAGGTAGAGGCCAAGCGCGAAAATGGCGGGAAACAGGAAAATCCAAGGGCGGATCATATTGGCGCGGTTGATGTTGCGGCCTGCGGTTTGTTCTCCTGCTAAAAGAAACCAAAATACCAGAAAAACTGGAACAGACGCTAGAGCAGCAACGAGAAGGCGTTGAAACCCGATGCTAAATCCTAGCCCTTCTTGGACTATGTCGCTGGATACCATTCCGCTTGCACCTGAAGTGAGAGCAGGGAAAACAAATAGCACGAATAACAAAGCGAATGGAATTACTGCCGCTATCAGCGAAATTCTCATCCGACGCGAATGACCTTGTTCGGATGTGAAATTCTTTACGGGAAACAGCACTTTATCGAGGAACACATTGGCGCCGTAGAAATATCCGACGCAGCCCCCGACCCCAATCGCGATTGTCACAAGTCCAAGAATTGCTGGATTATCAAGCATTTCGTCCCCCCAACGTCACGACTGAAACTGTCTGGTGTTGTGCTGCGCGATCCTTCTCCCGGTGATCGCGCAGCCCGTTTTTCAGGCGGCAAAGGTGACGCGCAAAACGCGCCACCATTATTTGCCTTTTTTACTTCGCGGCGTCCCAGCTCTCTTGGATAGAGGTTGTGACGTCAGCGGCAGATGCGCCACCCACGTAGTCCACCATTCCTGTCCAGAACGATCCTGCGCCAACCGCACCCGGCATCAGGTCAGATGCGTCAAAGCGGAAGGTTGTCGCATTCAGCAGGATCTCGCCCTGACCGCGCAGCGTGCCGTCTTTGTAGGCGTCGAGGTTCACGCCGGAGTGTGGTGTGAGGAAGCCTGTTTGCGCCATCATCAGCTCATGCGCGATCGGTGTCTGCAAGAACGACATGAAGGCGTCCGTAGCGTCCGACTGATCCGTCACAGCCATCAACGTACCACCGCCCAAAACTGGATTGCCGAGGTCTTCACCGGCAAAGGATGGGAAGTAGAAGAAGTCCGCGTCTTCGCCAACAACAACGTCGTCGGGGAAGAAGGCTGAGGCAAACGACGCCTGACGGTGCATGTAGCACTGTGGTGGCGAGGTGAACATGCCAGCCGGGCTGTCACGGAAGTCTGTCGAGGCCACACCACCAGCACCGCCAGCCGCCATGCCTTCGCCGCGGGCGAACATGCCGAATGTCTCGATGGCGTTGATCACACGCTCGTCGTTGAACGGGATCTCGTTGCTGACCCACATGTCGTAGACTTCGGGTGTCTGCGTGCGCAGCATGATGTCTTCGACCCAGTCCGTCGCAGGCCAGCCTGTAGCTGGACCCGATGCCAGACCGATGCACCACGGTGTTTCACCGTCTGCGATGATCTGCTCGGACAGCGCGATCAGCTCTTCCATGCTTTGCGGCACGTCGTAGCCTGCGTCTTCGAAGTTCTCGGGGTTGTACCACACGAGCGATTTGACGTTCACGTTGTAGAAGAAGCCGTACATCTGGTCTGCGCCGGTCTCGTCGGCGTAGGTGCCCAGATCGACCCATGATTGGCCTGCGGCGTAATTTTCACCGACCCAAGCGGCCATGTCGTCACCCAAGGGCGCGAGCAGACCTTGGCTGGCGAGGCTGGCGGCCAGACCGGGCTGTGGGAAGACGGCGATGTTTGGCGGGCTGCCTGCTTCGGCGTCGATCACGATCTGCTGCTCGAAACCGTCGGAACCTGTATAGGTTGCAGTCGCACCTGTGGCCTCTTCGAAGTAGGCCAGCATGTTGGCGACATATTCGGATTCAGGCGACAGCCACGGGCCAAAGATTGTCAGCTCTTGGCCGCTGAGATCGGGCGCGTCTGCGGCCCAAGCGTCATAGCTGTCCCAGTTGAACGGACCTTCGCCCGGCGCGAATGTCAGGTGACCATCGGCCAGAGCTGATGTTGCTGTGATGGCGCTCAGAGCGACGCCTGTAAGCAGCATATTTTTCATGTGTATTATCCTCCCATATGCACAATTGCGTGCATTTTCTGTGTATCACTGCGATTCGGCACGGCTAAAAACCAAAGCGCTTTGGATGCCTAAGCCTGTCTCAGAACGCACAAACTGTCAATCAAAGAGCAGAAATCATGCCGTTTTGACGCATCTCTGCCCAAATCAGCTTAGCGGCTTTACCAGAGGCTGTGACCAAGGGTAGGTTACGGTAATTTAAAGCGCTTTGGGCGTGTTCTGGTGTGGGTAAAACGATGAACCTCAAACAGCTGTCTGATCTTCTAGGCCTCAGCCAAACGACCGTCAGCCGTGCGCTGAACGGATACCCAGAGGTCAGCGCAAAGACCCGCGACCGCGTGCAGCGCGCCGCCAAAGAGCACCACTATAGCCCTAACACCCGCGCCAAAGGTCTCGCCACAGGCACGTCGATGGCGATTGGCCACGTGATCCCGATGGCCGCCAAACATGAGATGGTGAACCCGATCTTTGCCGATTTCATCGCGGGCGCTGCGGCGACCTATTCCGCCAATGGCTATGACATGTTGTTGTCGATGGTTGACGACAGCAAAGTCGCGCAATCCTATCGGTCACTGCAATCGCGCGGGTCCGTGGACGGGGTGATTGTGCATTCGCCTACCGTGAACGACAGCCGCCTGACCCTGCTGGACGAAATCGGCCTGCCCTATGCTGTGCATGGACGTGCCTCGGGGCATGGGGATCCCTATTGCTGGCTGGACGTGAACAATAAATCCGCCTTTTCGCGCGCCACGACGTTTCTGACCGATCTGGGCCATCGCCGAATTGCGCTGATCAACGGCCAAGAAACCCTCGATTTTGCGACCCGACGCCGCGCGGGTTACGAAGACGGGCTGCGCGCGGCGGGGATTGCCGTTGATCCTGCGATCATGCGCTCGGATGAAATGACCGAAGCCTTTGGCTACCGTTCAACCGTCAATTTACTGGCGATGGATGCGCCGCCAACTGCGATCCTCGTGTCGTCGATGATCTGCGCGCTGGGCGTGCGACGCGCATTGGAAGAGCGAGGTTTGAAAATGGGGCGCGATATGTCCGTGCTCACCCATGATGACGCGCTGTCTTACCTCGAAACCGGCGAAACGATCCCCGCCTTTACCGCGACCCGGTCTTCGGTGCGTGAGGCCGGTGAAAAGCTGGCGCAACTGTTGATTGACCGTATCACGTCCCCCGAAAGCGCGCCGCCGCATATCTTGCTCGAAGCCGTGTTGACCGTTGGTCGCTCGACCGGCCCCGCCCCGCAATCTGGCGTCTAAGCCCCCTCGTATCAGAAAGGCATTCGATGAATTTTTCTCGTGCAGATTTTCCGGCTAATTTCACCTTTGGGGCGGCGACGGCGGCCTATCAGATTGAAGGTCACGGGTTCGGGGGTGCGGGGCCGACCCATTGGGATACGTTCGCGGCCACGCCCGGCAATGTAGTCGGGGCCGAAGATGGCGCGCGGGCCTGCGATCATTATAACCGCTATGAGGCTGATCTGGATTTGCTCAAAGACGCAGGCATGGATGCCTACCGCTTTAGCACGTCTTGGGCGCGCATAATGCCAGAAGGGCGCGGTGCGATCAACGAAGAGGGTCTCGATTTTTATGACCGCCTCGTTGATGCGATGCTGGAGCGCGGATTGGCCCCTTATCACACGCTCTATCACTGGGAGATGCCGAGCGCGCTGGCTGATCTGGGGGGCTGGACCAACCGTGATGTGGCGGGCTGGTTTGGCGACTACACCGATGTCATCACCCGCCGTCTGGGCGACCGGGTTGAGGCGACCGCCACGATCAACGAGCCGTGGTGCGTGGCCTATCTGTCGCACTTTCTAGGCATCCACGCCCCCGGTCAGCGGGATATACGCGCAGCCGCCCGCGCGATGCATCATGTGCTGTTGGGTCATGCCGAAGCGATGGAGCGAATGCGCGCCAATGGCACCAAGAACCTCGGGATCGTGCTGAATTTCGAGCGTGCTTTGCCCGCGACCGACAGCGCCGCTGACCAAAATGCCGCTGAGACCCAAGACGCGATCTACAATCGCTGGTTCATTGAGGCGATCACCAAAGGCACCTACCCCGAACCTGCGCTAAACGGATTTTTAGACCATATGCCAAAGGGTTGGCAAGACGACCTGACGCGGATCAATCAACCGCTCGATTGGTTGGGCGTAAACTATTATACCCGCAATCTGGTTCATGCCGCCCCCGAT
>CALHAP010000237.1 GCA_937931795.1 uncultured Paracoccaceae bacterium
TGCACATGCATTTTTCGGTGCTCGATGCGGACGGCAACAACGTGCTGTCAGACGGCGGGCCGGGCGGCAGTGATATGTTGAAAAATGCCATTGCAGGTTGCCTCGCTGCCGTGCCCGATTCCGCGCTGATATTCGCGCCCCATGGCAACAGCTACGACCGCCTTGTGCCCGACAGCCATGCGCCCACAGGCGTCTGCTGGGCTTATGAAAACCGCACCGCCAGCATTCGGGTGCCGGGCGGCGCGCATGAGGCGCGGCGGATCGAGCACCGCATGGCGGGCGGCGACGTGAACCCATATCTCTACATCGCCGTGGTCCTCGGGGCCGCGCTGATCGGGATCGAGGACAAGATGACACCGCCCGCGCCGATCACTGGCAACGCCTACGACCAAGACGTGCCGCAAATCCCCAGCACTTGGGACGACGCGATTGATGCGTTTGAGAACAGCGCCACCATCGCGCGGATTTTCCAACCGATGCTGATCCAGAACTTCGTCGCCACCAAACGCCAAGAGCTGCGGTATCTGTCAGAGCTTAGCCCCCAAGAACAGCTTGACCTCTATCTCGATACGGTCTGATCTGATGCAAATGTTAGGACATGCGCCATGAAAATCGGTATTTTGCAAACGGGCTATGTGCCAGAGGAAATGATGGACAGCCACGGCGATTATCCGCAGTTGTTTGCAGGGCTGCTAGCAGGTCATGATTTCACTTTTCAAACATGGGCTGTTGTGGATGGTGCTTTTCCAAGCGGTCCCAATGATGCCGATGGCTGGCTGATAACGGGTTCAAAACACGGGGCTTACGAGGATCACGCTTGGATTCCCCCCTTGGAAACGCTCATCCGGCAAATCGTGGCAGCAGATCGCCCGCTTGTCGGAATATGCTTTGGCCATCAAATCATTGCGCAAGCGATGGGCGGCACTGTTGAGAAATTCTCAGGTGGCTGGGCGATTGGGCGGCAGACCTACGATTTTGACGGCACAACCAGAACCCTAAACGCATGGCACCAAGATCAGGTGACGCACATCCCCACAACGGCCAAGCGATTGGCAAGCAATGATTTTTGCGAGAACGCAGCCCTCATCTACGGTAGATATGCCTTCACCGTACAAGCACACCCCGAATTTGATGCGCGCTTCATTGAGGGTTTGGCAGAGGCGCGCGGACGCGGGCTTGTCCCTGACGCGCAGATTGATACCGCCCTAGCCGACATCGCGAACCCCGTCGATAATGCCGCCTTGAGCGCTCAGATCGCGCATTTCTTCCACCACCGCACGCCATCGTGAGCTGGAAAACAAAAATCCCCGAGGCCGCGACAGCCTATCTAGATCGCAGCCGTTTGGACGAGGTCGAATGCGTCATCGCGGATTTCCCCGGCATTGCGCGTGGCAAGGCGGTGCCTGCGACCAAATGGGACCGGCAGTCTTCGTTCTTCTTGCCCAATTCGATTTTCTTTCAAACAATCACTGGCGATTGGGGCGAAGCGGCAGCATTAGACGGGTTCACCGAACCCGACATGGTCCTGAAACCCGATCTCAGCACCGCAACCGCCGCCCCTTGGGCCTCGGACGGCACGTTGCAGGTGATCCACGACGCCTACGATCAACAGGGCAATGCCATCGCCTGCGCGCCACGTAATGTGTTGCGCCGCGTGTTGGACCTTTATGCCCGCGAAGGCTGGACGCCCGTGGTGGCCCCCGAAATGGAATTCTACCTCGTTGCCCGCAACATCGACCCCGCCAAACCTATCGAGCCAATGATGGGCCGCACAGGGCGCCCGGCGGCGGGCAGACAAGCCTATTCCATGAGCGCCGTTGACGATTACGGCCCGGTGATTGACGACATCTACGAATTTGCCGAGGCGCAAGGGTTTGAAATCGACGGCATCACCCAAGAAGGCGGTGCCGGGCAGCTAGAGATCAACCTGCGCCACGGCGACCCGATCAAATTGGCCGACGAAGTGTTTTTCTTCAAACGCCTACTGCGTGAAGCGGCCCTGCGTCACGATTGCTTTGCCACCTTCATGGCCAAACCGATCGAGGGCGAACCGGGCAGCGCCATGCATATCCACCATTCGGTTTTGGACGCGGACGGCACCAACATTTTCAACACAAACGACGGGCACGAAACCGACGCGTTCTTTCATTTCATCGGCGGCTTGCAGCAGCATATGCCCAGCGTCATTGCGATGTTCGCGCCTTACGTGAACAGCTACCGCCGCTACGTGCGCGATCATGCCGCCCCGATCAACCTCGAATGGGGGCGCGACAACCGCACGACGGGCATCCGCATTCCGGTCTCGGATCCCGCCGCGCGCCGTGTGGAAAACCGGTTGGCGGGCATGGATTGCAACCCCTATCTCGCCATCGCCGCCTCGCTGGCTTGCGGGTATCTGGGACTGAAACAGGCGATCAAACCGGGCAAACAGTTCAAGGGCGACGCCTACGCCGCCGAGCCTGACATCCCGCAATACCTCGGGGCCGCGCTTGATCTGTTTGACGGCAACACCGCGATGCACGAGATTTTGGGCCCTGAATTTATCCGGGTCTATTCCGCCGTCAAACGTGCGGAATACGATGAATTTTTGCACGTGATCAGCCCATGGGAGCGAGAGCACCTCTTGCTGAACGTCTGATGAACCCGCTCTACCGCAATGATAAAGCAGGACAATTCCCAAATTCTTGGTACGCGGATACCGTCGATATCCCGCGTTTACGTCCCGTCCTAAAGGGCGAACACCGCGCCGATGTGGCTATCGTCGGCGCAGGCTACACAGGGTTATGGGCGGCACGAACACTGGCGTCCAGAGGTTACAAAGTGATCGTACTCGATGCCCACCGCGCAGGGTTTGGCGCATCGGGGCGCAACGGTGGTCAGGTCTCGTCAGGCTACAACGCCAGCCAACCATGGATCGCAAAAAAGCTCGGGGACACCCGCGCCCGCGCCTTATGGGACTTGGCGGAAGACGGCAAAGCGCAATTGCGCGATTTCATCTCAACCCATGCGCCCGAGGCACATTACCACCCCGGCGTGGCCCACGGCGCCTACACACCTGCCGAAGCGAAACAGCACCATGCGGATGCAGAATACCTCGCTGAAACCTATGGCTACGATCAGATTGACGCACTCGACCGACATAGTTTTCAGGCACTAGTGAAATCGCGTCTCTATAAGGGCGGGACAGTGGATCGCGGCGCGGGGCATATTCATCCGCTGCGCTACGCACTCGCCCTCGCGCGCGATGCCGAGGCGGAGGGCGCACAGCTTTTTGACCGATCCGAGGTGATCCGCATCACCCACGGCACCCCCGCCACGGTTCACACAGGCGCAGGCCGCATTATCGCAGATCACGTGCTGCTCGCGGGCAACGGTTATTTGCCGCATATTGAGCGCCAAGTGGCGTCCCGCGTGATGCCGATCAACAGTTTCATCGGGGCAACCGAGCCTTTGGGCGACCGCTGGCGCGACGTTCTGGCCGAAAACATCGCGGTGGCAGATGACCGTTTCGTAGTGAATTATTTCCGCATGAGCGAAGATCACCGCCTGCTGTTCGGCGGGCGCGAGAGCTATTCCATCGGCTACCCGCGCGACATCAAAACAGCGTTAAACGCCCGCATGACCAGCCTGTTCCCGCAATTGCGCGGCACGCAGATGAGCCACGTCTGGGGCGGCACCTTGGGCATCACCATGACGCGACTGCCCAGTATACAGGCCATAACCCCCAACATCCTGTCTTGCGCCGGGTTTTCCGGCCACGGCGTCGCCCTGTCGGGCATGGCGGGCCGGGTCGCCGCCGAGGCCATCGCGGGACAAGCAGAGCGGTTTGATCTGATGTCATCTCTACCCGCAGGACGTTTTCCGGGGGGCGGTGCCTTTCGCGCGCCGTTGCTGACGCTGGCCATGACGTGGTTTTCACTGCGCGACCGTTTGGGCGTCTAAGCCCCCTTGCCAGCCCCCTGAACCCTGCGCCACATTGGCCCAACTTTGCGAGGATGCCCCTATGCCAGACGATTCCCCCAACTCTTGGGAAGCCCGCGCCGATGCGCACTCCTTTTACGGCTTTACCGACCTGCCCACGGTGGCAGAGCGCGGCACAATCGTCCTGACCCACGGCAAAGGGCCCTATGTCTACGACGTTCACGGGCGCGAATATCTCGATGCCAATTCCGGGCTTTGGAACATGGTGGCAGGGTTCGACCACCCCGGCCTGATCGAAACAGCACAACAGCAATACGCCAAATTCGCGGGCTACCACGCGTTTTTTGGTCGGATGTCAGACCAAACGGTGATGCTGTCTGAAAAACTGATCGAGGTCTCGCCCTACGACCAGGGCAAGGTGTTCTACACCAATTCCGGGTCCGAGGCGAACGACACGATGGTCAAGATGCTGTGGTTCTTGGGCGGATCCGA
>CALHAP010000238.1 GCA_937931795.1 uncultured Paracoccaceae bacterium
CCGCTTTGATGCGAGCTGCGAGATAATCAAACACCTCGCGCACCACATCATCGTAGTGCGGATCGGCCTGCATCGTTTGCGGCGTGCCTTGCGCATGCATCAGACACACAGGCACCGCCAACCGCGCAACGGTCTGCGCCATATCAGGATCAAACGTCATCGCAGAGACGTCATTGACCAGATTTGCGCCTGCCCGGACGGCGGCCTCGGCCACGGCGGCTTTGCGGGTGTCAATCGAGATCGGGGTGGTCACACCCGCCGCGCGCAGGGCCGAAATCACCGGCACGACGCGCGCGATCTCGGCGTCAATTGGCACCTCTTGCGCGCCCGGACGTGTGCTTTCCCCGCCTATATCAAGAATATCGGCCCCGTCGCGCACCATCCTCTGCGCTTGGGCCACGGCGTCATCTGGGGCCAGGAACCGCCCGCCATCCGAGAAACTGTCCGGCGTGACGTTCAGGATACCCATGATCTGTGGCCGGTCGAACCGCAGGCCTGCTATGTCGGGGTGCGCTGGGATCACGCGTCGATCTCGCGCACCTGCACGGGGATACTCCCCGCATCCGGGGCCTCAACACCGATTACCGATATCTCACTGGCCTGCATGGTCTGGGCAAACCAGCCGACAAGGCTGCGCGCGTCAGCGGGGCCAGATGTCGGCCCCTCGACAGCATCCAGCACCATTTTTGAGGGCGCCCAAACGCTGATCTGGCCGTGGCGCATCCCCCAATCCAGCTCGGTCCGGGTATCAACCACGATAAAGCGGTCATCACGCGCGGCCAAACACCACGCGTTTTGCTCGATCGCCAACAGATCAATGCGCCGTTGTGCCATTTTATGCGGAATGTCGGGGGCCGGCGTCTCGCCCAATCCAACGCATAAGATCAACGGCACAGCGTCCTGCGCGAGGCGATCAATCGTCTCAGCCAAGTGATCATGCGCGATGGCCGCAGTGCCGAGATAAACAATACGCGGGCGCGGCGTGTCATCTGCGGTACTATCCGAAGGTGCGATGTCCTGCCGTGACCGCACGATCTCAACCCCAAGCGCGCCCGGCCCGCGATCCAGCTTTTCGATACGCACAAAGACCCGCACGGCCTGCGGCTCGACCAAGATCAACTCGGCCACCTTGGCCGCCAGCGTTTCCAGCAGATTGAGCCGCTCGGACCCCAATGCCGCCTCAATGGCTTCGGTCACGCGATCATAGCTGAGGATACGGTCCACGTCGTCAGCGACCGCGCTGTCAATCGGGGCCACTTCGACCACAACATTGAAGCTCACGCGTTGTGTGGTGCCACGTTCGGCCTGAAAGGCACCTATCTCGACCTCCACGATATGGTCGCGCAGCGAAATTCGGTCCAGCGGCGCGCCGTCTCGCATGGCATCGGCGCGGGCCGCAGGATGCGCAAACGCCTGAGCGACATCATCAGTCATAATCACAGCACCCTTTGTCTCCACGCAACGCGCCTACGCGTTTCAACCCGTTTGGGCAAGATCAGAGGTATACAAGGGGGCGAAGCGTCAAGAGCGGTAGAAATAATGCGAGTCGATGCTGGCCGTGCGATTGAACACCCGCGACCACGACGGCGACACCGCATGGGTGTGATAATGCGTGGCACCGCCGGTCAGGTTGCGCGGTGCGCCATCCATGGTCAAACGCGCCACGATGCCGACCCTGCGCCATGCGCGCGGCTCGTGGATGTCTTCAGCTTGACCGTCGCAAGTGTAGGAAAACTGACAGCGATGCAGCGCGCCAGTGCCTTGGTTCACCACGCCGCAGATGCTGTCAGGGTAGCGCGCACTATCGACGCGGTTCATGATGACCTCGGCGACCGCGAACATGCCCCGCACGCTTTCGCCACGGGCCTCGAAATAAAGCGCTTCAGCAAGGCATTCCCAATTCGCGCCGCCATTGGCCTCGGGCTGGGCCGAGATAAAGGCCCGTGAATAGGCAAAATCCACATCACTGGTGCTCTCGCTGCGCGCCGCAGCGTCTGACAGTGCGCTGTAGTCCGATGCATTGGCTGACCTGACCGCAGCACGCTCCTGCCCCATCACCGCGCCGAGGCGCGACAACATCACATCATCGGCGGCCACGGTGCCGGCAAGCACACTCGCGACAACGCCCAACAGGCAGGTTTTCAGTTTCGACATGGCAGCAACCTCGGACAGCAGCGCAGAGCAAATGCGCAGTAGCGATGATGTCTTAGGCGATGAATTGCCGAGTGTCTACATAGGTACGAATCAAAGGTTAACGCCCATTAGCATTGGTTTTCACACCCATCGCCCATGTTGCCGCGCGGCGGGTGTATATGCCGATATGTTGCGATTAGCTGCGGTCCGCCAATGCGAGCTGTGCAGCGGAAAGTCGCGCAGCCGGAACGCGGAAGGGCGAACAAGACACGTAATTAAAGCCATGATCGCGACAAAACGCGATTGCTAGCGGATTACCCCCATGTTCGCCACACAGCGACACAACGACATCGGGCCGCGCTTTGCGGCCACGGTTAGCACCTATTTCGAGCAACTCGCCCACGCCTTCAACATCGAAGCTATGGAACGGGTCTTCGGGATAGACGCCCTTTTGAACATAGCTCGACATAAAGCGACCGGCATCATCACGTGACAGCCCATAGGTCATCTGTGTCAGATCATTGGTGCCAAACGACAGAAACGACGCATGCTCTGCGATATCATGGGCGCGCAGGGCCGCGCGTGGTGTTTCAACCATCACGCCCAGTTTGTAGTCCACCGGATGATCCGTATCGGTGCGCACAGTCGCAGCGATGGTCTCAATCCGTTGTTTGACCAATTCGACCTCGCGCATCGCACTCACCAGCGGGATCATGATCTCGGGCACGACGGTATCTTCCGGCGTCGACATCTCGACCGCCGCCTCAAAGATCGCGCGAACCTGCATATCGTAAATCTCGGGCACAGTGACCCCCAGACGCACACCGCGCATCCCCAGCATCGGGTTGTATTCGCCCATCGTCTCAACGCGCGCGATCACATCGGCCAAGGGCAGTGACAGGCGTTCGGCCAGCTCGCGCAGACCCGCTTTGTCGGCCGGCAAAAATTCGTGCAAGGGCGGATCAAATAGCCGGATGCACACGGGCTGGCCGCGCATGATCTGGAACAATTCCGCGAAATCCGCGCGTTGCAGCGGCAACAGACGTTCCAACACCGCGCGCCGTTCTTCGCCGCCATCGGCAAAGATCATCTCGCGCATCAAACCGATCCTGTCGCCCTCGAAAAACATATGCTCTGTGCGGCACAGCCCGATCCCTTGGGCCGCAAAAGCCCTCGCCATTTGCGCATCCGCAGGCGTGTCAGCATTGGCGCGCACAGCGATATCGCGAAACTCATCCGCCCAACCAAGCAGGGTTTGAAACGCACCGTCCAACGCCGGTTCTTTCGTCGGCGCCTCGCCCGCCAAAATATCGCCGGTAGAGCCATCGACAGTGATAAAATCACCCGCCTTGAACACACGACCATCGGGAGAGACCATCACACCACGCTTGCGGTTGATCTCGATATCTGACGCGCCCACGACGCAGGGCAGACCCAAGCCGCGCCCGATCACAGCGGCATGGCTGGTCACACCACCGCGCATGGTCAACACGGCCTCGGCGGCATGCATTCCACGAATATCCTCGGGCGTCGTCTCGCGGCGCACCAATATGCAAGGCTCGCTGCGCGCAGAACTGGCCTGCGCTTCATTGGCGGTGAACACGATCCGGCCGGCCGCCGCACCGGGACTAGCCGCAATGCCGCGCCCGATCACATCACGGACGGCATCATCATCAATCTGGCGGTGCAACAGTTCGGACAGGGCCGCCGTCGGCACGCGCATCACGGCCTCTTCGCGGGGGATCACACCATCCTCGGCCAAGGCCACGGCGACAGCCACGGTCGCACGCGACGCACGCTGCACACGGATGGCATCCAAAATCCGCAAATTGCCGTCTTCCACGGCGAACTCGATCTGCATCTCTTCGCGCAACCGCTGGCGGCCCACATCGCCAAAGCGCAACAGATCAGCAAACACCTGCGGTTGCTCATCTTCTAGGGCGGCACCACGGTGATCGGCGGTCAGATACATCGCCTTGTCCGAGCGGGTCAGCGCTTCGCGGCCCTGGCTCTGGCTCAGATAGCGACCCTTCACCTGTGGTTTGCCGCTGTCTTCATCAATGAACTGGATCACGCCCGCGCCGCTGAGGCCCGGCCCCACGCCCATCGCCATTTCCTGCACGACGAGGCCCAGCCCGGCATCGACAGGCGCACCCTTGGACTGGCGCAGCAACCGCGCAGTCGTCCCATCCCAAGCGCGCGCCATCGAGCGCAGGGCAGCGGCAAGCTGCACCTCGATATCTTGGGGGAACGCCTCTTCCATCTCGTCTTCGTAGGTTTCCAACATCGCATGCAACGCAGCAGCGGTCGGCTCGTCAGGCATATAAAACTGATCAGGGTCCAGACGGGCGACATGCTGCGCGTAGGACTGAATAAACCGTAAATACAGCTTCGTCGCGACCGCCTCGCCCAGCGTGGAACACATCGCGTCATGGCGGGCATCGGTCATGCCAATGTTCAAAATCGCAGACGGCCCACCCCAGTCGGGGTCTTGGCTCGACGGGCGCACGGACAGCAGGGGGCCAGATTGAAACGGCTCCATCAGGGCGGCCATATCGGGCACACGGCCCCCGGCGATCTCGCGCACCAAATCAAACGACAGCGCCACGGTCGGGGGCACGGGCATATCGAGGCGCACCAGCCGCTGCAAACACTTCGCGCGGCCCCCATGCACATCCGCTGACATGGCGGCTGTGGGGGTGATCAGTGTGAGCTGCTGGAACGTGCTATGTTGCTGCATTGCGGCGAAATCCTCGACGATTGGTCGCAGCATAGCGTTAACATAGCATTACGTAAACAATTTGTGACAGTCGGCCCCTAGCCTTCGATGCGGGTCAGGTCTGCGACGGACAAGCACGTCTTGCGAATACGGGACAGCAAATTCAAACGGTTACGGCGCACCACCTCGCTATCGGCATTGACCTGCACCGCCTCAAAGAAGGCATCAATCGGCGCGCGAAGCCCTGCCATGGCCTGCATCGCGGCATTGAAGTCCTCGGCTGCCAAGGCAGGCTCGATTGCTGCATCTGCATCATCAAGGGCGGTAAACAGCGCCTTTTCCGCAGGTTCCGTTGCGTATTTCAGGTCCGCGCCATAGGAATATTCGACGCCGTCCTTTTCTTCGGCTTGGGACAGGATGTTGTTGGCGCGCTTAAACCCTTGGATCAGGTTTTCGCCGTCATCGGTGCTGATAAAGCCCGCGAGCGCCTCGGTCCGTTTGACCAACAACGTCAGATCATCATTGCCCGGCATGGCGATGCAAGCGTCGATGACGTGATGCGGAATGCCCTTGTCACGGAGGTAGACCTTGAGGCGGTCGTGGAAGAAGGCGAGGAGGTCGGTAGCCATCTCGTAGCGAGTTCGACTGATCGAGTTCATCTGATCCTGAGCGGCATAGGCCCGTTCTCGTTGTTCAGCCAATTCGCCCTTATTTTCTGCAGTCTTGTCCGCCGTCCAAGCGTCTTGCGCTTTATCGCTACTCTTTTTAGCTGACCGTTTTTCTGTGCGGGCTGCCGCAACATCTTCTTTGAACTGCCCAGCCTTATCTATGGTAGATCGCAGACCCAATGTGAGACCATTGTCCAAAACCAACCGAATTACCCCCAGCGCCGCCCTACGCAGCGCGAACGGGTCTTTCGACCCCGTCGGCTTCTCGTCAATCGCCCAGAACCCGGCCAGCGTGTCCAGTTTATCGGCCAGCGCGACGGCGACGGACACGGGCGCTGTGGGCACGTCGTCGGACGGTCCCAGCGGTTTCCAGTGCATCTCGGCGGCCTCGGCCACGGCAGGATCACGGCCCGCAGCTTCGGCATAGTAGCGGCCCATCAACCCCTGCAATTCGGGGAATTCGTAGACCATTTCGGACTGCAAATCGGCCTTGGCGATCAGCGCCGCTTCATGCGCCAGATCGGGGTCCGCGCCCACCACGGGGGCGATCTCGCGGGCCAGTGCGGCGATGCGGTCGATCCGGTCGCGCTGGCTGCCCAGCTTGTTGTGGAAAGTGACGTTGGCCAACCCGTCGAGCCACGGCTGCATCCCCTCTTTGGCGACGCGCAGGTCGTTTTCCCAAAAGAATTTCGCATCCGCCAAACGCGCCGCCAAGACCTTGGCATTGCCCGCGATGATCGTGGCCCCGTTGTCCGCCGTTTCGATGTTGGCCACGGTGATGAACCGCTCGATGCGGCCCGTTTTCGGGTTGCGCACGGAGAAGAACTTTTGGTGGTCTTTCATCGAGGTTTGCAGCACCTCGTCGGGCAGGCCGAGAAAGTCGTCAGCGATGTCGCCCATCAGCACGACCGGCCATTCGACCAGCCCCGCAACCTCGGCGAGCAGCCCTTTGTCCTCGACCACCTCAACACCGCTGGCGAAGGCCTGATTGGTGGCCTCTTGCCAGATCGCATCGCTGCGTTCATCGGCGCGCAGGACGACCTTGGCGCGCTTTAGCTTTGCCTCGTAATCATCGAAAGACGTTACAGAAAATGTATCCGGCGCCATGAAACGATGCCCGCGCGTGGTGTTGCCCGTGGTGATGCTGTCGATGTCCAATGGCACGACCTCGGCCCCCGCCTCGTCGATCAGCAAACATATCATCGAGTGCAGCGGACGTACCCACCGCAGGCTGCCCGATCCCCAGCGCATCGACTTGGGCCACGGGAAATTGCGCACCGTTTTTTCCAGCACTTCCGCGATGATTTCCGCCGCCGGACGGCCCGGTTTTTCGATGACGGCAAACAGCACTTTGCCCTTCTTGTCGTCGCGTTCCTCGACCTGATCACGGGTCAGGCCGACACCGCGCAGGAACCCTTCGATGGCCTTGTCGGGCGCGTTCACATTCGGGCCTTTGCGCTCTTCGCGCACCGCCGCTGATTCCGCCGTCAGCCCGTCAATCGACAACGCCAAACGGCGCGGCGTCGAGAACGCGGCAGCGCCCGAATAAGTCAGCCCCGCCTCGACCAAACCGTCGGTGATCAGGCGTCTGAGGTCGTCTGCCGCCTTGGTCTGCATCCGGGCGGGAATCTCTTCGGAGAATAATTCTATCAATACATCAGGCATTTACTGCAATCTCTCTGGTACGGGCGGGCAGCTGGCGGGGGGACGCTCGCCGTCAAATACGACTTCACCACACGGGTTGATCTGGTGCCACGAATAGGCGCGGCCATCTGGGAACACGGCGACAACGCGGTCGATCCCGTAGGTGATATTCTCGACGCCCATGAAGGCAAACGCTTCGCCCGCAATCAGCGCCTCGCCGATGGTGCGCGCGTCGAAGCAGTCGAACCAGCCGGGCGCGACCAAGGGTTCGGCCAAATCGTAGGGTGCATAGGTCTCGGTTAGCGCGGCAATGGACAGGTCCAGCTCGAAGCACGCGCGGTATCGAATGGGTGAAGAGTTGCTGTCAATGCCTTGATAATTCGCGAAACTTACCGCTTCAACCTCACCGTCAAAACGGGTCAATGCGACCTCAGCATTCTCGACAGGCACCTCATCGTAGTAGGCGTAGACCTGCAAATAATACATGGCCCCGCCCGCCAAAACAGCGCTTAGGCCTAGGCCAGTGACAAGGAATTTGCCCGCGTTCACGCCGCCACCCATCCGCCCGCGCGGGTCTGCACAAAGGCGTCCGCGCATTGCTTGGCCAGCGTGCGCACGCGACCGATGTAGGCCTGCCGCTCAGTCACCGAGATCACGCCGCGCGCGTCGAGCAGGTTGAACAGGTGGCTGGCTTTGATGCATTGGTCATAGGCCGGGTGGACCATGATGATGCGTTTGCCGGTCTTGGGGTCATCCGCCTCGACGCTGAGCAAGGCCGCGCATTCGGCTTCTGCCTCTTCAAAGTGTTTGAGTAGGGTTTCCGTGTTGGCCGCGTCAAAGTTGTGCCGCGCGTATTCTTCCTCAGTCTGCTTGAAAATGTCGCCGTAGGTCAGCGGAATGGCTGCATCCGGCGCGTTGAACGGCATGTCCATGACGTGATCGACGCCCAGCACATACATCGCCAAACGCTCTAGCCCGTAGGTCAGCTCGCCCGAGACGGGGTGGCAGTCGTGGCCGCCAACCTGTTGAAAATAGGTGAATTGCGAGACTTCCATGCCGTCGCACCATACCTCCCAGCCGAGGCCCCAAGCGCCCAGTGTCGGGCTTTCCCAGTCGTCCTCGACAAAGCGGATGTCGTGAATGGACGCATCAATGCCGATGGCCGCGAGCGATCCGAGGTAGAGGTCTTGCAGATCGGGTGGCGAGGGTTTGATGATCGCCTGAAACTGGTAGTAGTGCTGCAATCGGTTGGGGTTTTCGCCGTAGCGCCCATCTGTCGGGCGGCGCGATGGCTGAACGTAGGCCGCCGCCCATGCGTTGGACCCAAGCGAGCGCAGCGTCGTCGCGGGGTGAAACGTGCCTGCGCCGACCTCCATGTCGTAGGGTTGCAGCACGGCACAGCCCTTGTCGGCCCAATAGGCCTGAAGACGCAGGATAATCTCCTGAAAACTACGTGGGGCACCTGTGGCAGACATGTCAAATCCTGTGATCTATCAATCAGATGCTTCCTAGTGTGCCACGCCCGACGCGTCAATCTTGACACGGGTGCGGCCTTTTCGGGGGCTGGTCTCATATTTGATGCTGCGTGCGACCAGCGCTCTGTTATTTTAAGGGCCGGATTCGGTTGGTAAGAGGTGCGGCCCCGTGCAGCGATATTTGGTAAATTTGATGGCGGGCGTCGCGATGACCGCGTTCTTGCCCGCAGTTCTCGCAGCGCAAGAGGCCGGGTTCTGGATCCAGATCGAAGCGCAGCCCACGCCATCGCGCGCCCAAGACCGGGCCAGTGACTACGCGCGAACGCTGCCCAATGTGGCCAGTTTTGACATTGGGTCGGGGTGGTTTGGCGTGACGTTGGGGCCGTTTGACCGGGACACGGCCCGCAGCACGTTAAGCGAGTTGCGCCGAGACAGGGTCATCCCCGCTGACAGCTTTGTCGTTGAGACGCGCGTGCTGCGCGATCAAATCTGGCCGCCTGAGGGGTTTGCGCAGACACCGGATGCCAACGCCGCCAATCAAGAGCCCACCATTTTGCCCCCACTGGCCGGTGTGCCGACCGTCACGATCACGGATGGCGACGAGACCCTAGAGCAATCCCAGCGGGCCGAACGCGCACTCACGCTGGACGAAAAAAAAGAGCTGCAATCGGCAATGCAATGGGCGGGCGTCTATACGTCAACCATCGACGGCCTGTTCGGGCGCGGCACACGCAACGCAATGGCCGCTTGGCAAGAGGCCAAAAATTTTCGCGCAACGGGCGTGTTATCCACCAATCAAAGACGGCTGCTGCTCGGCGAATACTACGCGGTCCTCGAAGGGATGGACATGCAGTTGGTGCGGGACGCTGCCGCCGGCATCGAGATCGAGATGCCCACAGGTGTTGTCGCGCGCTCAGACACCACCCCGCCGTTCGTCAGCTATACCAATACGGGCGATATCGAGGCTTCGGTTTTCTTGATCTCGCAGCCGGGTAATCGTCAGCGGTTGGCGGGTCTTTACGAGATCATGCAAACGCTGGAAATCGTGCCCGCCGATGGGCCGCGCGAAACCAATGGCCGCAATTTCACCATCCAAGGCGTCAATGAGGACATTCATTCCTACACCTATGCCACGATTTCAGGGGAGGCTATCAAGGGCTTCACATTGGTCTGGCCCGCCGGTGATGACGAGCGGCGCACGCGCATTTTAGGGCTGATGCAAAACAGCTTTACCGCTCTAGACGGCGTGCTTGACCCTGCATCTGTGGATCCCGGTGACGAGCAATCGCTGGACATGGTGTCTGGCCTCGCGATCCGCCAGCCGATCCGTACGCGGTCTGGGTTCTACATCGACGGCACAGGCCGTGTTCTGACCACCGCAGAGGCCGTGGGCGAGTGTGCTGAAATCCTGCTCGACAACACCCACCCCGCCAGCATCGCCCATCTGGACGCCGACCTCGGAATAGCGGTGTTGGAGCCAGATGATGCGCTGTCGACCCTGAGCGTAGCGGCGTTTCAATCTGGCACGCCCCGTTTGCAATCAGACGTTATCGTCGCGGGATATCCCTTTGGGGGTGTGCTATCCGCGCCGTCGCTGTCGTTTGGCGCGCTTGCTGATATTCGCGGGCTGGACGGTGACACCAGCATTTACCGCCTAGAGATGGACACGCGCCACAGCGATGCGGGCGGCCCGGTGTTTAACACCGCAGGCCAAGTTATCGGGCTATTGCTGACCAATGACAACAGCACCCGCCAACTGCCCGCCTCTGCACGATTTGCCGCCGATGCGCCCGCTATTATGGCGTCCCTCGATGCGGCGGGGATCGGTTATGAGACCGCAGGACTGGCCGCGCCGATCACCCCAGAACGCCTTACGCGCGCCGCGGCGCCGATGACAGCACTCGTCACCTGCTGGGAATAACGCCTAGCTTAACAGGTCAGCGCTGAGATGGATCAGCGTCGGCCCATCCGCCGCCAGAGCCGCGCGCACCGCGTCTTGCATCTCGGCCAGTGAGGTTGGCTTGGCCGATGCCGCCCCGTAGGCCTCTGCCAGTTTGCAAAAATCGGGGTTGCGCTGCACCACGGCATTGGGCGCGATTTGGGCGCGAACCATGCTGTCTTCGATCTCGCCCAGCTTGCCATTGTCCCAGATGATAATCGGCAGGGTCAGACCAAGCTCGACCGCGACGCCCAACTCTTGCAACGTGTATTGAAACCCGTAGTCACCCGCGATGGCGATCACGGCTGCGTCCCCTACCCCGATTTTGCCGCCGATCGCCGCAGGCAGAGCGTACCCCAACGTGCCAAACCCGTAGGGGTGATGCCAATGGCCGGGGCGGCTCATCGGCCAGACCTCAGTCGCGGCATAGGCGAATTGGGTCATGTCGGAGAAGATCATGGTCTCCTCGGGCAAGGCGTCGCGCAAAGCGTCGGCCACGGGCACAATTCCGGGGCGTTCAGCGTTGACCTGCGCCTTCATCCGGCGGCGGAAATCCGTCGCCTCATCCGCTTGCCAGTCGCTGTGGTTGCCGACCAAGGCAGACAAATGGCTGGTCATAAACACGCTCGCATCGCCCAACACCGGATGGCTGGCGCGATGACGATCCGCCAATACAGCGGGGTCGATATCCACCCTGATCATCGGGCAATCGTGCCCCAAGGTATCGCGCCACAGATCAACTTCGGACAGCTCGGTGCCAATTGCTACGACCAAATCTGCTTTGGCAAAAACATCAGCGCTATTCGCCCGCGCCAAATAAGCCCCGAAGCTTAAAGGCTGATCAGGCCCGATCAAACCCCGACCGGCATAGGTGGTGAACACCGCAGCCCCGAGGCGGGCGGCGAACTCATTGGCGACGGCCGCCGCACCGCGCGCACCACCGCCCAAGACCAGAACCGGCCGCTGCGCCTGCCGCATCAGCGCTGTCAAATCGTCTTGCTGGGGCAGTGCCATGGTCTCGGGCCTGTCCAGCGCGGTTTGCGCCACGGGTGGCGCGGCGGCCACCGCCTCGGCCAGTTGGATCGGGACTTGGATATGCTTTGGACGGGCGCGCGCCGCGTCAAATTCGACCAATGCGCGATCAATCAGCCCGTAAGCAGACTCAGACGACACAGCGACCTCGGACCAATCCGCCACGCAGCGCGCAGCCCCCGCTTGGTCAATCATCTGGTGCAATTGGCCTTTCGTATGCGCCGTCTCGTCCAAGCACGACGACAAAACCAGCATCGGCACGCTGTCTGAATAAGCCTGCCCCATCGGCGTCATGATATTGCACAGCCCCGGTCCGGTGATCACATAGCACACGCCGGGACGCCCCGTCGCGCGCGCATATCCATCGGCCATGAAGCCCGCGCCCTGCTCGTGGCGGGCCAGCACATGGGTCAATCCGGCCTCTTCGATGCCTCGGTACATTTCTTGGTTATGCACACCCGGAATGCCAAAGATCACTTCGACACCGCGGTCTTTCAGCATATGCGAGATTTGCGCGCCCAGCGGTCGATCAGCCATCACGTTCTCCAAAAACTACGGGTGATCAACACGAGCACCACCATCAATTCCAACCGCCCCACCAACATCGCGAACGACAATATCCATTTCGCCGTTTCGTTGATGTCCGCAAAGCTACCAATAGGGCCGATGGTGTCGCCCAATCCCGGCCCCACATTGGCCAGCGCCGTCGCAGCCCCGGACACCGAGGTGATGAAATCCTCGCCCGTCAGACTGAGCAACACCGCCGTGACCCCGACAGAGGCGATGAAGGCCACAAAGAACGCCATCACCGAATTCATGACATCCTCGCCAATTTTTCGGCCTTCAAAGCGCGGTTGGAACACACCGTGCGGGGCATGAAGCTGCCGAATTTGGGCGCGCAGGGATGCAAACAAAATCTGGTAGCGAAACACTTTGACCGAACAGGCCGTTGATCCCGCGCAGCCACCGATGAGACCAATGAAAAAGAACATCATGATCGGGAACGGCCCCCACGTCATGTAATCCGCATTCGCGTAGCCCGTCCCCGACATCAGGGACATCACGTTGAACAAGGCTTCGCGCACCACCTTCTCGCTCATGCCGTCCTTTAGGGCAGCAACCGAGAGGCTGATCAGCAAGGTGCAGCCGAAAATCAAAACCAGAAACACCCGGATTTGACTGTCTCGCAGGATCGCCATGGGGTTGCCGCCCACCAGTTGAATGTAGCGAATGAACGGCAGGGCCGCGCAGAACATCGCGACAATGCCCACATAATGCACCCCCGCCCCGTAGTCGCGGAACGATGCATCCGTGTTGGCAAAGCCCCCCGTCGCAATCGAGGTCATCGCATGAACCACCGCATCAAACGGCGTCATGCCCACGGACATATACCCTAGGGCACAGATGGCTGTCAGGGTGACATAAATCGCGGAGATACTACTGGCAATCTCGGCGGCGCGTGGCAGGATTTTTCCCATCGTCTCGAACGCTTCTGAGCGAAACACTTGCATGCCGCCGACCTTGAGTTCCGGCAAAAACACCATCGCCATGACAATGATACCGATGCCGCCAAGCCACTGCAAAATGCCGCGCCACAGCAGGATACCTTGCGGCAAATGCTCGATCTTGGTGAGCACCGTGGACCCGGTCGTGGTGATCCCGGACACTGCCTCGAAAAACGCATCGGTGACCGTCATATCGTCGATGCCAAAATACAGCGGCATGGCCCCGAACGTCGGCAAGATAAGCCACACCAATGAGGTCAGAACAAAGGTCTGGCGCAGGGTCATGCCCCCCTCGCCCACCGAATTGGAACAGGCCAGCGCCACCATCGCGCCGATCAACACCGTGATCACACCCGCTGTCAGGAACACAGGCCACTGCCCGTTGCCCGACATCAGGTCCGCCATAAACGGCCCCGCCATCGTCAGCCCTAGGGTCGTGACCAAAAGGCCGAGCACATATCCAACGGGACGCAGATCAAACATTTGCCGAGGGTTGGCCGCTCGCGTGGGGCAAGTCAAGCCGCAGCGGCAGCCTTAGCCCACGTGAAACAACGTGCTGAACATTTTAGGATCAATGCTCTGGCTCGCGAATGTCTCGCCTTGGGTCAACACCGACACCGCATCATGACTGTGCAGGCTCTCTTGGTGGCTGGCGATGACGCGGAAATCACCGATACGCGGGTCAAGATGCAATTGCTCGGTGAACAGCCGTGCCGCGTCCTCGACAAAGATCGGATTGGCGGCGTTCAACTCTGCGAATGCCTGCTCATCTTCGCGTTTGACCATCACTTGTGTCTCTGTGGGCACGGCCACGCGGGCCATATCGATCAGGTCTTCGAACCACACACAGTCCGTGTCGGGTTCCACGACCAGCGACAAACGCGCCACGGACCGCTGCGAATGCGGCGAGGCCAATTGCCCGCGCCCCTGACGCGCGTGTTCGGACAATTCCAACGAACAAGGGCACGTCGAGGAATAGACGTAGTCGAGATGCACGATCTTCTTGCGCTCACCGGCCTGCTCGACCAATTCCAGCGCGATGTCGTAGTATTGATATCCCGACAGACCCGACCGAAGACTGTCCATCTTCATCGGAAAGCTGAACCGCATCTGGATGCGCGCGTCAAAGCTCTCTAGGTCGGTCTTATAGGCGTCCAACGCGCGTTCAATCACTTCAAAGCTAAAGGTTTCCTCAGCGTGTTTGTAGAATGTCCGCATGATGCGGCTCATGTTGATGCCTTTTTTCTCGGCATCAAGGCTGACGGTGCCCGTGACACTGGTCTCTAGAGTTAGATCGCCATTGCCGCGGGTGTGGAACCGGATCGGCAGGCGGAAATTGCTGATGCCCACATGCTGGATTTGCTGTTTTGCGCCCCGGATAAGACTGGTGGGACCGTTTTGCAGGTCGGGCATGCTGGCTTTGTAGTCCGCATCGACCTCAAAATCCTCAGGATAGGCGCGCGCTAAGGCGGGATAGCCCGTCACTTCGCCGGGCAGCAGTTTCGCCACGGCGGGGTCCAATGTCTGCACTTCTTGCGCGCTGACATCACCGGCCCATCGCCGCAAAAGGGCGAGTGCTGCCTCGGCTTCGGCGCGTGTCGGCTCTCTGTCCATGTCACGAGAATGCAAATTCATCGGTATCCCTCCCTCGGGCAGTCCGAATATTAACATGGGGCGTCATGCGCCATTTTCCAACTGCTCAATGTCAATACGACACAAAGACGGGCGGCAGATCACTAATTTTTAACCCATGTTTGCGGATTATTACCCCAAGGCAGCACGCAAATCCGCGATCAGATCATCAGGATCCTCTAGGCCCGCCGACAACCGCACGAGGCCCATGGAAATTCCCAAAGCGTCCTTTTGATCCTGCGGCAAGCGTTGGTGCGTTGTGGTCGATGGATGGGTGGCGATGGATTTGGCATCGGCAAAATTATTCGAGATCGTGAAAATCTCCAACGCGTTGAGAAACGCAAAACAGGCCTCACGCCCGCCCTCGACCTCAATCGCCAGCACGGTCCCACCGGACGCGCCCTGCGCATTGGCCAGCGCGTGTTGCGGGTGGCTGGCATGGGTGGGGTAGCGAACCGCCGACAGTTTGGGGTGCCCCGCCAGCGCGTCAGCGATCTTCATCGCGGTCTCAGCCTGCGCACGCACCCGCAGATCAATGGTTTCCAGCGATTTGAGGTGGTTCCACGCAGTAAACGGGTTCATCGCCCCGCCCGTGTGCTTCATGTAGGTTTCAATCGGCCCACGGATCAGCGCGCGCGACCCACAAATCGCACCGCCCAGCATCCGCCCCTGCCCGTCAACGTGCTTGGTCGTCGACACAATGGCCAGATCAGCACCGCACTCTTGGGCTGTCGAGAACACAGGCGTCGCCATCGCATCATCGGCCAGCACCAATGCGCCGACGTTGTGGGCCGCGGCCACGATGTGGCGCATATCCACCACTTCGAGGGTGGGGTTCGAGATCGTCTCGAAAAACACGATTGCCGTATCAGGCCGGATCGCGGCATCCCATGCGGCATTGTCTGTACCATCAACCAAGGTGATCTCGACGCCGTAGCGGCCCAGAACGTCCTGCAAAACATACAGACACGACCCAAACAGCGCCCGTGAGGACACCACATGATCGCCCGCTTTCAACAGCGCCGTGAGCGCGCCGGTAACCGCCGCCATGCCAGACGTGCAGGCAAAGCAATCCTCATAACCCAGCATCGCGGCCAAACGGTCTTCGAACATGCGCACGGTGGGGTTGCCGTAGCGAGCATAAATGAATTCATCCTCGCCTGCATCGACAAAACGCGCTTCTGCAGCTTCTGCGGTGGGGTAGACGAACCCTTGGGTCAGAAAAATCGCTTCGGACACCTCGCCATATTGACTGCGGCGCGTACCATGATGGACTGCTTTGGTCCGTTTGCTCCAAGTGCTCATCTGCTCTCTCCGTCTGTGGGCGCGCGCCCAACAAAAAACCCCGACACCGGTCAAGGTATCGAGGCTGCCCTCTCCCCCTCTTTAGCGGCATGTTTAACGTGGCCCGCAATCCGGTAACAAATCGCCACCATCGTCTGATACGCCGCCGCCCTAAATGCGTCAAGGACTTGCGCAGCGCACAAGCGCCGCCCATGATCCTACAAAACCGGAGGCCCGCATGACCAACCCCATTGATCTCTACTACTGGCCCACGCCCAACGGCTGGAAAGTCTCGATAGCCCTCGAAGAAATGGGTCTGCCTTATGCGGTCCACCTGATCAACATCAGTGCAGGCGACCAGTTTCAACCCGATTTCCTCAAGATCGCCCCGAACAACCGGATGCCTGCAATTGTGGACACTGACGGGCCGGATGGCGCACCTATTTCGATATTCGAGAGCGGCGCAATCCTGCAATACCTCGCGCGCAAGACCGGGCAGTTTGGCGGCCCAACCGAGCGTGACCGGATCGCTGTCGATCAATGGCTGATGTGGCAGATGGGCGGCCTTGGGCCGATGGCAGGACAAGCGCATCATTTCCTCAAATACGCGCCCTTGCGCACCCCGCCTCAGGATATTCCCTACGCCAAAGACCGCTACCGTGAGGAAACCGCGCGTCTTTACGGTGTCCTTGACCGACAGTTGGCGCGGCATGAATATGTGGCGGGCGATTTCTACTCTATCGCAGATATGTCGATCTGGGGATGGGCATCGCTGTGGGAGGGTCAGCAGCAGACGTTGGACGACAAACCGCATATGAAACGGTGGTTAGAGACCGTGTCGGCACGCCCCGCAGTGATCGCAGGACGGGCGGTCGCGGCTGACCTGCGAAACGACCCGACGGCGCGCAAAACTTGACAATTCGCCACGTGATCGCTAAATAACGATCATATGACGAAAGGACCGAGCCATGAGTGCCGCCCCCGATATCGCGTTTGAACCCGCCACGCCCACGCAGCGCATCGCGCAGTTTCTGGGCCTCGTCGGTGCGGGCGACAGGCTGGCGCTGGCAACCCAAGTCGCCAATGGCCTGCCCTTTTCTGCCGCCGATGCGATGAAAACCACGCTGGGGGATCGCGCGTTTGCGCATGTCCTGCCCGAGGCGACCTACCGCCGGGTGAAGCGCCAGAACAAACCGCTGACGCGCGAGACCAGTGAAAAGCTCTATGAGTTCGGCCAAGTCTTCGAGCTGACCTTGCGCATCTACAAAGGCGACCGCGACCGTGCGATCCGGTTTCTGGAAAAGCCGCATATGCTGCTGCGCGGACTGACCCCGCTGTCGCTGGCGACCTCCAGCTCTGCCGGGGCGGATGCGGTGCGTGAGCTGCTCAATCGGGCCGACTACAGCTTTGCGGTGTGACAGACCACCGACGCCTGCGCGACCCGCTGACGGCCTACCGGATCGGCGACCCTGAGGGCATGTTCCCGATCTGGTCGGACGGCGGGGCCAAACTGGTCGCGGGGCGCTGGCACATGGCGGGTGATCCGGTGATCTACGCCGCCGAACATTATTCGACCGCCATGCTGGAAAAACTGGCGCATTTCGGCGGCGATACGCCCGACAACCAGCACTACATCGAGATTACGCTGCCCGCAGGCACGAGCTACGAAGTGTTCGCGGATCACCAAGCCCCCGGTTGGCGCGCCCAAGACAGCGCCGAGGCAATGCAGTTTGGACATGCGTGGGTGACCGAGGGGCGAAGCTGCATCCTCATGGTGCCGAGCGTCGTGGCCCCCATCGAGCGCAACATTATCTTCAACACGCAACACACTGATTTTGCGAAGGTATCGACGGGACTAGAGACACCGATCTGGTGGGATGATCGCCTGCTGTAGGGGCGTCAGTCTTCGTCAGGCTCAATCAAATACTGCTGCAACATCGCGACCTGCGCCATCAAGAACACAAACATGATCGCGGGAAACGCAAAGGTTTCCAGCCAGACCCATGTCTCGTCCGATTGCGTACGCCAGATCACCTCGTTGGCGATGGCCAGCGCGATGAACAGATAGGTCAGCCGCCGCGTCAGGATCATCCAGCCCGCAGGCTCCATCGGCAGCGCCTCGCCCATGATCCACTGCAAGTAGCTGCGCCCGCGCAGCAGCCCGATCCCGAGCATCACCGCAAAGAACCCGTAGACGATGGTCGTCTTCATTTTGAAGAACCGCTCGTCGTTGAACCACGCGGTCAATCCGCCGAAAAAGATCACCATAATCGCGGTGAAAATCTGCATCCGGCTCAACTCGCCCGTCAGAAACCACAGGATCGCCATCGACACGAGCAAGATCGGCACGAACACGATGGCAGCCACGATGAACCCTGAATACTCAGTACCACCAATGACATACATCTCGTCCTTAATCCAAAGATAGAGGACAAAGAACACCAAAGTCGGTCCCAATTCGAGGACCTGTTTCAACACGGGATTGATCGTTTTATCAGCCATACCGTTCCTTACCCGCCAAATTCGACAATGACAGCCCCTAATGCGATGCCCGCCATCATCACCAATCGGCGCGGGCCCACGCGTTCGCCCAAGATGAACCACCCGATGAGGGCGGCAAACACGGTGGATGTCTCGCGCAGGACAGCTGCCTCGCCCACTTTGTCGAGGTAGGTCGCGATCAGCACGCCGCCAAAGCTAACGTAGGCGATCAGTGCGCCGATCAATCCGCGCAGCACCAATGGGCCAGGTGTGGGCGCGTCGGCCATGCGGTGATAGCGCCGCCAGCCCAACACCGCAAAATCCACCGAGGACACGAGGAAAAACCACGCCACAAAGGTCAGCGGATCAGGTGCCTCGCGGATGCCCCATGCGTCATAGGTGGTGTAGAGGGCGACAAAAAAGCCCCCGAGCAGCGCCCACGCCAGCCCGATTTTCAACGCGCGCGGGTCGAGCGTCTCTTCGCGCAAATTCCAAGCAGCAAGCGCGAAAATGGACAGCGATAACAGGGCGATACCCGTCCATTGCATCGCGGTGTAGGTCTCGGAAAACACGACAGAGGCGGCCAGCACCGTGATCACCGGACCCGTGCCGCGCACCACCGGATAGACGACGGTGTAGGCCGCACGCTCGTAGGCCAGCGCCATCGTGCATTTGTAGCCGAAATGGATGACGATAGCGCCGACCAGAATGACCACCATCTGCATGTCCGGCCATGGCACGACGAACAGCACCAGCGGGATCGACAGCAGTACCAGCCACGCATCAATGATGCCTCGCGTCAGCCACGGATCATGCCGGCCCTTTTGCAACGCGCCGAAGCTGGCGTGGGCGACGGCAGAAATCAACGCGATGATCGAAGCCCAAAACGCGCCCTCGGGCGTCCCCGCGATAGAGACGAACCAGTCGCTCACACCGCAAGCTCTGGTGCGTCAGGGCGAGGCATCACTGCGCGCCGACCAAAGCATCCGCAAACTCGCGCGGATCAAACGGGGCCAGATCGTCGATCTGCTCGCCCACCCCGATGGCATGGATCGGCAGGCCGAATTTATCGGCAAGCGCCACGAGCACACCGCCCTTGGCCGTCCCGTCCAGCTTGGTCATCACGAGGCCAGAGACATCCGCGACCTGCTGGAAAATCTCGACCTGTGTCAGCGCGTTTTGCCCTGTCGTCGCGTCCAGCACCAGCAGCGTATTATGCGGCGCATCGGGGTCTTTCTTGCGGATCACGCGCACGATTTTGGCCAGCTCTTCCATAAGGTCGCTGCGGTTTTGCAACCGGCCTGCGGTGTCGATCATCAACAAATCCGCGCCGTCCTCTTGCGCCTTGGTCATCGCGTCAAACGCGAGGCTCGCGGGGTCTGATCCTTCGGGCGCGGTCAACACAGGCACGCCTGCGCGTTCGCCCCAGACCTGCAATTGCTCGACGGCGGCAGCGCGGAATGTGTCACCTGCGGCCACGACAACCGTTTTGCCCGCAGCTTTGAACTGGCTAGCCAATTTGCCGATTGTCGTGGTTTTGCCTGACCCGTTGACGCCCACGACCAACACCACTTGCGGGGTTTTGGGGTATAGCGGCATCGGCCTTGCCACTGGCTCCATGATCCGCGCGATCTCGGTGGCCATGATGTCTTTGATCTCAGGCACGCTCAGCTTTTTGCCCAAACGCCCCTCGGCCATGTTCGCCGTCACCCGCAGCGCGGTATCAACGCCCATATCGGCGGTGATCAACAGTTCTTCAAGCTGTTCGAGCATGTCGTCATCGAGCACGCGGCGGGGCACGGATTTTTGATCACCCCTCCCAAACAAACGCCCCAACAGCCCCGGTTTTTCGCCCAGCTCCGCAGGGCCTTCATCGAGGGCAGAAGGGGCGAGCGTGGTGATCGGTGTCGTAATGGCATCGCGGGCGGGCGGCTCAGAGGCGGCCTGTTGGAGCGCTTCTGCATCGCGGCGTGCCGCTTGGTCGGCTTGCGCGCGCTGCTCAGCGGCACGGGCTTGTTCGGCAGCCGCCTCGCGCGCCGCCTGTTCTTGTGCCTCTAGCGCGGCACGCTCAGTGGCACGGCGCTCTTCTTCTTGGCGGGCCTGCTCGGCGGCTGCCGCTTCCGCCTCGGCGGCGGCTTTTTGCGCCTCGGCTTCGCGTTGTTCTGCCGCTTTGCGCTCATCCTCTGCGCGCTGTGCCTCATCGTCGGCCTCGCGTTGCAGGGCTGCGGCATGATCGGCCTTGGCTTGTGCGTCGGCTTGCTGTTGGGCCTGCGCATCGGCGGCCTGTTCTGCGGCGTCTGCGGCGGCGCGTTCGGCCACCAAAGCGGCATGACGGCGTTCGGCCTCGCGGCGGGCCTCTGCCTCGCGGCGGGCCTGTTCTTGACGCTCCAATTGAGCCGCTTGTTCTGCGCGCTCGACACGGGCAGCCTCGGCGCGGGCGGCCTCTACGCGGTCTTGGTCGTCACGCTCTGCTTTCAGGCGTGCAGCTTCTTGTTGCGCGGCCTCTAGACGTGCCGCCTCCGCAGCCTCGGCAGCCGCTCTCTCTGCTTCGGCGGCCTCGGCCTGTGCCACCTGTTCTGCTGCGGCCTGCTCCTCCGCCGCAATCAATGCGGCCTGCGCCTCTGCGGCCTCGGCCACTTCCGCGCCTGCATCGACAATCGCTTCCAACCCCTCGTCAATCTTGGACGACGATTTGAACAGCTTGCTCTTGAGCTTTTTGAAAAACGACATGGCCGGGCCTTGCGATGATTGCTTTTCCATCACCTAACCCTCTGACCGAGTATTTGCCAGATGCAGCCGCCGGTTGGGCGGGAGGGCATGCAAATGACGCACGGATGAAAACGGGCCGGCGCCCCTAAAACGTGATACCGGTTTACCGGCACGGCACGCCTCAAACCCCCGCGCCCCGGCCATTTCCAACGTGGCACATATGCTATGCACAGGCCGCAAAAACTAATTTGTGATCGCATAGGCGTATTCATACGACCCACCCCGTGTCAGAACACCTCCAAATTCAATCAAGCAGAGTATCTAGACATGAAAAGAAGTTTGGCCATTCTTGCCGGCCTAGCGCCATTGGCATTGTTCCCGGTTGCCGCAGCGGCATCTTGCGAAAGCTATGAGGTTCAGGCGGGCGATACGCTGAGCAGTATTGCGCTCGACAAACTTGGATCAACAACCCGATATTTGGAGATTGCCGCCGCGAATTCAGAGGCTCTGCAATCGGGCGTCGATTTAATTTTTCCAGGCCTTGTTTTGGCCTTGCCTTGTGACACGAGCAATGAGGCTGTCAGCGATGACGTGATCGCCGGTCAGCGGGCCGCGTTGCGGGCGGCCACCGATGGCGCGGGATTTGGCCCACAGGCGCCACGCGACCTCGAAACTCTGGTTGGCAACAACGAGGTCGTATTCGGTGTGGCACCTGCCTCAAGCGAGATGAACCTGTGCAACATCCACTTCCACCAGAGCGCAGAGCATCGCGGCGGCCAATTCACAACCTTCGCAGGCAACGGTGATGGCCAAGGCTACGGGACCGGGTTCCAATACGATGGTGTATTGACCGAGGCCGAACGTGCCCCGCTGAGCGCGCCAATTGGGGCCAACAGCCATGGCGGATTGCAGTCAGGCGATACGATTGAAATCCATTTCGTCCACTCAAGCGCCCTCGTCGCCCCCGGCCCGACCCTAGGGTCATGCCTCAACGATGTGACGGGCAACCCCCAGTTGAGGGTTGAAACTGTCGTGGCTGTGTTGGTCAATGATAGTGCCGCGGCCAGTTTCTTTCAGATGGCGACCATCGGCTATGTCGGCGGTTACTTTCAGGCGGTGAACATCCCAACAGATTTGGGCACCCCGATCAGCTACGGCGGGTCAACAACAGGGCCAAGCTACAACGAAAAAGGCTCTCCCTTTCAGGTCACCTGGAGCGTGCGCCCGAATGTTGTAAAAGTTGATATCAATTCGGTTGGTGATTGGCTGGGCAACAATGTCTTTAACGAGACCTACGCGCATGGCGTGCGGAACCTCGTGACAAACCCTGACCTGATTTCGTCTATCGACTAACATTAAATGCGTTTCTCAGGATTGCGTTCCATTGAGGACGCGATCCTGTTTTGCTACCCAAGACCTGCTCATGGGTCTACTACCCCGCAAGGCAGTCCAGCTGCGCGCTGGTCGAAATCTTTTTTCTAGTTTCTTGGAACCAAAAACCACCGCCGTTGTTTCATTCCCATACTGCAAAACATGCAGATCATAAAATCGGAGAGAGACATGAAAAACGTATTTATCACAGCCGCAACGATCGCCGCATTCGTCGGAACAGCCACCACAGCGACCGCCGCCGGGCACCTTGATCCAGAGACACTGACATGCGCCGAGTTCTCGGCCCTCGAGATCAGTGACCAAGACGACATGGCAATGGCGATCGCCACAGCCTCTGAAGAGCGCGATTCTGAAGAGTTGACCGCCGGTGACGTCGAAGTCCTGTGCAACGGCAATGAAGAAGACACAGTGCTGTCCATTCTGGACCTCGGCACCGAATAAAATTTTGTTGACTGACCGGGTCGGTACATGACGTCCGAACCGTTCAGCCCGACCAACAGGTCATCTCGCGATGGCACGAGAAGCGCACCCCAGCCGGGTGCGCTTTTTGCTTTTTTAACATGCGCTGATGATCGCTGGTTTTCAGCCTTTCGTTTCCCAGACAGCTCTGGCACGGTTGGACTATGAAATTGAATGATCTTCTGAGCGGCGTCGTTCTGGCCTGCATCGCGCTTCCGACCTTGGCCAATGAACCGATGACCGGCGCGCAGTTTGAACGCTACACAATGGGGCGCACCTACACGTTCGGGCATCCGGGCGTGGCGCCCTACGGCATCGAATTGTACCGCCCCAACCGCCAAGTAACATGGGCTGTGTTTTCCGATGTCTGCGTCGACGGCTATTGGTACGACACACCCGAAAACGAGATCTGTTTTGTCTATGACGACAACCCGATCCACAAATGCTGGCTGTTTTTCAAGCAAGTCGACACGTTGACTGCGGATTTCGTCGGTGACCCAAATGATCTGGAGTACGAGGTGGTGCAAACCAGCGCGTCTATGCCCTGTCTTGGGCCAATGGTGGGCGTATGAGACAGATTGCCAAGGCGACGGTTACCCTGTGCCTATGTGCCTCTGCCCTGCCCGCCGAACCCGATGTGACAGGGCTTACCCCGCTAAATGCCCGCCAGTTCGAGGCCCGAGTGACCGGGCAAACCTATGTATCCTCGCGGGCGGGCGAAGAGCCTTATGGGATGTTACTCTACCGCGAAAACCGACAGGTCACATGGGCCTCGTTTGGGGATGAATGCGTTGACGGGACATGGAACGAGCCGCTGACAGGCGTGATTTGTTTTGAGTACCCGGCGTGGAATGCCACCTATTGTTGGCGGTTTTACGACAATGATGGCGCGCTCAATTCGACATATGTCGGCGGCGATGCCTCGGACGCAGGCGTCTATCTCGACACGCCAACAACCGATACGATGCCCTGCCTTGCGCCGTTTTTGGGAACGTAAGATGCGCAGACTTCTGAGCATAATCGCGGTGACCGCAGCCTTAGCCCTGCCCGCCTCAGCCCAAGACTTCATGGATGCCGACGCCTTTGACGCCTATGCGACGGGCAACACGATCTATTGGAACAACGGCAGCGGCACACACGCGGGCATCGAGGCCTATCACCCCAACAGGCGCGTCACATGGATCGCAGAAGGCGGGATTTGCCAAAAGGGCACGTGGGAACAGGTGGGCGAAGAGATTTGCTTCACCTATCAGGGCCAAGACCTTCCAGCCTGTTGGCGGTTCTACGATGATGGCGGCACGTTCAACGCCCTGCCATCGCTCGGAGCGGCACCCTGGGCAGCCAGTCAAATCACGACCAGCCCCATCCCCTGCACCAGCCCATTTGTAGGCAGCTAGAGGCGCGCGATTTAGCCTATATCGTTAGGTTTCGTCACGACCCGGCCATCTGCGAATTCGATCTCTAGCGTTGTGGCCGCCGTCGCTGACGCCACATCTGTGACCAAGGCCCCATCGTCACGCACGACCGCATACCCCCGGCGCAGTGTTTCGGTGTAGCCCAGCGTTTGGCGCATGCGATCCAGCGCTGTGAGCCTTTGCTGTGCCGCCAGAAACCGCGCCTGCATGAGATCGGGCGTCAGACGGTCCGCTATCTTTTCAAACGCCTGCCTATCACGCTGCACCGCTTGGCGCATTCCGTTCGCGGGCAGCCTGATGCCGTTCAGATCACGCCGACGACGCTCAATGCCTGCCCCAAGAACCAGAGGCAAACGCGCGCTCAATTCTGTTAGCCTGCGCCGATCGCTCACGACGCCCGCACGGATTTGCCCCGGAGACAGACGCAAATTGGCCAGCTTGATCCGCTTGCGGTCCACAGCGCTTTGCAAGGCATTGGGCAGGCGCATCGACAAAGTATCCAGCCTTTGACGCGGCCCATCCAGCAAGCTCTCGCTGCGGGGCAAGGCACGACTGAGATCGCGCAAGCGTTGCCGCCGCGCATCCACACCGCCGGTTAACGCGCGGGTCAGTCGACCGCCCAAGCCGTCCACGGTATTCACCAAATCCATCCGCACAGGCACCGCTATTTCAGCCGCCGCCGTTGGTGTCGGCGCGCGTCTGTCACTGGCGAAATCAATCAGCGTGGTATCGGTCTCGTGCCCAACGGCCGAAATCAGCGGGATGTCGGACGCGGCGGCGGCACGCACGACGGCCTCCTCGTTGAACCCCCAGAGGTCCTCCAAGCTGCCCCCGCCACGCGCGACGATGATCAAATCGGGGCGCGGCAAGGCCCCGCCGGGTGTCAGCGCGTTGAACCCTTTTATCGCGGCGACAACTTCAGGCGCGCAGTTTTTGCCCTGCACGGCGACGGGCCAGACCAGCACCTTGGACGGAAAACGGTCGCGCAAACGGTGCAGGATATCGCGGATCACGGCCCCCGTGGGCGATGTCACGACGCCGATGATCCCCGGCAGATAGGGCAGCGGCGCTTTGCGGTCCTCGTCAAACAGCCCCTCGCCCGCCAGTGCTTTGCGGCGCTTTTCCAGCATGGCCATCAGCGCGCCTTCGCCCGCGACCTCGACGCTATCGACGTTGATGTTGTATTTCGATTGCGGCCCGAACGTGCTGAGACGGCCTGTGACGATCACTTCTAGCCCTTCTTCGGGGCGCACGCCAAGGGCCGAGACTTGGCCCTTCCACGTGTTGCAGGCGATGACGTTCCGCTCGTCTTTGATGTCGTAGTACATATGGCCCGATTTGGCGGTGATCACCCGCCCGATCTCGCCGCGCACGCGTACACGGCCAAACGCCCCCTCTAGCGTCTTTTTCACCGAGCCTGTCAGTTCCGAGACGGTAAATTCGGGCGCGTTGCTTTCTTCGGCGGCTTCAAACAGGTCCATGATCTGCCCTTGTTCTGGAATTGCGCCCACCATAGAACGCGCAGCAGATAAGGCCAAGCGGGAGCGCACCATGAACATCCTCATCCTCGGGTCCGGCGGGCGTGAACACAGCTTGGCGTGGGCGATCAAGCAAAACCCCAAATGCGACCGTTTGATCGTGGCACCAGGTAACGCGGGCACAGCGCAGATCGCGCAAAACGCGGCACTGGATATTCTGGACGGCGACGCGGTGGCCCGTTTTGCCGAGGAAAACGCCATTGATCTGGTGGTCATCGGCCCCGAGGCCCCGATGGCCGCAGGCGTGTCAGACACATTGCGCGCAGCAGGCATCACCACGTTCGGGCCGTCCGCTGCGGCAGCTCAGCTAGAAGCATCCAAAACCTTCACCAAAGAGGTCTGCGATGCCGCAGGCGCGCCCACCGCCGCATGGAAACGGTTTGAAGAGGCGGAAGCCGCCAAAGCCTATGTCACCGAGCAAGGTGCGCCGATTGTGATCAAGGCCGACGGTTTGGCGGCGGGAAAAGGCGTCGTCGTGGCCAGCACCGTGACGGAGGCGCACGCAGCCCTCGATGATATGTTCGGCGGCGCGTTCGGCGAGGCGGGTGCGTCTGTGGTGATCGAGGAATGTATGTTTGGTGAGGAAGCCTCTTTCTTTGTGCTATCCGACGGCAAGAGCATACTGCCCATCGGCACCGCCCAAGACCACAAGCGCGCCTTCGACGGCGACAAAGGCCCCAACACCGGCGGCATGGGCGCCTATTCGCCCGCGCCCTGCCTGACCCCCGCTATTCAACATCAGGTGCTGAGCGAGATCGTCCAGCCCACGATTGATGAGATGGCCAAACGCTGCACACCGTTCGAAGGCGTGCTCTATGTCGGGCTGATGATCGAAGAGACGGGCCGCGCGCGGTTGATCGAATACAATGTCCGCTTCGGTGATCCTGAAACCCAAGTGCTGATGATGCGGCTGGGGGGCCAAGTGCTCGACCTGATTCAAGCCTGCGCTGAAACCCGTCTGACAGAAATGCAGGTCAACTGGGCAGACGATCATGCGCTGACGATTGTGATGGCCGCCAATGGCTACCCCGGTGACTACGAAAAAGGCAGCGTGATCAGCGGGCTAGAGGCCTTGCCGCAAGACAGCGGTGCGATGACATTTCACGCGGGCACCACGGCGCAGGACGAACAAATCACAGCGACAGGCGGGCGTGTGTTGAATGTAACGGCACGGGCAGAGACGCTCGCGGCGGCGCAAAAGCGCGCCTATGCGCTGGCCGATCAGATCGAATGGCCCGAAGGGTTCTACCGCCGTGATATCGGCTGGCGCGCGCTCTAGGCGCGGCGGTTGTGGAACAGACGAAACAGCCACATCTGATGGGCCACGGGGTCATCTTCGTGGGCCAGCCCTTCGTTTGACATGACCCGCAACGCCAGCCACGTCGCGAGGACAGCGAACAAGATGCCGCCGACGGCTTGGCCAATCAACACACCCGGCGCGCCGAACCACCATGACCCTAGAATCACAAAGGGGATCGTGCCCAGCGTGTGCCGCCCCCAGTTGATCCATGTGGAATAAAACGGGTGCCCCAGATTGTTGAACGCGGCATTGCCCACGAAGATCACCCCGTTGAAAAAGAACAGCAGGCTGAGCGGCCCGGCGAAGAGAAACACCAACGTGCGGGCCTCGCCGTCCAGATCGAACAATATTTCCAACGGTCCGCGCAGCGCGAATAGGATGGCGGAGACCACCAGCACCACAATGGCCGTGAACATCATCGCGTCGCGAAACGTCCGGCGCACGCGGGCAAACTGCCCAGCCCCGTAATTCTGCCCGATGATCGGCCCGACAGCGCCGGACAGCGCAAACAGAATTGCAAACCCCACGGGCGTGATCCGGCTGACAATCGCCATGCCCGCGACCGCATCTTCGCCGTAGGCCGCCATGGCGCGGGTGACATAGGCCTGCCCGATGGGGGTGGCGAGCTGCGTTAGGATTGCGGGACCAGCGATCACCGCTATGGGGCGCAGGTCAGGCATCACGCTGGCCCACGTGGGCCGCCCGAACCCGCCATAGACGCGGATCAACGGCACCAGTGCTATCCCCGCGATGGCCACCCGTGCCGCGACCGATGCGAGGGCAGCCCCGGTGAGTTCCAGATCAAGGCCAAAGATAAAAATCGGGTCCAGAACTGCATTGACTAAAGCCCCACCGATGGTCGCCCACATCGACCGCCGCGCATCGCCATGTGCGCGCAAAATCGCACCGCCAATCATCCCGATCATCAACAGCGGCATCGACGGGATGATGATCGCGAGGTAGCCGACGGCCAGATCCAGCGTATCGCCCGTGGCACCGACCCACGACACA
>CALHAP010000239.1 GCA_937931795.1 uncultured Paracoccaceae bacterium
ATGCCACGTCGCTTTGTTCTGTGTGATGCTGCCACGACAGCCAGATCGCCGCCGTCCATGAGAAATCCGCACCCACGCAGCCCTCGCCGGTGAGAGGGTTGAAACACTCCCAAAACCCCGAGACCTCGATAGCGTCGCACAGCCCGTCGCGGATCGTTTGCGCCAGCTCCGCCTCGCCCTGCTCGGCCAAGCCCATCTCGGTCATGTAATTCATCTGCGGCCACAGCGGGCCGCACCAATAGCGCTGCGCTTCAAACCCATCGGCATCGGGATCCCAACTGGGCAGCATGTAGTCCACCTTTGCGTCGATACGGTGCAGGTGCGCGATCGTCTGTCGGCGCTGCTCTGGCGTGCCGGAATCTGCATAAAAACACAACGCGCTGCAATTGCTGAACCCGTTTGAAAACGCCCCCGTTCGGATATCGCGGGCAGTGAACGCTCCGAGGTCAGGGTTCCACAGATAATCCGTCGCCGCTTCGCCCTTGGTAATCCACGCCTCGATCTGCGCGCAAATCTCCGTAGGTTTTCCCATCTCGCGCGCCATCGCCAGCAAGTCCTTGTCCGCGCGCAACAGCACGAAATGCAGGTTTGGATCGGCCATCAGGAACGGGCCTTCGTTGGTCAGACGGCGCTGATCCCAGCCGATACTATCCCCGAAATGCACGATGGTGAGGTACTTGTCGTATTGCTCTTGGGTGGGGCGAAAACGCGGATCGACGTGGGTGTTGTCCATCCGTGTGTAGGGCGGCAGATCGGGGGCCACCTCCATCAGATCGAGCCCGATGTTCCATTCGGGGCAATTGTCGCGCCCGGTTTCCCACGGGTGCACGGTGGCGACGATACCATCCACGGTGCGCGCATCGTGATACCATTTGTGCCAGGCGAAAATCGCGTCGAACACTTGCGCGCGGCGCGCGGGGCCTTGGGTGCCTTGCGTGATCTGGCGTACCACGGTCGCCAGCACGGGCGGCTGCGACACGCCTGTGGACGGGATTGGGCCGGGTGTGTCGCCCCAACGCGAAGGTCCGGGGAAATAGCTGGGATCATCGCTGCGGAAAATGATGCTCGGGATCATACCGTCGGGCCACTGCCCTTCGATAAGTGAGGTGACCTCGGCCCATGCGCGATCCATGTCGTAGGTCGCGATGCCAAGGGCGATGAAGGCTGAATCCCAGTTCCATTGGTAGGGATACAGGCCCGCCGTGGGGATGGTAAAACCGCCCCGATCATTCTTGGCCAGCGTATCAATGGCGAGTTGTTTGAGAGACATGTCTTATCCTTTCACACTGCCAGCCGTCAGGCCGGAGACGAGGAAGCGTTCGAACCATAGAAATAGGGTGAGGACCGGCACAGTTGCGATCACGGCCCCCGCCATCAAATGCTGGCGCGGGACCTCGGATGACTGCAATTCGTTGATGCCGCGCGACAGGGTGTAGAGGTCGACGCTGTCGAGGAACATCAACGCGAACAGAAATTCATTCCATGCGATCATGAACACATAAAGCGCAACGGATCCCAATGCGGGCAGCGCCAGCGGCAGGGTGATTTTGCGGATGACGTTGAGGCGGGTGAGGCCATCCATCAGCCCCGCCTCTTCCAGCTCGGCGGGGATGCCGCGAAAGTAGCCTTGCAGCATATAAAGTGCTACGGGAATGGTCGTGGCAGGATAGACCAGCATCAGCCCCCAGAGCGTGTTGCGCATCCCCATTTGGCTGAAAATCGCATAGAGCGGGATCACCAGCACGATCATCGGGACCATGTAGATCAGCAAGATCGAGCGGCTGAGGAAATGCTGTCCGGGGAATTTCAGGCGCGCCACCGCGTAGGCCCCCGGCACCGCGAAAAACAGCGTGATGCAGACCGTCGCCACGCTGACAATCGCAGAATTGAGCATGAAGGTGCCAAAGTTATACTGCGTGAACAGCTCGATATAGCTGCGGAACAATGCCCGCGCCCCTTGGCTGAAATTGAGCGAGAAATCGAGCGGGTTGGACAGTAGCAATTGCTGGTTTTTGAGGCTCATCATCACCATGATGAAGAACGGCAGCGCCACCGCGATGGTGAAGGCTACGAGGCCGAAGCCTTTGATAAACCGCAGACAAATCACCTCGATGTTATAGCGGCGTTCGCTGCCGGGGCCGAACCCTAGCGCTGTGAGATGGATGGATTGGACGGTGATCCACGCGGTGATCAGGATGAAGACGAGTTGACCAAAGGAATAGATCGACAGCGGTAGGCCCAGCGGTGTCGCACCCGACGCGATGGTCAGGACGAGGATGAACACAAAGCCGCACAAAGCGCGCAGGCCAACGCTGCGTCGCTCGGGTGGCAAACCTGTCAACACACCGGCTGTGATCAACCCGGCCAAGGCCCCAGCGGTCACTTGCGGTTGGAACAACTCGCCCGAAATGAACAGCGCCAGCAGTGTGATCAGGATCGTCCAGATCGCACCCCAGAGTGCGCCGAACAGCAGGCAGAGGTAGAAGATATTTCCAAACCGGCTCATGCGTCGTCCTCGGGCGAGAATTTGAAGAAGGTCACCGAGAAGACCAGCAAAATCAGGAACACGACGACGGCAACGGCAGCGCCCGCCCCGAGGTTGGACACGGCGAAAGCCTGCTCGTAAACATTGACCGTCAAAGTCCGCGTGCCCGCCGCTCCGCCTGTAAGCAGGAAAATGTCGTCGAATTTGTTGAACGTCCAGATGAAGCGCAGCAGGAACAGCACCGCCATGATGCCCATCAGTTGCGGCAGCGAGATGAAGCGGAATTGTTGCAACGGCGTCGCCCCGTCGATCTCGGCGGCCTCGTAGATGTCCGTTGACACCGACTGCATCCGCGCGAGGATGAACAGCATCGCAAGCGGGAAATAGCGCCAGATTTCAAAGATGATGACCACGGTGAGCGCCACGGGAAATTCGAAGGTCATGCCCAAGATTGAGATGTCTGCTTTGCGTTGGCCCAAGAAGCTGATCGGCCCATCTATGACGCCGAGTTGGATCAACAGCGCGTTCAACGTGCCGCCCGGTCCGGGGTCGAGCAACAACACCCACGCCACGGCCACCGCGATCACGGGGGCGACGTAAGGCGATAGGTACAAACCGCGTAGAAAGCTGCGCCCGCGGAACGTCATGTTCATCAATTGCGCGGCAAACAGCCCCATGACAAGCGCACCGACGGTGCCCGCGATGGTGTAATACATCGACGCCCAGAGCACCTGCCAAAAGTCCGAGGCGTTGAACACTTTGCGGAAGTTATCGAGCGTGAAATCACCGTTGGTCAGGATGTTTTCGGGGATGAATTCAAAGACCGGATCGGTGTCTTTGACGTTTGTGGGCGCGTCGATAAAGGCTTGGGTTGCCGCGACGCGTACAATGATGTCCTCACGTTTTCCGGCCTCGTAATCCCCCAGATCACAGGCGAGCGCCACACCGTCCAGCGTGCAGCGATCATCAATCGCGCGCACTTCCAGCGAAGCGGGCAACGTGTCGGTCATAAACACATCCGCGATGTCACTTTGGCGAGACGAATTGCGGATGCGATAGCGGATGTCGGCCTCATCGCCAGCGGCCTCAATATCGCCCATCAGGCGTTCGTTGACCAAGATTGACGGCGCGCGCAGATCGCCCAGCGTCACGGGCTTAAAGCTGATCCAGACATTGGCAAAGAGCGGAAACAACACAACAGACAGCACAATCAAAAACGTCGGCAACAGCAACATATAGGCAAACCGCATCTCGCGCTTTGCCAATGGCCCCAATCCCTTGGGCGGCCTTGGTGTGTTATCGGTGCTCATGATTATGGTCCCGCAAAGATGGGGCGGCGCAGGTTCACGCCACCCCGCTTTGATTTACAGATCGAGGGCCATGTGCTCGGCTACGATCTTGTCCGCAGCCTCTTGCACAGACAGATCGCCATCGGTCATCTCACGGATAACACGGCTCATGACTTGGGAGTTCACGATCTTGGAGGCTGTGGCCAGTTGCCCATCAGCCACGCCCCAGCGATCGCCCACGGACAGGCCCGCCACGATGTCGTCGATCACTGACTGCGGGTAGATATCCCCAAGAGGCGCGCGACGGTCGACACCAACGTCGAGACCGGCCCATGTCATCTCAAACGATGTGTCGCCCGCCTCGGTGCCACGACGCACGGGGAACTTGCCCTCGGGCGCTTGTGACAGCCACTGACCGTAACCTTCGGACATGACATATTCCACAAACTCTTGGGCCACGGAGGTATTGGCATCCGCTGTGATCCCGAGGTAGCGCACATCCGCATAGGCCGCGCCATCCGCGTTGCCGGGGCCAGAAATCACGGTCGAGAACCCAGTAGATTCCGCCAGTGCCGTCGTTGTTGGATCATCGTCGATGGTCACAGGGGCGCTGTCACGAAGGCCGCCCAACTCATCCAAGATCGACGGCGACCAGATCACCATCGCGGCTTTTCCATCGAGATACAGCTCTCGCGACTGGGACCAGAACAGATCCCCTTCGGGCGAATTGGCAACCAGACCTTGGTACAATTCCAGCAGCTCAACGAGGTGTGTGGTATCCTCGTTGACCGATCCGTCGGCATTCACTGGCGAATAGCCTGTGGCGAGCGACAGATGCTCGATCAGCTGCATCATATAGCCTTCGTCGATCTTGGTCGCGGCCACGAACCCGTACATCTCTGGCGGGTTGTGCAGGGCTGTCATCGCGGCGTTCATGGCCTCAAACGTTGTCGGTGCGTCAAGACCCGCTTCTTCGAACAGGTCGGCACGATACACGACAAGCTGGGTCCAGCCGTCAGTAGGGACGGCCACGATTTCACCGTCAGACATCGCCATGGCCACAGGACCGTCAGCAAAGCTGTTGACGCCGAGGTTGTCCATCACTTCGCTTGCGGCACCCGCATCCAGCAGGCCTGCCTCGGAATACGGCAGCACGTGCTGAACGGTCAGGTTGATGACGTCAGGCAGATCGCCAGCGGCAAAGGCGGCCGTGGCGCGGGTCTGGATGTCGGATTCCTCGACGGGGATCAGCTCAACCGTGTGGCCTGTCGCGGCCTCAAACCCAGCAATCATTTCTTCCTGAACGGCCATGCGCTCGGGCTGGACTTCCATCGTCCAGAACGAGATTTCCTCCGCCATTGCAGCCCCAGTCAGGACCGTTGAGGCCAGCAGGCCTGCCAGCAGTGTTGTTGTGCGTTTCATGTGTATTCCTCCCTAAATGAAACGGTGGTTTGAGCCGCTGCGTTGAACGGCCCGTCTGTCTTGCGACGCAACAATTGCGCGCGCTGCAATTCTTGGTGTTTGGCGGGATCATCCCCGTCGATGATCGCCAGCAACATATCCCCCAAACGCCGCCCTGCGTGGGCCTGCGGCTGGGCCATTGTCGTCAGCGGTGGGTTCGAATGGATACCGAATTTCAATCCGTCATAGCCGATCACCGAGACCTCGACGCCGGGACGAAGACCACGGCTTCGAATGGCCGCCATGGCACCAAATGCCATTGTGTCCGACACGCAAACCACAGCCGTTGGCGGTTGGGGCAAATCGAGCAACATATTCATCGCAATTTCGCCGCCGTCATCGCTGAAATCCGCAATCTGGGTCAGGTCTGGATCGACATCTAACCCGTTGGCATTGATTGCAATTTGGTAGCCGTTTAGGCGATCTTGCGCGAACTGGTATTGGAGCGGGGCGCCAATGAACGCGATACGGCTGTGGGCCAGCCCCACCAGATGGTTCACCGCGGTGATAAAGGCATCCTCACCGTCCACATCATACCATGCATACCCCTCGCTCGCGCCCGTGCGGCCATGGACCACAAAGGGGCATTTCAAATCTTGCATGAGCCGGATGCGGGGGTCGTTCTTGAGTGGGCGCGAGATGACCAATCCCCCGACCCGACCAGACCGCACGATACGTTCAATCTGCGCCATTTCATCCTTTGACGACTCTGCGTGGGTCACCAGCAAATCCCAGTTGCGCTTGCTCAGCGCCTCACCCAGACCTTGCAACAGCTGCGCCACAAACGGCTGCGCAATCGAGCTTCTGAACCGTGGCATTAGGTAGCCAATGGTTTCGGACGTGCCTAAAGACAAGCGCCGCGCGTTTTGATTGGCTCGATACCCCAGTTCATCAGCTGCGCGTTTCACCCGTTCGCGGGTCGCGGGGCTGATGTCGGCGTAATTGTTCAACGCACGGCTGACAGTCGGAACCGTCAGGTCCAGATGGGCCGCTAAGACTTTCAGGCTTATCGGCTTGTCAGACATCGATTCCCCCCCTGTTCAAAACGCTAGCCGAAACCGATTTCGGTACGCAACAGAAAATCCGAAAGCGGTTTCGGAAAGTTCCAAAATGCCCTAGTTAAGTCCAATAAGATTCGATCTAAGGACGGAGCCCTCGCCATGAAACGCTCAACCATCAACGATATTATTGCTCAGTCAGATGAGATGATGCGCTCTTTCGGGTTTGTAATGCCGCCCTTCGCTTATTGGTCGCCCGAAGAATTCAAATCCCGCAAAGCTGAGGCGAAGAACATAATCACAGCGCGCTGCGGTTGGGACATCACCGATTATGGCGCGGGCGATTATGACGCCATGGGATTGTTTTTATTCACCCTGCGCAACGGACGCCTCGTCGATCTGCAACGCGGTGGGGGCATGTGTTACGCCGAAAAGCTGCTGATCTCGAAACAGGATCAACTCAGCCCGATGCACACCCACGCCCTCAAGGCCGAAGACATCATCAACCGGGGCGGCGCGACCTTGGTGGTGGAATTGTTTGGCTCGGATGCGGACGGCAATTTCGATCCAACACGCGGCGGCACCGTGTTCTGCGATGGCATCCGACGTGATTTTACGCCCGGCGAAAAACTGCGATTTGCACCGGGCGAGAGCGTCACTTTGATGCCCGGCGATTGGCATGCGTTCTGGGGTGATGGCGGCGACGTCTTGATCGGCGAAGTCTCGACGGTGAACGACGACGAAACCGACAACATCTTTCGCGAACCGATTGGCCGTTTCGCCGACATCGAAGAAGACGTAGATCCGGTGCATCTGCTGGTCAGCGATTACCGGACGTGGCTTGTGTAATTGGACGACACGTCTGTCCTAGATGACCCAAATTCAATCATGCACCTGCGGACAAACAGCCCAGCAAGGTGGGCGTCTGGTTCTTTAGTCCTCTGTCTGCGTAGACAGTCACCGGAAATTCGCCCTGGATCTTAGGTGTCGGAAGACAATTCACACGGCGCCGATAAATGGGCTGCTGCGCGCCAATGAGTGTTGCTCAAATGAACAGTCGTAGATCTCTAAGCTGTCTCGCGTGTTGCCATTGTGCTGATGCTCCGGTTTTAGTGACCTCGGGGGCGATACATGGTGTGTCTGCGCGGGGGCTGGCGCTTCCTTGGTGGGCGAAATATTCTGATCAAAGGTTGCGTTTGCATGATATATGACCCTCTCACCCTATCGCGTCGCGCTCTGCTTGCAGGGCTTGCGTCCAGTGTTGCGGCCTGTGGTCGACGCACCCCGCCGGATGATTTCCGCATTAGCCCCGATGGCACAGTGTCCTCGTTGCAGGGCGATCCTAATGGGGACTATGGCGTTCTGCCGGATGGTGAATACACCCTGCCTGCTGTGCCTGCGCGGTATATCCAAGGGGTAAATAGGCGCGCGCTGGTGCCCTATACCGGTGATCTGAATGTGGGCGATATTGAAGTCGATCCACATGCCAAATTTGTCTATTGGATCATGGACGGGCGGCAGGCGTGGCGCTATCCGATTGCTGTGGGTCGCGAAGGTCTGGGCATGTCGGGCACCACAATCATCAAGCGCAAAGCCGAATGGCCCGGCTGGACCCCCACCGCCAATATGCTGCGCCGTGAGCCCGAGGTTTACGAACAGTTTCGCGATGGGATTCCCGGTGGGTTGTCCAGCCCATTGGGCGCGCGGGCGCTCTATCTGTTTCGCGGTGGGCGGGACACATACTACCGCATTCACGGCACCAATGATCTGGGCAGCATAGGCAATTCGGGTTCAGCGGGCTGTATCCGCATGTTCAACCATGATGCGATTGACCTGTTTGACCGCGTGCCGTTGCAGACCAAAGTCGTTGTGCGTACCTATAGCGATTCAGTACGTCTGGAGGGCGAAGGCCTGGCCAACCGCGGCGTTGAATTGCCGCCGGTTATTCTCAGCCGCGACGAATTGGGTCTTGATTAAGATTTCGATTGAAACGCCATATTTTGAGCACGCCGTGCCGACAAAATGCTTTAGACATTTTGATCACTTCAAGATGTTGCTGAATTAATTGAAATGCGAGGACATATTCTAAAATGATGAAAAGATTTGCGAAAACTCTAACTTTGGCTCTTGGATTGGCCCTGCCGATTGGGGCTTCTGCGCAAACAACTGTTGTTGACAATACTTATGCATTGGCGGGCTTCAATTGGAACAGCAACGGCAGTGGGTTTCTGGTTCGATATCGGCCTTACGTTGTCGATGATCAGGTCGTTGTTTGCGGCGCGTGGGCGCGTCGGGGCAGCAGAAATGGCATCAGCCGTCAAGCGATGAGAGAAGCCCGAATTTTTGTCGGTGACACGGCTGCGATGCGCGATTTGACGTGGTTTAACACGGTGTCGAATTCTGCTTGGCAGTCCGAACTCATCGGATCAGACGTCAGCTGTAGAGCAACAGGCGTTGCCGCCGCAGGTGTCGATTTGCGCAGCGTTCGCATTGAATTCCGAGAGGGGCGCTACCGTCGATAGGTATGATTGGCGCCGCGATTGTGCTACGCCAAAGCATAGGTCACGCGAAGTGGACTAGCTAAATTGCGGCATCATCCCTATCTAACATAAAAGTGAAGATATCATTCTAGGAGACCAAATGGCCGATTTTGACGCGCAGATCCGAGAGAGCCAAGCTCAGGTTGAGACCGCTCAGTCCAAAATTCAGGAGTTGACCAGCCGGATCGAGACCGCGCGGCAGAAGATGGAAAGCGGCACCGACATTTCCGTCGATATCGAGAATGCGACGCTGACCGACGTGCATGCGCACACCGATTTGATGAACGCCAATATCGCCGAACTGATCATGGGCCTCGACGATGTCACGTCCGCGTTTTCCAAAGAATTCGACGAGATGCGCACCAAGACGGGCTGGGAGAGTTTTGTCGGAATGTTCAGCTCGGCCAAGGCTGACAGCATGCGCGAAGAGCGGATGCGGGGGGCGACGATTGACGACAAGCTACAGGATTTGATCGGCAAGTCGGATGTGATCGTCAAGCTGCTGGAAAACCAGCTGGGTGTCCTCGAAGAGCAGAAAGTCAGCGTTGAGAGCAATCTGTCGGGCACATTGACCGAGCGCGAGCAGGTCGTGGCCGACCTCGAGGCCGTGCGCACCGAGGTGCAAAACATGGACCCGCAGATCATCGCGTTGGAGAACAAAATCTCTGTCGAGCAGGATGCGGCTGCGCGCACAGCGCTGGAAACCGAGCTGGCGGGCCTGAACACCCGCCACAACGCGCTGGTGCAGGACGAACAGGTGAAACTGGCCAAGAGCCAGACGCTGGAGCGCTATATTGAAAAGGGCAAGACCTGGATTGATTCACTGCAAAACCAAGCGGCGACGCAGATGGTGCTGATCAACAAGCTGCAAACAGACACCAAACAGCGTGTCGTGCTCTATGACGCGCTTTCGAAGTCGTTGAAAACAGCGCAGCAGCAGGACGTCGCCCACCGGATCAACGAGATCGGCGTGCAGACCGACCAAGAGGCACAGACGGCCATGGCCGCCATCGGTTCGGCCACAAACGCGCGCATGGCCGACATGCTGGAAGCCCACGAAGACCACATGGTGTTCGCCCGCGACGTGCTGGAGCAAAAAGCAAAAGCCGACGAGCGTTTCATGCGCCGGTTCTCCGAGATCGTGGAGAAGCACGACAGCAATCAGTATGGTGGTGAGTGACGTTTAAAAAGCAAAGAAATACAGCGTTCCTACTCAGCATCGCATTTTTGTGTGTCGCGGCGGTTTCGCTTTATTTCGAACGATATTTTGAACGAAGCGCTTTATTTGCAAACGCAATCTTCAATGTTTCCGCGATGCTTGCCGCGATTTGCATCTTGTTCTTCTGCATAGGTAGATCTTTGCATCGTTGGCATTTCTTGGGCTTTGTTCGAAATGGCCCGCAAAGCTGGGTGTTTATGTCTTGGCCACAAGCCATCTTTTGGCGGTGGTGGCTTCACGTAGACGAAAATGGCAATGACAAGGACAACGCTGTTAGATGAAAATCGCCCTCATCCTCCTCGCCACCATCGGCATTGGCTTTGTCCTTTGGGGCTTTCTCGGCCTTTATGCCTCGTCTGTTCCGTCCGATGACGGCGCTTCTGTTGCCGAATTTGCGAGCTCGGGCATTCGTGAGATCGCGTTTGGGCTATGCCTCCTCGTCGTCTATTGGCTGCTCCGCCGTAGGCAGACCGCACAAGGGGACGCGAAATGATCGCAGACGCGCAGACCCAAGATCATTTCAAGCTCGAAGACACCCGCGTCACGCGGCGCTACTTTGGCAAGTTTGACAAAATCACCCGCCATATGGGCCGTGTGGCTGCGACCATGGAGGCCGAAGGGCGGCTCAATACTTTTGAGGTCGACGCCATCGCGCGCTATCTTGTCAGCCTCGGGTTCACGTTCAAGGCGCTGGCGCATAAGTACCATTTTTCGGGTCGTCTGCCCCATGCCGGGCAGTTGACGTTCGACCGTGAGGACAGCGGATTTCCGGTGTTTCATGAGCTGATGGAAATGGCCAATGACGCCGCACAGGCCGACAAACATCTGGCACGGATGCCCACGCCCGAGGCGCTGAAAGACGACATGGTCCGCACAATCCTGCGCGACCAGACCATCCCGACCAAGCTGCAATTCGCTCTCAGCCAGCGGCTGTATTACGAGGAAATGGTCAAAGGCGAACTGTTTTGGGCGCGCAATGACCCTGAGATTGTGTGGCTGCGCAATGATGCCAGCGCCGATCGCCGTCGCTATCTGATCCGTTGGGCCGTTTACGACAGTCAGGTCAATCTGCCCGTGATCTACCTGATGGAGGTCGAGGACACGGGCCACGTGGGCCTGCCCAAGGACGAACGCCGCTGGCCCGAAGTGCAGGCCGCCTTGATGGCGCAGGCGCTGGGGGGGCTCAAGCTTTTGACGATTGCGCACGGGTTTGACCGCGACTTTGACGACCTGCATCCGACCCGTCTGCGCCGGTTTCACATCGGCCCGATGTATTCGAGTGCGTTTACCCAGCAAACCGGTCCGATCCGCGAGGTGTTGGAACGCGCCCGCGCGCCTGTGGGCGAAGATTGGGCGCTGGCATGGACCGAAGAAGAGCTGGTGTCCGAGCGCGTGGAAGTCGAGAAAACGGGCTGGTTTTCCAGCGCCGAGCGGCAGATTTTCGCGCTTGATCCCTTTGCGGGACAGGGCGCTGATACTGGCGCTACACGGATGGAGCGCGCCGTAATCATGCCCGAAAAACCCTATCAGGCCTTGGCCGAGCTGGACCCACCGGGCTTTCGCGACGTGCGCAAGTTTGTGGTCAGTGGGGCCGGTCGTGTGTTGAGTTATCGCTAGAGTAAGGAACGTGAGATGAGCCAAACTGGTAACGTGATGGAGCTGCGCGAGGACGATATTCGCAAGCATTATGCCTCTGCTTTGGCGATGTTGCAGGGGTTTGATCATGCGCCGCGTGTGGCCAAGGCCGAGGCGAAGACGCAAGAGCGCTCGTCCGGGATCGGCACCCGCCGCGCGTTTCGCTCGACGACGCCGGGGCTGGTGACGCGCCGCACCGCGCGGGCGCAGGGTGTGCAGGTCTTGTCGGCCATTGAGGATGCGGGCGATGAAGAGGGGCTGGTGTCCCCTGTACAGGCCGCTGTGCAATCCGGTCTGCGCCGCGCGATTGCGATTGCCGAGGCCGTGGGCGAGCAGTTTGGCGAACGGACGGGGTTGGCGGATCTCAAGCGTGCCAATTTGGCGGGATCGCTGGGTGCCGATAAGAAGGCGGCGTTCTCGGAGTTGCTTACGGCGGAGGCGCTGGCGGTGCTTTATACATTTGCCAATGCGACGGCCTATTTGCTGGCCAGCCATGCGGGCGAAGAGACCGTTGAGATTGGCGATGTCGAAGAGGTCCTGACCGAGAACGCGCAATTGGCTCTGCACGGCGCGCTCTGGGAGTTGGACCAAGACATCGAGGCCTTTGGCGCGGGCGAGCCAAAACTGGTGGCGACCGTGCTGGCGTTTTCCGAGGCGTTGATGGCCAAGGTCGCGGCGCGCGCAGAGACCGCCGGACGGCTAGAGCCGTTTCGTGATGCCAGTTGGAAGGTCGAGGCCGATGGTCTGGTGATCGACGGGTTCACGCCCGCGCATCAGGCCAAGGGCACCAAGATCACGATGCAGTTCAAAAAGCCCAACGAGGTCGTGGGCAACCATATAGCCAAATATCAGGCGATGCGGCTGGCCAAGATGCTGATGGCCTATGATTTCGATAAACGTTTGAATCCCTTTGCGGAATTGGGCGGGTTTATCTTTACCTTTATGGGCGATGGCGCGCCGGGGACGGGGAAAACGACGCTCATCCAGATGATGGCGGGCCTGATCAACGAGTATTGTCAGGTCGCGGGCTATACCTTCCGCTATCAGAACCTGAGCACCGATAATATCGACAGCTATCAGGGCAAATCGGGACAAAATGCGCGGGCGTTTATCAACACTATCATCGAGCCGAATGTGATCGGCTTTGGCACCGTGGACGACATTGACCAGCTCGCGGGCAAGCGCGGCGATCGGCAATCGAGCGCGGGGCAGTTGGAAATTACCGCTGTTTTGATGGACGCTTTTGCCGGGGCCAATACGGTCGTGCGCGGCAATTGTACCTTTGGGATGTTTTCAAACTATCCGGAGAACGTCGACGATGCGCTGCGCCAACGGGCGGGTGCGCGGTTCTTGGTGGACGGGCCGCAGACGCGGGACGACTACATTGATATCCTGCATCTGCTGATGGGCAAAAACCATTCTATCCCGCTGGGTGATCATGAGCTGATGGCGGCGCAGGAGATCAAGAAAGCGGTTGCTGCCAGCTTTGACGGGCATGGCAAACCACATGAGCTGGGGCTGTTAAATGTCTGGGATCGCGTGAGTTCCGCGCATGGTGAGCTGAACACGATTGCAAAGCTGGGCACCTATCTTAAGGGCATCCAAGAGGCCGATCCACGCTTTACCGGGCGCGCGATCAAGAACATCACTGACGCTGTGAAGGTCCGCGCCATGGACTTCGAGCTGCCCGACGAATGGGTCGCAACGCCCGAGCCGTTTATCGCCAAGGATTACGACACGAAAAAAGCGATGATCGAAGAGCTGCGCGTACCGATCACGATCGACATGGTGATCCAAGAGATCAACCGCTACGCCGATAGTGAATTCCGCTACGCCGACAAATCCGACGAAGTCGCCATCGACAACGCCGTGCGCGACATGGGCCGGATGGACGAGGCCAAGCGGCGGTATCTGGCGAGCAAGACCTGATGGGCAATGTATTCGCAGATGGGTTGATCTTTCCGGCACTGGGTCTCGCCCTGTTCGGGTGGTTGGTGCCGCGCGGGTTGAGCCTGTTTTTCCCAGAAGGCGTGCGCCCGCTCTTGCTGTTGGGGTTTGTCTCAACGATGTGCATGCTCCTGCTCAGCAGCCTTGGGTTTATCGGCCTTTACCTCGTGCAAGGTGTGCCACTGGCGGAATTGATCGTGGGCGGATTTGGCGAATGGGGCGTCCATTTCGTGCAACTTGGCCTGTTGTCGGCGCTGTTATGGGGCCCCATTCTGATCCTATCGGTCGCGGGCTTGCCGCGCACATGGGTGGACGAGACATGGTGATAATGTTGGCTTCCTTTGCAGTCGTGTCGATTCTTGGAGCTGTTTTAGTCACTTCGCAGATGTGTGGTTTTGGGTTTTGGATGCATTTGCATTCTGACGGTCACTGCATGGCTAGTGACATACCATTAGATGTATTTTTGAGTTTCCTCATTTTGTTTGGTGTTCCACTTATGAGTGTCGCTTCTCTTATTTTAGTCTTTAGAGGGTGGCGAAGCCGATGAAACGTCTGATCGAAAAAGGCCTGATGTTCGGCAATCTGGTGCGGGTCGACAGTCCTGTGCTGGTCGAGCGGTACAATCGCGCGCTGAAGGTTTTGACGGGCAAGCAGACGGCCCTGACCGATTTTCACATGGATATTTCGGGGTTTAGCCCCGAGATCGGCGATGAGCTGGATGATCCGCTGTACCTCAACCATGCGGGGGTGAACCGGCAGTTTATCCTGCTGACCACGGCGCAAAAGACGGCGCCTCTGCTGAATGCGAAATTCAGCACCTCGCGCGGCATCCTCAAGCAGTTCATCACCGACAACGAGCCGCAATTGTTCGCGCTGACGGCCAATGACGCGGTCGCGGGTGAGCTGATCAATTCGGTCTATATGGCCAAATCGCCCGCTGACTTGCTGAATATCCGCAAGATCGAGGTCGAGGCGGATACGACGGACGGCACCGTTAAGACGGCGGAAAAGCTGGGTCGGATGATTGATCGGTTCAAATCAGAGGACGACGCGTGGTGGGATGATGTGCTGATCGCCCAGATGATCGGGCTGGCGCATGAAACGGGTGATCTAACGCGCAATCCGGTGCGCTTGGGCGAGATGGTGTTTCGCCAAGACAACTTTTGGACTTCGCATTTTGGTGGCGTCTATCTGTTTCGCAATGCCGCGAAACCCGGCGTGATTTCGCGGCTAGATCGCGGTGCCTTGGGCGATGTGCCGATGGACTGGGTGATGGATTTTACCCAGCGCAGCCAGATCGCTGTGTTCCTCAATGAAAATGAGCTGGTCGAGCCTATCATCAAGGCGCGCGGCATTGATGCCGCCGCGATCCTACGCCAAAAGATGGATTTCATCGTGGCCGAGGTCGCGAGCGTGATGGGCGAAGACCTCAATGGTGCGACGCGGCGTGATCTTCGCGTGCTGGGTCGGCGTTTTGCGCAATTGCTACCGCTGGAATGGCAGGGGTTGGCCGCATTGGTGCGATGGGCCGAAGAGGGTGGGCCGTGGCCGCGTATCGACAGCGACCATCCCGCGTATTTTTATACTCTGCGCGCGCGCGATCATGCGGATGCGGATCTGGTCAACATGCTGCTGTCCGAACTGTCGCCGCTCGATATCCGCCAGTTGTTCATCTGCCATAAGGAAGTGTTTTACGACACCTACGGCCAGTGGCCCGATACGAAAAAAGACTACGTCGCCGAGTTCCTGCACACGGAATATATGGTCGATAAGGCGGGCACGCGTGAGGCCTTATTCGGCCACGAAGCCCCGCTTGAAGAACCGCAGCCCGTTCAAAATTCCCCTTGGGACGGTCTTACTACTCGCGGTATCAATACCGCGCGGGCGGGCGGGCACACGCCTGTCAGTGACAAGCAGATCGACCGTGTTGGCCCTTGGGGGCATGTCAGAAGGAACGCGCGCAAATGGCCCTGATCCGACTTTTATTCTTTGCGTTCATCGCATTAACAATCATCTACGTGTCGGTCTCGCTCTATTCACGGTCGATGCGCAAAGAAAAGCTGGGCCGTCAGTGGGACGAAGATATCCGCGACGGTGACCGCGCGGCGTATATCGCGGCGGGGCTGAAAGAGTACGACACATCGCTGCGTCGCCGCCTGATTTTGGGCGTCTACATTGTGCCTGTGGCAGTTGTTGGGCTGATCATCTATCTTGTGAACTATAATTAAGGGGGCGGATCATGCTGCGGATTTTTAAGTGGGTGTTTATCAGCGTGTTCTGGCTGTGGGTGGCGCTGAGCCTGCACTACGTATTGCCCCAACGCGATATCGTGCGCGTCGTTGGCACTGAGATTATCCGCACCGACTTTACCGTTTGGAACCGCTTGTTTTATGCGCAAGCTGATAGTGGCAATGCCGAGGGTCAAACCCGCGATCTGCGCTTGATCAACACCGTGCGCTCGCAAGGTGGCGTCATGGTTTACCGCAACGAAGATACGGGGCTGTTCTGGCCGCCGTATTTCAAGTTTGACAGCTCTGATTTGCAGGCCGAGGCCGTTGATGCAACCACCACGCAAGCCTCGTCGCAGTGGTATGCGATCACGCACTATGGCTGGCGCGTTCGCTACTGGACAATCTATCCCAATGCGATTGCGATCAAACCCGTTGATGGCCCCGACGTGCGTCTGATCCCGTGGTTCAACATCATCTTCCTCACTGTGCTTGCCGCGATTTTCTGGGCGATTTATGTGCGCTGGCGTCGGTTCAAACGCCGCAACATAACGCCCACCGTCGAGCAATGGGATGCCGCGATTGATGAGAAAACAGCAGGTGTGTCGCGCTGGTTCGCGTCGTGGCGTAAGAAGCCACCGCGCTAACGCCGGTCGAGCGAGCCTAGGGGTGGTATCATCGTGCCCTTGACCAATGCAGTCAGGATCGCGGGCGTGGGGCTGATTTGACTGAGCGGATACATCACCCGGTCGCGTATGGCGGGCAGAATGCTGCTGTCGGATTGGTACATTGGGGTGAAGACACGGCTGAACGCTTGGTAACACCAGACATGTGCGCGGCGCGCGGCGGAATAGAGCGCTAGCGGGTCTTGGCCGTTAGCGTGGGTGATTGCCGCTGTCAGTGCTTGGGCATCCAACAAAGCCATGTTCGCCCCTTGGCCCAGTTGTGGCGAGGCGCGGTGCGCGGCGTCCCCGATGAACACCACGCGACCCCGGTAAGGTTTGCGCAGCGTGCCGTGGGTGTAGCGCGCCATAGTCATTTGATCGGCATCGGTGATTTGGTCGAGGAACGGCGCGATCTCGGGCCAGAGCGTCGTGGCGTCATTCTTCCACGCACTCAAACCGGCCTCACGCCAAGTGTCATATGAACCTGCGGGCAAGGACCAGAACACTGCTGCCTTTGGCGTGTCCGCACCGGGCATAGCCCCGAGCGGCAACACCCCGATCATCCGGTCTGCGCGGCGATAGGTTTGGCGAAGCTCGTCGCGGGGTAGTGACGTCTCGGGCCAATCAACTGTGCCCCAGATAGCACCATAGGGCAGGGGTTTTGCTATGAGGGGAGAGAGCTTGGAGCTGCTTCCAGAGGCGTCCACAATCAGATCAAACGGCCCGTGACGATTGCCATCAGCAAAGTCGATGAAACCGCCCGCGCTGGCAGTCACATCCGCGTTTTGCACCATAGGGATATCCCGGCTATCCGCTGCACCCCAGAGCGCGTCAAAAAGACTGGCGCGGTGGATACCGAGGCCGAACGTCCCGACGCCCTTTGGATCATATCGCACATTCAAAACAGGCCTCCGGTGATCTGCGTCATGACCGAACATTCGGATGACCTTCGCGCCCCTCGCCACGGTCTGATCCAGTATCCCGATCTGCGCCAGCACGTCTTGACCCACGGGTTGAATGACCAGACCGGACCCCACGGGACGCGGTGCGTCAAAGCGGTCAAAAACCCGGATGCGATGGCCCGCGTCATGCAGCAGGCAGGCCGCCGCCAACCCGCCAATGCCTGCGCCCACAATTGCGATGTTCATGCTCGTGTTCATGGGCGCAGGCTGCCGCGTGTCTGCGGCGATTGCACGCCGTTAATGTGGCGCGTTGGTGTGCAGATGCTCGGCGATTTGCACAGCATTCAGAGCGGCCCCTTTGAGCAGTTGATCGCCCGACAAGAACAGCGCAATCGTCCGCCCAGATGGATCGCCGAGGTCGGTGCGGATGCGGCCGACCAGCACGTCCTCGACGCCCGTAGACTCCGACGGCATAGGGAAATGGTTGGCGGCCCGGTCATCGACGATCCGCAAGCCGGGGGCGTCCGACAGGCAGGTGCGCACTTGGTCGGGGGTCACGTGGTCTTCAAACCGGATCGACAGCGCCAAGGAATGCGCGCGCACCACCGGCACCCGCACGCAGGTTACGCCGATGGGCAGTTGCGGCAAATCAAGGATGCGGCGTGTTTCGGCAATAACCTTCAGCTCTTCGCCGTTGTAGCCCGTGTTGGGGTCGATATCGGCGTTGTGGCTAAACAGGTTGAAGGCATATGGGTGCGGCAGCTCGGTGGGGCTGAAGGCGCCGTTGTTGAGCGCGGCTTGTGTGCCCGCGCGCAGCTCTTCCATCATCGCGGCCCCGCCGCCGGAGGCCGATTGGTAGGTGACATAGGATAGCCGCCGGATCGACCATGCGCGGTGAAGCGGCGCGAGCGCGACCGCGGCGATGGCCGCGACACAGTTGGGGTTGGCGATGAGCGATGCGCCTGCGTCCAGCGTGTCACCATTGGCCTCGGGCACCACCAGAGGGATCGCGGGATCTGTGCGAAAGGCGCTGGAATTGTCGATGACGCGCGCACCGGCGGCAATGGCCAGCGGGGCGTATTTGCGCGAGAGGCTGGCGCCTGCCGCGAAGAACACAATGTCGATGCCCGCGAAGGCGTCTTCGCTGATCTCTTCGATCAAAATGTCCTCGCCGCGAAACGCGCGGGTCTGACCAGCAGAGCGGGCCGAGGCGAATAGACGCAGGCGCGACAGGGGGAAGTTGCGGGACGCGAGGCTCGCGATCAGCTCGGCCCCGACGACGCCAGTGGCACCGACGATGGCTATGACGGGCAGGGCGGGGATGTTGGATTGTTCGTTCATGTGTTGGCTCTTTTCTATCTGGGGAAAGGAGCGAACGGGGGCCTGATCTGCGCTGCCCCGTCCGTCTCCGGCGGGGCGATGTTGGTCTGATCAGGCGGTGATTGGCCCTGACCACAACGAACATCCCCCCGCCGGAGCGGTGGTTTTGGTCGTTTTGGTCATGGTCATCTTGTGGTTCATGGGGACCGCATCTAGCAGCCAAACGCCGCACAGGCAAGTGTCCCTTTACCCCACGCGCCCGCCTGCCTATAACCGCCGCAACATGGCGATATTGATATGCATCACGCGAATTATATCCCCGGCGGGCTGAGGGTTTCAGCACCGCCGGATGACAGGTGCCTGATGCGTCGCGCCGCCCCCAAATTTCCTGATTTCCCTATGCTCAAGGACGCCTGATATGTGCGCTGAGACCGCTGACGTTGACTACAAACACACGCTGAACCTGCCCAAGACCGACTTTCCCATGCGCGCCGGATTGCCCAAGCGCGAGCCGGAATGGCTGGCCCGTTGGGCGGATTTGAAGGTGTATTCCGAGCTGCGAGCCAAGACAGATCGCAAGCAATTTACCCTGCATGACGGACCTCCCTATGCGAACGGGCATCTGCACATCGGCCACGCGCTGAACAAAACGCTCAAGGATTTCGTGGTGCGAAGCCACCAGATGATGGGATTTGACGCGCGCTACATCCCCGGCTGGGACTGCCACGGTCTGCCCATCGAGTGGAAGATCGAAGAGCAGTACCGCAAGAAGGGCAAGAACAAGGACGATGTGCCTGTTGTTGAATTTAGACAAGAATGTCGGGATTTCGCGGCCGGATGGGTCGATATTCAGCGTGAAGAGTTCAAGCGTCTGGGTGTGACAGGATCATGGGATCGCCCGTATCTGACGATGGATTTCCACGCCGAACGGGTGATCGCGGAAGAATTCATGAAGTTTTTGATAAACGGCACGCTGTATCAGGGGTCCAAGCCCGTGATGTGGTCGCCGATGGAGCAGACCGCCTTGGCCGAGGCCGAGGTGGAGTACCATGACAAAGAGAGCTTTACGATTTGGGTGAAGTTTCGGGTTGCCAGCACGATCAGCGATTTTGAGCCCGCATCAGAATTACCGGTTAACGATCTTCTAAATTCATACGTTGTCATCTGGACCACGACCCCTTGGACCATCCCATCGAATAAAGCGGTCGTGTACGGCGAAAACATCGCTTACGGCCTCTATGAAGTGACAGGCACGCCGGACGAAAGCTGGGTGACGGTGGGCGATAAATACCTGCTTGCGGATAACCTCGCCGCTGATGTGATGACCCGCGCGCGGTTGGAACCTGAGCACTACAAACGAGTTCGCGATGTGACCTCGGAAGAGCTGGCGGGCATCAGCCTGACCCACCCCCTTCAGGGTGCCGAAGGCTCGGCTGGCGAATGGGATCAACCCCGCGATTTCCGCGCTGCTGAGTTTGTTACTGACACCGAAGGCACAGGTTTTGTCCATTGCGCGCCGTCGCATGGGATGGAGGAGTATGAGCTGTACCGCGACCTCGGGATGCTCGCTGATGTGATCACCTACAACGTCAAGGATGACGGCGGGTTTCGCGATGATCTGCCGTTCTTTGGCGGCAAATATATCCTGTCGCGCAAGGGCGGCGAGGGCGATGCGAACAAGGCGGTGATCGACAAGCTGGTTGAGGTTGGCGGCCTGATGGCGCGCGGCAAGATCAAGCACAGCTATCCGCATTCGTGGCGCTCGAAGGCCCCCGTGATCTACCGCAACACGCCGCAATGGTTCGCCGCGATCGACAAGCCTGTGGGCGACGGCCTCGACACTCACGGCACCACGATCCGCGAACGCGCGCTGACCGAGATCGACAACGTCAAATGGACCCCCAAAGCCGGGCGCAACCGCCTGCATTCCATGATGGAAGCGCGCCCCGATTGGGTGCTGTCGCGCCAACGCGCATGGGGCGTGCCGCTGACGTGCTTTACCAAGAAGGGCGCACTGCCAACGGCGGACGATTTCCTGCTGCGCAACGAAGAGGTTAACGCCCGCGTCGTGGCGGCGTTCGAGGCCGAGGGTGCGGATTGCTGGTACGAGGACGGCGCGAAGGAGCGCTTCCTCGGCGGGCTCGTCGACGTGGACGCCTACGATCAGGTGATGGACGTGCTCGACGTGTGGTTTGACAGTGGCTCGACCCACGCCTTCACTCTGCGCGACCGCGAGGATGGCACGGACGACGGCATGGCGGACGTCTACCTCGAAGGCACCGACCAGCATCGCGGTTGGTTCCATTCGTCGATGTTGCAATCGGTTGGCACCACGGGGCATGCGCCGTACCGCCAAGTCGTGACCGCCGGATTTACCCTTGATAACAAGGGGATGAAGATGTCCAAGTCCTTGGGCAATATCATCGCACCGCAGACTGTGATCGACCAATATGGCGCGGATATCCTGCGCCTCTGGGTCGCTCAGGTCGACTACACCGCCGACCAGCGTATCGGGCCGGAGATCCTGAAAGGGGTCGCGGACAGCTATCGCCGCCTGCGCAACACCTTCCGCTATCTGCTGGGCGCGCTGGACGATTGGTCCGACGACGAGCGGATGGATGTGGCGCAAATGCCCGAGCTGGAGCGTTGGGTGCACCACCGTTTGGCCGAGCTGGATACCCATGTGCGCGCGGGCTACGCCGCGTTCGATTTCCAAGGCGTGTTCTCGGCGTTGTTCAACTTTGCCACCGTTGAGCTGTCGGCGTTCTACTTTGATGTACGCAAAGACTCGCTCTATTGTGATGCTGTAGGTGATCCCTGCCGTCAGGCCGCGCGCGCCACGATGCAGGCGATCCTCGAACGGCTGAACACATGGCTGGCCCCGATCCTCGTGTTCACGATGGACGAGGTCTGGCTGGAACGGTCAGGCGGCGAAGGCTGCGTGCATTTGGTCGACATGGTCGAAACACCGGATGCGTGGCGCGACGAGGCGCTGGCCGCGAAATGGGCCGCCGTGCGCCGTGTGCGCCGTGTCGTGACCGGCGCGCTAGAGGTGCAGCGCCGCGAGAAGGTGATCGGCGCGAGCCTAGAGGCCGCCCCGACTGTCTACGTCACCAGCGACACGGCAGAGGTGCTGAAAACGGTCGCGTTTGACGATCTGTGCATCACTAGCGGGATTACGGTCTCAACCGATGCCGCGCCTGCGGATGCGTTCACCTTGGACGATACGGCTGATGTCGCTGTGGTGTTCGCGCAAGCGAGCGGTGATAAATGTAACCGCTGCTGGAAGATCTTGCCGGACGTTGGCAGCCACAAACACCCCGGCACTTGTGCGCGGTGTGACGCGGCGCTAGCGTCGATGGATGCCACAGGCGTTTGAAAACCCAGCGGTGAAGGCGGCGTTTGACGCCTTTGCCGATGAAAACAAAGAGAATTTACTCGCGATGCGCGAGATGATTTTTGATGTGGCGGCCCAGACATTCGGTGTCGGGCCGCTGCATGAGACGTTGAAATGGGGTCAGCCGGCCTATCTGACACCCGAGACGAAATCGGGGACAACCATCCGTCTAGGACAAACCAAAGCGGGCGGTGCGGCGGTGTTAACGCATTGCCAGACCACGGTTGTGTCCGACTTCCGAGCGCTGTTTGCGCAGGATTTTCAGTATGATGGCGGGCGGGCGCTGCATCTGTCCGCAGGTACTGACCCCTCCGACCTCCGATTGCGGGAATTTGTGCGCATGGCGCTGACCTATCACCAGACCTAGTTTACGCGGTCCCCACACGGCTGAGGATGTACTGCGCGAACTCGAAGTTTGGGCGTTCCAGATGCGACAGTGGTCCGGGCTGTGACAGGCCTGCAAGGATGCCTTGGTAGACCTTTTCGGTGCAACCTTTGTCCTCTTGGTTGACCTCATCGAGGATGGTTTTCAGACGCGCGAAATGCTCGGCTGATTTGGGATCATCGGCAAACTCGGGCGCGAGGCCACCGCCGTAGAGCACATTGACGTGCCCCGGCCCGTCGGGTGTTAGGCTGAGATACCAGAAATACCCAGGCGTCAGCGTGATCATCAGCGCAGGATAAATCGACAGCAGCCACGTCGTGCGCCGCTCGTCGCCGACCAAGGTGGTATTGTCGGGGTGGGCGAGGGTCAGATCGAAGGTGTCGTTTTTCAAAATCCAGTGGTAGTTGAACGCGGGTGATCCTTCGGGGCAGGTCATTTCATTCAGATCGACCGTGCCGCCAATGGTGCCCGCGTGGCAGACGGGCAGGTGGTAGCTTTCCATAAAATTCTCTGCGAGCACTTTCCAATTGGTGTGCCAGCGGAATTCCTCGCGAAAGCTCTCGATGTAGTGCTCCATCCCCAGCTTGCCGACCAGCGCGTCGACGCCTGCAAGATGCTCGTGTGGGTCGGGCGCGTCCTCGCTGAGGCTCAGCATGATCCATCCCTGCCAATTGACGCAGCGGATTTGGGGCAGGGCGATGTCGGTTTTGCAAAAGCTTTCATTCTTGTCCATCGCAGGTGCGCCGCGCAATGCCCCGTCGAGGCCGTATGTCCAGGCGTGATAGGGGCAGACGATGCTGTGCGCGTTGCCGCGTCCCTCCAGCAGGATCGACATGCGGTGGCGACAGACGTTGGACATGGCGCGCAGATCACCCGATCCGTCGCGCAACACGATCACCGGTTCGCCCGCGATTTTCATTGTCAGGTAGTCGCCTGTGTTGGGCAGCGACGACGCGCGCCCGGCGCAGACCCAGTCGGTCGCGAAAATCTTGTCTTGTTCAAGGGCCGCAAACTCGGGCGAGGCATAGACCGATTTGGGCATCGCATACGCGCGCTCGAAGGGCACGTTGGTGGTTTTGGTCAACTCTGCGATGGCGGTTTTGGCATCTGACGTTTGGGGCATGATGAAACTCTTGAAAGGTCGAAAAGGCGTGATCTGCTGGCTATATATAGGAGATCACATGCACTCTTGCGACCCGCTTAGTCTAACGCGCTCTATTGTAGCAGTCCGCGCCCGCGACTAAGCTGGAACTATGCCCCAAGATATCACCTATGCCAGCATCGAAACACCGGGCGGCCCAGTGCGGGCGTCCTTGGTGCAGGGGGCTGTAACCGCGCTGGACTGGGTGGCAAGTGATGTCCAAGATAGCACTGACTTGGCGGTGCAGGTTCGGGCGCAGCTGACGGAATATTTTGCAGGTGCGCGGACGGCGTTTGATCTGCCGCTGGCCCCACGGGCCAATGCGTTTCAGGCCCGGTTCTACGACGTGCTATGCGCCATTCCCTATGGCCATACCCGCACCTATGGCGAGATTGCGCAGCAAATGGGCGCGTCGGCCCAAGCGATTGGGCAAGCCTGCGGTGGCAATCCGATCCCGGTGTTGATCCCCTGTCACAGGGTGCTGGGGGCCAATGGTTTGGGCGGGTTTTCGGCGCGCGGCGGCGTCGAGACCAAGGTGATGCTCTTGCGTCTGGAAGGCGCAGCGGGCCTGCTGATCTAGCCGTCTTTGCCGTAGATAAGCTGCTGCAACGCTCCCGCCGACAACAGGTAGACCGATGTGAGGACAAGCCCCCCATGCGCCCAGCTTTGTGGGTCGAAATCGACCCATGCCGCCCAGCCTGCAAACCACGTCCACATCAATGCCGCGGGCAAGGTGATGGCGCGCCACCGTTCGGTCCGCACGGGGTGGACGAATTTGATGGGGAGAAACATTGTGGCCGCGATCACCGCGATGAGCACCGCCATAACGTAGAAATCCGGTTTCAATGCGAACAAGACGAGCACCACCATATTCCAACAGCCCGGAAAGCCCGCAAAGGAGTAATCCTTTGTTTTCATGCGCGTATCGGCAAAATACATCGCAGAGGCAAAGGTGATCACGATGATCGCAAACCACCCTGTCCACCCCGGCATTAGGCCTGATTTGAACAAAGCATAGGCGGGCACGAACACATATGTCAGGTAGTCGATGATCAGGTCGAGCAGCACGCCGTCAAATTCGGGGGCGTTCTTTTTGACGTCATAGCGCCGCGCCAACGGGCCGTCGATGCCGTCCACGGCAAAGGCCACGACCAGCCACAAAAACATCAAATCCCACTTTTGATCGACGGCGGCCAACATTGCCAACATGGCGAAAACAGCACCTGTGGCGGTGAACAAATGAACGAGCAGGGCTTTGGTGCGAAGTGTCATGCCAGCTTCATGGCCGATAACGGACGCAGGGGCAATGCGGGCTCATGCCTTTGGATGGGCGCGGTTGTAAACATCCATCAGTTGCGCGCTATCGACCGCCGTGTAGCCTTGTGTTGTGCTGAGCGATGCATGGCCCAACAGCTCTTGGATCGCGCGCAAATCACCCCCTGCTGTGAGCAAATGCGTGGCAAAGGAATGGCGCATGGCGTGCGGTGTGGCACTGGCGGGGAGGCCCAATTGCAGACGTGATTTTTCCATCACTTTTTGCACCAGACGCTGGTTGAGCGCGCCGCCGCGTGCGCCCCGAAACAGCGGGCTGTCAGGCTCGATCGGGTGCGGACAGATGCGCGTATACGCCATGACGGCTTCCTTGGCCGCCGAGAGGACAGGCACGATGCGTTCTTTGCCGCCCTTGCCCTTGATCACCAGCGTGTCGGGCAGGGGCACATCCGCGCCGGTCAGTCCCAAAGCCTCGGAAATGCGCAACCCACAGCCATAGAGCAGGGTCACCACGGCACTGTCGCGCGCGGCAATCCACGGCTCTAGATGCTGCATCTCGACGGTGGTGATCATCTCGCGGGCGGCGTCCTCGCTCAGCGGACGGGGCAGTTTCTTCTGGAACTTCGGCGCGCGGGTCGAGAGCACGGCGGTCGCCTCGAACCCTTCGCGCTTGGCCAGCCATTTGTAAAAGGACTTCACCGCAGATAGGGCGCGCGCCATTGATCGTGCGCTGATACCACGGCCCCGCTCGTGCGACATCCATGACCGCATATCGCGAATAGAGACGTCGGCAATCGGCCCGAGGCCCTGCTGCGCGCCTTTGTGCTGCGTCATAAAGGCGAGAAATCCCAGCACATCGCCCTGATAGGCCGTCAGAGTGTTCGGTGCCGCCCCGTCCAATGCACGTGCGTGGTCTAGCCACGACGCCAGCGCATCGGTGAGGGCGGGGGAAATCACGCGGCCAACCAGCGGCGCAAAGCCCGCTCGAACACCGCCCCGAAGAATCCCAGCAGATCAACGCCATGTTGCGGTTGGAATTGCTGGGGGTCCTCGGCGCCGAGAACCAACATGCCCGGTAGGCGGCCTTCGCCGATATCAAGCTTGATGCAGGCCTCGGACCCCACGACATGGGCGTGATCACCGTAGATGTCCGCATCAGCAGGCTGCGCCGGGCGCAACGTGACCTGCCGCGTAGGCGTATTGCGCCCATGGGTGATATAGCTGTCCACATACCCCGGCGCGACGACCCGCAGCACATGCGACAGTGGCGCGAGGGCCGGTTCGTCCTGCCGTGCGTGGTGTGTTTCCAAAACCAGCCGCACCGCATCGACCCGCAAAATAGACGCCACATCGGTGTTGAGATCACCCAAGAAGGCTTCGAATTGCGTGGGTTCCAAAATGCGCAGCACCGCGCGGTTGATCTGATTGGTGCCCGCGAGATTGTCGTAGGCGGCGGCAACAACGGTGTTATGCGTGTCCTCAAGCCGATCCAGCCGGTCTTCGAGGCGGGTCATGGCGAGACCACGCAGATCGACGATATTGGGCCCCATCGACCGCTCATTGGCGGCCACAAGCGCGCGCATGATGTCTTTGTCGTCCAGCACCGTTTCGGGCGCGGACATGATTTTATCGCGCAGACCTGCGTCGAGGGAAGGATTGCTGCTCATATTACCTGCTCAAAGGAATGTGCCGCATTGGGCATCGTCTTATTGAGCATTGGTATGGCGAAATGATCTGAGTGAAACCAGCCCCGCCCGGCCGTTCCTGCGCAAGTGTTGCGCGGGAGCGGCACGCAGTACCGCCCCCAAAATCATCTGTATTTACAGGATCTTAATGCCTGCCTTTTCGATGTCGGCCATAAAGCCCGCGAGGCCCTTGTCTGTCAGCACATGGTTGGCCATCGCCTTGATCACATTGGGCGGTGCTGTCGCCACATCGGCACCGATTTTCGCGCAATCGGACATGTGGTTGGCGCTGCGGATGGATGCGGCGAGGATCTGCGTTTCATAACCGTAATTGTCGTAGATCGTGCGGATGTCTTCGATCAGGTCGAGGCCATCAAGGTTAATGTCATCTAACCGCCCGATGAAGGGCGAGATGAATGTGGCCCCGGCTTTGGCGGCGAGCAGCGCTTGGTTGGCCGAGAAACACAAGGTCACATTGACCATGTTGCCCTCACCGGACAGCACTTTGCAGGCTTTGAGCCCGTCCCACGTCAGCGGTACTTTCACCGCGATATTGTCTGCGATTTTGGCCAGTTTGCGGCCCTCGGCAATCATCGCGTCGGCGTCCAATGACACAACTTCGGCAGAGACGGGCCCTTCGACCATGTCGCAAATCTCTTTGGTCACTTCGAGGATATTGCGCCCCGATTTGGCGATCAGCGATGGGTTCGTGGTGACGCCATCGACCATGCCAAGCGCGTGTAGTTCGGCAATCGCGTCGATTTCGGCTGTGTCTACAAAGAATTTCATCAGGTGGCCCTCGGTGTTGGGGTTGGCAGTTGTTTGGTCAGCGTTTACCCCAGAAGTGCACAAGCAGGAACCCCTTCATGAATGCGCCGATATGACCGATGAGCCGCGTGATTTCTTTGAGGCCGGAGCGTTGGTTGGGGTGCTGACGACCCAGCCGCTCGACCGCGTTCTGGACTACAAAGCCCCCGAAGGCGGCTGTTGGATGGGCGCGTTTGTTG
>CALHAP010000240.1 GCA_937931795.1 uncultured Paracoccaceae bacterium
ACAAAAAAGGCCGGGTGCAGATGCCCCCGGCCTTTCTCTGAGGAATCGATGTTGTTAGCCACCGACGGCAGCAAACCCTGTCACACCCGCCATGCCCAAATCGGCCAGCGCTGTGGCAACGCCTGTTTCTAGGTCAATCGCGTAAAGACCTGAATTGCCGTCTGCGACGGTCAGGATAGCATAGGCTGCGTTCTGCCCTTCAGTCGGTGACACGATATCCATCCCGCCCTTTGCTGTCAGATCGACCTCTGCGCCATTGATCGTGATCGGAGCCACTGTCGCAAGCTCACCTGCATTGTTGGCCAATGTCACCAGCGCGTTTGTTTCCGCGTCAATGGCGTATTGTGCCGTGCCGCCTGCTTTCGCGCCCGCAATGGCGTTGGTGTAGGCGTTGGCGAAGATCATCGGCGTTGTGCCGGCATTTGTATCGCCATCTACATAGAATGCATCTGTGAACCGCTTGGCTGTGTTGGCTTTGTCATCGCCAAAATCGCTGGGGAAATAGACGACGTTAACACCATCGCTGTCGACGGCACGAACCGCATCCAATACGTTGTTAAAGTCAAAGGCGACAGCGGCGTCACCCGCCATCGTGATGTCATCGGCAAAGCTGGCCCCAGTGTCTGTCAGCGCGCCGGTCGCAGTGTCGATGACATAAACTGCACCCGCTTTCGAGAAACCCATCAGCTCGCCAGTCACGGGGCGGTATGCCAAACCGTCAATCGCGCTGTCCAGTGTCAGGCTGGTGGCCTCTGGTGCTGCGATGTCCGCCATGGTCAGCAGAGTTGTCCCGTTATTGGCCAGCGCATAGCCGGTTGTTCCGGCGTGGCCGTCTGCAAACAGGGCCGTCGCGCTCAATGTCAGGGCGGCTGTCAAAGCTGTTGTCGTTTTCATCGGACGTATCCTTTTTTATTTGGTCTTCGAAAATAACAACGCGGCCACCTGACGAATGGTTTCACAGCGCGTGCGATTTTTTTCGAGGTTTCCGGTGAACCGTCCTAAAACATCGTGCGAAACCAAAACCGTTTTAATCTTTCGTCTTGCATGTGTTCGTCCGGGTCGCTTTAGTCTCATAATCAAAGGTGCTGCCAAATGCGCCACGATTGATGGGGGAAGAAGGTTGGTTTCAACCAGTGAAGCGCAAGCGTTCGTCGAATTCGACCGCGTTCAAAAGAGCTATGACGGCGAAACACTTGTTGTCAAAGACCTCAACCTATCCATGCCAAAGGGTGAGTTTTTGACTATGCTTGGGCCATCAGGGTCGGGCAAAACCACGTGTTTGATGATGCTTGCGGGCTTTGAGACGGCAACCAACGGCGATATTCGCCTAGATGGCCAGCCGATCAACAACATCCCGCCGCACAAGCGCGGCATTGGCATGGTGTTCCAGAACTACGCGCTATTTCCGCATATGACAGTGGCTGAAAACCTGTCGTTTCCGCTGGAAGTCCGCAAAATGGGCCGCTCGGACCGCGAGGCCAAGATCAAACACGCGCTTGATATGGTGCAGATGGGTGATTTCGGCGGGCGCAGGCCCAGCCAACTGTCAGGTGGTCAGCAACAGCGCATAGCGCTCGCGCGCGCTTTGGTGTTCGAGCCTGAGCTGGTGCTGATGGATGAGCCACTGGGTGCATTGGACAAACAACTGCGCGAGACCTTGCAGTTCGAGATCACCCGTCTTGCGCATGATCTGGGGATCACAGTTGTCTATGTGACGCACGACCAGACCGAAGCCTTGACGATGAGCGACCGTGTTGCTGTGTTTGAAGCGGGGCGCATTCAGCAGCTGGCCCCGCCAGATGAGCTGTACGAGGCCCCGATCAACAGTTTCGTGGCTCAGTTTATCGGTGAAAACAACACGCTAGAGGGCGTTGTTACAGCGATCCAAGGGGATCAATGCACGGTGACGCTCGACAGCGGTGATATTATTGACGCCAGACCGGTGAATGTCAGTGCCGTGGGCGACCGGACCAAGGTGTCGATCCGGCCGGAGCGCGTGGAGTTCAACCGCGAGCGTCTTCACGCCGATGCCCATACGCTGAAGGCAGAAGTGCTTGAGTTCATTTACATGGGCGATATCTTCCGAACCCGTCTGCGGGTCGCAGGCAGCGATGATTTCGTCGTCAAAACACGTAACGCCCCCGATCAACGCCGTCTGAAACCGGGCGAGCAGATCGAGATTGGTTGGTTGCCAGAGGATTGCCGCGCTTTGGACGCTTAAAAGCGCGCCGCATGAGAGGGATCGCAGCGTTCGGCGATATCCGCTCACCACAACATAAATCGAACGCATCTAACGGGAGAAGATAATGAAAAAGACAAGTATTCTGGGCACATCCGCGATCATCGCGGTCGCTGGTGTTGCTCTTGCCGATGGTCATATGTCGTCTGACATGATCCTCGTCAGCTGGGGTGGCGCATATCAGGCCAGCCAACAGAACGCCTATGTCGAGCCCTACATCGCGCAGAACGAAGGTGTGACTGCCGTATGGGACGAAAGCTCGTCCGAAGCCGTGGCCAAGCTGCGTGCGATGAACGAAGCAGGCAACGTGACATGGGACGTTGTGGACGTTGTCGCCGCTGACGCGATCCGTCTGTGCGACGAAGGTCTGGCGCTTGAGATCGACCACGACGAAATCCTCGCCCCTGGTGATGATGGCTCGTCCGCGTCTGATGACTTTGGCGATCTGATCGTCTCTGATTGCTTCGTGCCGCAGATCGTTTATTCGACAACATTCGGCTACCGCGATGATCTGGTTGGTGACACGCCGCCGTCCTCTGTCTGTGACGTGTTCGACCTCGCGGCATATCCCGGCATGCGCTCGCTGGAGCGTAACCCGATTGCCAACCTAGAGTGGGCATTGATCTGTGACGGCGTTGATATCGCAGACGTCTACGACGTGCTCGAAACCGAAGAAGGCCAAGATCAAGCCTTCGCCAAGCTCGACACGATCAAAGACAACGTCATCTGGTGGTCCGCCGGTGCCGACACGCCACAGCTGCTGGCCGACGGCGAAGTCGTCATGGGTTCGACTTACAACGGTCGTTTGTTCAGCCTGATCGAAGAGCAGGATCAGCCCGTGTCGATGCTCTGGGATTGGCAGATGTTTGACCTCGACGGTTGGATTATCCCAGCGGGCCTCAGCCCCGAGCGTGAAGCTCGTGCGTTGGACTTCCTGCGTTTTGCCACAGACACCCAGCGTCTGGCAGATCAGGCCAAGTACATCAGCTACGGTCCCGCACGCGCATCCTCTGCACCATTGGTCAGCACACACGCTGATCTGGGTATCGAGATGGCGCCGCATATGCCAACGGATCCTGCCAACGCTCAGAACACCTTCTTGTTCAACTACGAGTGGTGGGCTGACTACCGCGACGATCTGGATGCGAAATTCCAGGCGTGGCTGGCACAATAAGCCAAAGACCGGGGTGGGCCATGCGGCCCGCCCCATTTGTTATCTGACGACCGGGGGACGCACATGGCCAAGGGCTACATCATCGGCCACATCACTGTGAACGACCCCGATGCGTATCAAGAATATGTGGCACAAAACACGCCGATATTGACGAAATACGGGGGCCGACCGCTAATCCGGGGCGGGCAGTCCGAGACACCCGAAGGCGCGCAATTCACCCGCCATGTTGTCTTTGAATTTGATAGTTTTGAGGCCGCAAAGGCCCATTACACTTCACCTGAATATCAAGAGGTCATGGCCACTCGCCATGCCAACGCAGACAGCATGATTGTGCTGGCAGAAGGGGTCGACACGTGACCGACGCAACAGCACAAGACGCGATGATCACTGCCGATGGCACACCTCTGAAGGTGAGCCTGAACCGCGCCCTGCGCCGCGAGAAACTGCGCGCGCTGATGCTGATAGCACCCCTGCTGATTTTTATCCTCGTCTCGTTCATCTTTCCCATTGGCGACATGCTGATCCGGTCAGTGCAAAACGGCATGGTCTCGCAGGTGATCCCCCGCACCGTCACCACCCTAGAGGATTGGGATCATACCAGCGGCGAGACGCCGTCTGAGGAGGTGTTCCAAGCGCTGACCCGTGATTTCATGATCGCCGTTGAGCGCAAGGACCACACCCGGCTCGGCACGCGCCTGAACTATGAACGCACCGGCATGTCGTCGCTGTTCCGCAAAACTGGGCGCCGCGTCGATGATCTGGGTGAGGGCTACACGGATCAATTCGGTGACCTCGATCCTGCGTGGGAAGAGCCTATGACATGGGTCACCTTGATGGGGCACCCAGATTGGATCGCGGCGCAAGCGGCATGGGACGGTGAAGGCGCTGAGCCCAGCTTCCGGTTGCGCGACGGGGTGGCGGACGTGTTGCCCCGCACCGCCGAGATGTACGCCGCCTTTGCCCAAGTGGTGCAGGTCGAAGACGAAGACAGCCCGACCGAAGAAGAGCCGTGGCACATCGTCTACGCCTCGCTCTACGAGGATTTGCAGGCCGATGGCGTCGATGTGACCAGCCTCAGCGCCCCGATTTTGACAGCCGCCCTAGAGGGATCCGCCGCGTTTGAAACGCAAAGCATGCGCGACGGTTTTATCGAGATCGAAGAAGACTGGGCCGATCCCGAGGTCTGGGGCACGATCCAAGCCTTCAGCTCGCCCGTGACTGCGGGCTACTTTCTGAAAGCCGTCGATCTGTCGCTGACCCCCGATGGGGTCGAACCTGTGGCGGACAACCTGACCATTTACGTCGAGCTGTTTTGGCGCACGATGTGGATGTCTATGACCATTACCTTCTCTTGCATCTTGCTCGGCTACCCCATCGCGTGGTTGATGGCGAACCTGCCGGATCGCAGCGCCAACCTGATTATGATCCTCGTGCTCTTGCCGTTTTGGACTTCGTTGCTGGTGCGCACCTCGGCTTGGAAGGTGTTGTTGCAGCGGCAAGGCGTGGTCAATGACACGCTGGTCGCGATCGGTCTGATCGGTGATGACGGGCGGTTGGCGCTGATCAATAACGTCACTGGCACGATCATCGCGATGACCCATATTCTGCTGCCGTTCATGATCTTGCCTCTCTATTCTGTGATGAAAGGTATTCCGCCCAGCTATCTACGCGCCGCGAAATCGCTGGGGGCCACGAATGTGACCGCGTTCCGCCGGGTCTATTTCCCGCAAAGCGTGCCGGGTATCGGCGCGGGGTCGATCCTCGTGTTCATTTTGTCGATTGGTTACTACATCACGCCCGAAATCGTTGGCGGGACCAAAGGCGTCTTCATCTCGAACCGGATCGCTTATTTCATCTCCGATTCGCCCAATTGGGGCCTCGCTGCCGCGCTTGGCACGATCCTGCTGGTCGTCGTTTTGGCGCTCTATTGGGCCTATGACAAAGTCGTTGGCATCGACAACGTAAAGCTGGGGGGATAGGCCATGAATGTGCAACTGACAGCCGCAGATCGCGCCGCACAAGGCGACAACCTGATCCCCTTTGCTATGCCCATCACTGGCCTGTTGGGTGCGGTTTTGGGGGTGTTGCTGGGCCAATTGGTTGGTCTGAACCTCGTGTTTGGCATCATTGTAGGGACTGTGCTGGGCGCTGGTGTTGCCTTTGTCCTGTGCCGTTACCTCGACTATGTGCCGGGCCGTTGGGCGGCCATCGGCGGCCTCGCGCTCTTGGGGCTTATCTTTGGCGGTATCGCTGGTTTGGTCGCGGGCGCTGTCTTTGGGGCTGTACTCGGATGGTGTGCATATTGGCTGCATTCGGGCCGTTACCGCGCAGGCGTGCCGCCCTATGCGACACCCGGCCAAGTCCTGTGGCACAACGCGTTCTTGCTGATCTGCGGGCTGATCCTGTTTTTCCTGATCGCGCCGATCCTGACGATTATCCCACTGTCGTTCAACGCGCAGGATTTTTTCACGTTCACGCCCAAGATGTTGGCGTTCGATCCCGATGGCTATTCACTTAAGCACTACCGCGACTTTTTCACCAACGACGAATGGACCGTACCGCTGTGGAATTCGCTCAAGATTGCGCCCGTTGCGACAGCTATTTCAGTGACGCTGGGGACATTGGCCGCCATCGGCCTGAGCCAAAGCCACGTTCCCGCGCGCCGGGCAATTATGGCAATCTTGATTTCGCCGATGATCGTGCCGCTGATTATTTCTGCCGCTGGTATGTACTTTTTCTACTCGCGCATTGGTTTGCAGGGCACCTATTGGGGCGTTGTCTTGGCGCATGCGGCATTGGGGATTCCCTTCGTGATCATCACCGTCACCGCAACGCTCGTGGGCTTTGACCGCAGTCTGACGCGGGCGGCGGCGAACATGGGGGCCAATCCGGTGACGACGTTTTTCCGCGTGCAGATGCCGCTGATCCTGCCGGGTGTTGTCTCGGGCGGCCTGTTCGCGTTCATCACATCGTTTGACGAAGTTGTGGTTGTTTTGTTCGTGGGCTCTGCCGGGCAGCAGACGCTGCCGTGGCAGATGTTTACCGGGTTGCGCGAGCAGATTTCACCGACGATTCTAGCGGCCGCTACAGTGCTGATCTCGATTTCGATTGTGCTGCTTGTCACACTTGAATTCCTGCGTCGCCGGTCCGAACGGCTGCGCGGTCTGTCTCCGGGTTAGGGCAGTACGCTGATCCAAAACGCCGCGCTGACAATCGACAGCGCTGTGCCGATCAGTACCGATGACGCAGCCACCCGCTGCGCGCGTCCGTACATGTTGGCAAAGAGATAGGCGTTGATCCCCGGTGCCATGGCCGATGTCATGATCGCGGAACGCATGGCGCTTGTGTCCAATGACAGCTGTGTGCCGAGCAGAAATACGATCACCGGGTGGATCAACAACGACACCCCGACGGTGAAGAGGATCGTGCGCATGTCGCCCTCGGGCCGATAGCGATAGAGCACGCCGCCAAGGCCAAAAAGGGCGGCCGGCAGGGCCGCGCGCACCATCAGATCGACAGCTTCGGTCAAGACGCGCGGCACCGTGATGCCGCTGATGTTCACCGCAAAGCCCAGACCGATGCCGATGATCAATGCATTGTGGAACATAGCGTTCGCGACTTTGCCGGGCAGATGCTCTAACCCTGTGCCGCGTGCCCGCACCGTTTCCATCACCGTGATGCCGACTAAATAACAAAACGGCGCATGGATCGCGATGATCGCATAGTTAGCTGCCAGCGCATCCGCCCCATAGGCGCGTTCGGTGATAGGCAAACCCAGCAGCAGCGAGTTTGAAAACAACCCACAAAACCCAATCGCCGTGCTGTCTTCCCATGACCGTGCAAACAGATACCGCGCGCCCAGCATCGCGACAGCAAACCCAGCAAGGGCGCCAACGTAGAAACTGATGAGCAGGGGGATGTCGAACTCTTGGGTGAGATCAAGCGTTGAAATCGCGGTGAACAGCAGGGCCGGGATCGCAAAGCTCTGCGCGAATTTCATCAACCCTTCGACATGCGCGTCGGTGTAGAGGTCTTGCCAGCGGGCCACATAGCCAAACCCCAGAACGATAAAGACGGGCAGGATGATCGAGATAAGATCGCTCAACGGTGTGTCTTTCTCTGGGTCAGGCGGGCAGGGTGATCGTCATTCCATCATGGGCGGGCGTGATGTGATCGGGGGTTTCGGCATCAATCGTGGCGTGATCAATATCGACATGCATATTCGTCAGGACCGCGCGTTTTGGGGCAGCCCGCGTGATCCATTCCAATGTGCGCTCAACATGCGCGTGGCTCGAATGGGGCGTGTAACGCAGCGCGTCGATGATGAAAGTATCGAGCCCTTCGAGATCGGGCCAAGTGTCCTCGGGGATATCCGACACATCCGGGATATAGGCGAGCGTTCCGATCCGAACCCCCAACGCGTCGATGTCCCCGTGTTCCACCGCGAGCGGTGTGAGCGTGATAGGCCCGCCTGCGCCTGCAATCGTCACTGGTCCATTGATCAGATTCAGATCGCAGATCGGCGGATAGCTCGATCCTGCGGGTGTGACAAAAGCGTAGCCGAACCGATCAATCAGCGCGTTCGACGTGTCCGCATCGGCCCAAACCGGCAGGCGCGCGCGTAGATTGAACGTAATCATGCGAATGTCATCCAGCCCGTGCAAATGGTCCGCATGGGCATGCGTGAACACGACCGCATCCAGCGTCCCGACGCCCGCCGAGAGCAATTGATCGCGCATGTCGGGGCTGGTGTCGATCAGCACCCGTGTCTGGCCCGCAGGCCCCGTGCGGGTGACCAACATCGAACATCTGCGACGGCGGTTTTTCGGGTTCGCAGGGTCACACGCCCCCCAATTACCACCGGGCGTGTCTGACAGTCGCGGCACCCCGCCGGATGAGCCGCAGCCCAAAATCGTGAAGGTCAATGTATCGCTCACGCGGGCGACCACGCGGCGGCTTTGGCAAACAATCGGTCAAAATTTGCTGTGGTCAGCACTGCAAAATCGTCCAGCGACATGCCAAAGGCCTCGGCCCCCTTGGCAGCGGTGTGGGCGGTGTAAGCAGGCTCATTGCGCCTGCCGCGAAAGGGTGGTGGCGCGAGGTAGGGGCTGTCGGTTTCGACCAAGATCCGGTCACGGGGGGCTGCGGCAAAAATCTCGCGCAACTCGTGGCTTTTGGGGAAAGCCGCGATGCCGGACATGGACAGATAGAACCCCAGATCAAGGGCCGCTTTCGCCAATTCGGCGCTGCTGCAAAAACAATGCATGACGCAAGAATACGCGCCATTGCGATATTCGTCAGTTAGAATTCGCGCCATGTCGTCATCGGCGGCACGGGCGTGAATGATAAGGGGCAGTCCGGTTTCGCGGGCGGCCTGAATATGAATGCGCAGCGATGTCTTCTGCACCTCGGCGCTGTCGGAGGTATAGTGATAATCAAGGCCGGTTTCGCCAATGCCTACCATTTTGGGATGCGCTGTGAGAGCGATCAATTCGTCGACACTGGCCATAGGCTCATCTGCCACGGACATCGGATGCGTGCCTGCCGCAAAGAACACGCTGTCATGCGCCTCGGCGATGGTTTGCACCTGTGGCAGCAGCCGTAGGCGCGTGCAGATGGTCACCATGCGCGCGACACCTGCGTCATGGGCGCGGGTGATCACGTCGGGCAGCTCATCCGCGAAATCTGCGAAATCGAGGTGGCAATGGCTGTCAACGAGCTTCGGTTGGGTCATGCGGGATCTGCCGGTAGGGGCGCGATTTTGCGCGCGGTGTCTTCGATCTTGAGCAGCATATCAAGGACGAGGGCCGCAGGGTCAAGGTTCACGGCCTGTCCGTGACGTGCGCGTGCGGACAGGTCTTGCTGTGTCGTGGCCCAGATGCGTGCCGCGTGATCATGCGGTGAGATACGCGCCATCAACCGCGATTCGCCGGGTGCGCCTTGGACTGTGGGCTCTCCGATCAGGCCGGTTTTTGCGGCACGGGCAAGGAAAAGGTCGAGCAGATCGAGCAATAAGGCAAAGCGCGTCGGTGCCCCGCGCGCAGCGCAAGATGCGGCGAGCGAGAGGGCCGCTTGGCGGTTGATCTGCGGCAGCGGAGATAGCAGTTTTATTACCTCTTCATAAAGTGCCAAACCGCCCGATTGGGTCATGCGGATTGCGTCGCCGACCGACCCTTGCGCCAAGACCGAGAGCGCGTCTTGAGCGTCTGTCGATTGGCCTGCCGCTTGCATGGCTGTGTTCAGATCCTGTGGGCCCAATGTCTGGCAGCGCAGCTCGCGGCAGCGCGAGCGGATCGTCGGCAACAGGCGTGACGGTTGATGGGACACCAGCAAAATGGTCGTGTCGCGTGGGGGTTCTTCCAGCTCTTTGAGCAGCGCGTTGGCAGCGCTTGTGTTCATCTCATCGACGCTATCGACGATGACAACCCGCGCCCCGCCATCGGCGGCGGACAGTTGGAAAAATCCCTTTAACTTTCGAACGCTATCGACCGTGATGAAGGTCGATAACCTATCGCCCTTGTCGTTGGGGCCCCGTTTGAGGGCGAACAACCTCGGGTGTGCATTGGCGGCAATCAAGGTCGCATCGGCGTTCTCGGGCCCAATGTCGAGCGTCTGCGCATCTGGCGCCTCGCCAAACAGACCCGCTTCGCCCCGTGGCGGGGTGGCCAGCAGAAATGTTGCGATCCGGTAGGCCAATGTGGCTTTGCCGATGCCCTTGGGACCCGTGATCAACCAACCCGAATGCAGGCGGTCCGCGTTGTAGGCGTCTAGAAACGATTGCTCTGCGGGCATTTGTCCAAACAGACGCGCGGTTTGGCGCGGATGCGGTGCGCCATCAATGCGGTCAGGTTCGGGGAGATCATCGCTCATGGGGAAGGTGTACCCGCGCGCTACGGTCGGGGAAAGGGGTTAGCGCGTTCGTCTTTGTGCGTGGGCAATCACGTCCGCCGTGACCTCGGCCACGTCGCGGTTGCCGTCAATCACGATGCAGCGGTCCGGCGCGGTCTCGGCCAATGTCATAAATCCGGCGCGCAGTGTTTGCTGGAACGACAGGCCAAAATCCTCGAACCTGTCTTCGCCAGACCGTCTCGCCAGCCCGCGCGCCAATGCGGTCGCAGGGTCCATATCAATCACAAAAGTTAGATCAGGATCGCGTCCGATCATCAGATCATGGAGGGCGTCAACGGTGGCGCGCAGATCGCCACGCGTCGCACCTTGATAGATGCGGGTGCTATCGGCAAACCGGTCGGTGATCACGGTTTTGTCCTGACGCAGCGCAGGTTCAATCAGGCGTTCCATGTGGTCGCGGCGCGCTGCCGTAAACAACAACAGCTCGGTTTCCGCAGACCAACGTCCCGGCTCCCCAGTCAACACCAATTTGCGAATATCCTCTGCACCGGCACTGCCGCCGGGTTCACGGGTCAAAATCGCATCTTCGCCCAGATGTGCTGCCAATGCCCGCGCTTGGGTCGATTTGCCCGAGCCGTCGATGCCTTCAAAGCTGATAAAGAGACCCCTCCGCGCCGTCATAGCCCCAGCATTGGCCCCAGTCGGTCGAACAAGACCTGCGCGGTTGTGCCCATGCGGACCTGAAACCCGCCGCGCGCCACATCATCTTCAGCGATCAGCGGAACCACGACATCGGGCAGCCCTGCGCGGGTCACGGTCAGCGCACCCAACTCGTCGCCTTTGCGAATGGGGGCCTCGATAGGGCTGCGAAAGGTTGCCTCGGCGTCCATCTCATCGCGCGATTGAATGGGCAGCAACAGCGAAATATCTTCAGCTAGGGCCAAACCAACGGTCGAGGCTTCGCCCATCCACACGTCAATCTCGGCAATGCGCTGGCCTTCTTCGCCGATGCGGCGCTCGGCAAACTGACGGAACGCCCAATTGACGATGCGCTCAGATTCGTCGCGCCGCTGCTGCGCGCTCTCCAGGCCGGTGATCACAAAAATGATCCGCCGATCCCCTTGTTTTGCCGATCCGACCAACCCGTAGCCGGCCTCTTGGGTGTGACCCGTTTTTAACCCATCGGCCCCGATCCCCATGGTCAGGATAGGATTGCGGTTTTGCGAGTTTGACGGCACGCGCCCGTCAAACGGAAACTCGGTTTCGGCGAAAAGTGGGTAGAAGGTCGGGAAATCGCTGATTAATCTGTCTGCCAAGATCCCCAGATCACGCATCGACATGCGGTGGCCCGCAGCGGGCCAGCCATTGGCGTTGGCAAAGGTGGAATTATTCATCCCCATCGCACGGGCGCGGTCGGTCATCATGCGCGCGAACCCTGCCTCGGTGCCATCGGGGGACATTGCTTCTGCGAGAACGGTCGAGGCGTCATTGCCCGACAAAACGATCACACCGCGCAACAGGTCTTCGACGCTGACGCGTTCTGTGGCGCGCAAAAACATGCTCGACCCGCCGTAATCCATCGCGTGCTGGGACACGGTCAGCTCTTGGTCGATGCTCAACCGGCCATCCGCGATCGCCTCAAACGCCATATAGAGCGTCATCAGTTTGGACATTGACGCGGGCGGCAGGGCTTCGTCTGCGTTGCGTTCCAGCAAAACTGTGCCCGTATTTTGGTCGAACACGTAGGCGGCGCGTGCCTGTGTTTCAAACGTTTGGGCCGCGAGGCCACTCACGAACATTAAGGATAACGCCAATGTCATCATCGCGACTACAGGACGGATCATAGGTGTTCAGCCTTATGTCAGAGCGGGGTAAGAGCCGTTACTCTGCCACAAAATACGCGTCAGTAAAGCCCATCTGCTGCACATCCGCCAAAATGGCGGTTTGCGCCTCGGGTGACGAGGCGGGACCAACCAGCACGCGCCAAATTGTCGAACCCTGCGCTTCGCCCTGTACCACACGGGCGGGCAGGCGGTTCGTTTCGATTTGGTTGGCTGCATTTTCAGCGTTCGATGCCGCACTGTAAACACCTGCCAAAACAAAGGGTTGTTGCGCCCCTAAGCTAGAAGATGCCGCTAGAAACGAATTGGCCTCTGCCGCATCAATTGCTGCGGCAGCACCGATCAGCGGATCAGGTTGGTCTTCGGCAGTGAGAGGCACTGTCGAGGCGTCTAGGGGGCCCAGCGGGTCCGCCGGGGCAACAGGTTCTGGCAGGATGTCCGCGACAGGCGCAGGCGCAGGCTCAGGTTCGGGCAGCGACGGAGTGGGCACATCGGGCGCAACCGCGCTGACAGCACCCGCTGTTGCGAGGGGTACGGCTGTCACGGCAGGCGGCGCGCTGGCTGCGACGGTTTCTGCCGCTTCAAATGCGGGGTCAGGGGCCACGGGGGCTGCGACTGTTTCGCGGCGCAATGCCACGACTTCCAGCGTCTGAGGGTTGCCTGCAACCAGCCCGATGGCTTCTGCCGCATCAGATGAGACTTGAATGCTGGGACCGGGGGTTTCACGTTCGCGGCGGAACAACGCGCCGGTGATTTGCTCGCCCGTCGCGGTGTTGCGGATCAACACGCGGCCCGGTGCATCGACGTCAGCATGTGCGACCCAGACCCCGCCCAGCGATGGACGGCCATCCCAAAGACCTTGTGCGGTGAGCGAAAATTCTTCGGGGGCTTCGATGTCGCGTTCCTCAAAAGGGACGCCTGCGTTCGCGACGATGGCAGCGGGTTCACTGCTCGGGTCGCCGAATGTTGGCATGTCAAAAGGCAGACCAAACTCGCCGTCCACACATCCCGATAGCAACAATCCGCCGATCACTATGCCCGAAATGCGACGCCCCGCGCCAAATGCTGATTTGCCTGACATCTATCCACCCTTATACCGTTTCCCCGCGCGCAGCGCACGAGGCGATCGTTTTCCGATCTGTCTCTTCTTTTCGCGATTGTTTCGCGTTGTTTAGGTGTGAGGTGTCATGTTCGCCTGACCCATCACCTGAGGCCAGACTAACCGCGCCGGCAGGATTTGGGAAGAGCGTAAGGGCCGAGAAGTCCCCCAAAAAGACACTATCTGGGGGGCTTACTTGTGGATATCACGAAATATGGGCGCTGCGTATACGGCATGAAGTCCCATTACCGGGTTACGACCGGGGTGGTTTGCCCCCGCCTTTGCCCTTGGCTATCTGCTGGCGCACCCGGTTTTTCTTGCTGGAAGTTTTGCCTTTCGGCGGAGGTGGCCCCTTTGGCTTGTGCGGTGTCACAGCCGTCGGATCCGCGGCTTGTTTGCGCGGTTTGCTATGGGTGCTGGGTTTGCCGTCAGCGCCTGCTTTCGCGAACTTTGGCTTGCCCTTGCCTGCGCCGCCATGGGCCTTTGGCTTTTTGGCACGTGGCTCTGGTGCGTCGTTCCAATCGGTTGGGGGCGATGATTTACGGTGCGGTTTACCGCTGGGCTTGCCGCCGCCATCACGACCACCACCGGGTCGTGGCCCGTTCTCAAATGTCGGTGGTTTCGCCAATTGCGACAGCACGGCACCGTCTTCAACCGTCATATTCCCATCAAGGCTGGCCAGAAACGCAGGCACGCTCGATTGTTTGATCTGAACGTAAGAGTGGTCTTTTTGGATGCGGATGGCACCGATGTCGTCTTTTGTCAGGTTTGATCCCCGGCACAGCATGGGCAACAGACGGCGCGGCTCGGCGCCCGCGTCTCGCCCGCCGGTGACCGAAAACCAGATGCTCGGGCCAAATTCGGCGCGTGGCTGTGGCGGGGCATCTGCTTCGGCCAGTTCTTCGGGGGCTGACCGCACAGACCGGTAAAGGCGCAGGTATGCGGTTGCCAATTGCGCGGGCGTGAACCCCTCCATTAGCTTGTCGACGGTGACCTGCTCGGACACATCTGTGTCCAGCCCCCAGGTGTCATCCGACAGCATCCGCTCTTCTTCGCGGGCATTGACCGCATCGGCGGACGGGGCGGCGATCCACTCTGCCTTGACCTTGGCCATGTTCAATATGCGCTCGGCCTTTTTGCGCGATTTGCGGGTGACGATCAGCGCGCTGACGCCCTTGCGCCCGGCGCGTCCTGTCCGGCCAGAGCGGTGCAGCATTGTCTCGTGGTTGGTTGGCAATTCGGCATGGACCACCAGATCAAGGTTTGGCAAGTCGATCCCGCGCGCCGCCACATCGGT
>CALHAP010000241.1 GCA_937931795.1 uncultured Paracoccaceae bacterium
CGGGCGCTTTGTGTCCGAGACGCTGATGCCGCTGATCCTCGACCTCGAGGCGCAGTATGAGCACGCCAAAACCGACGAGACGTTCTGGGCCGAGATGCATGATCTGTGGACGCATTACGTTGGCCGTCCCAGTCCGCTCTATTACGCCGAACGCCTGACCAAGCATCTGGGCGGCGCCAAGATTTACCTCAAACGCGACGAGTTGAACCACACTGGCGCGCATAAGATTAACAATGTGTTGGGCCAGATCATCCTCGCCCGCCGTATGGGCAAAACCCGCATCATTGCTGAAACAGGTGCCGGTCAGCACGGCGTGGCGACGGCGACCGTCTGTGCGAAATTTGGTCTCAAATGCATCGTCTACATGGGCGCGCATGACGTTGAACGCCAAGCCCCGAATGTGTTTCGCATGAAGCTGCTGGGGGCCGAGGTTGTGCCTGTGACCTCTGGTCGCGGCACCCTGAAAGACGCGATGAACGACGCGCTGCGCGACTGGGTGACCAATGTGCGTGACACGTTTTATTGCATCGGCACGGTTGCTGGCCCGCATCCGTACCCCGCCATGGTCCGCGATTTTCAGGCGATCATCGGCAAAGAAGCCAAAGAGCAGATGCTGGCTGCAGAGGGCCGTTTGCCCGACACGCTGATCGCTGCAATTGGCGGGGGGTCCAACGCGATGGGGCTGTTTTACCCGTTCTTGGATGACAAGGATGTCGGCATCATCGGTGTCGAGGCGGGCGGCAAGGGCGTGAATGCCAAGATGGAGCATTGCGCCTCGCTGACAGGTGGCCGCCCCGGTGTGTTGCACGGCAATCGCACCTATTTGTTGCAAGATGATGACGGCCAAATCCTCGAAGGGTTTTCGATCTCGGCGGGTCTCGACTACCCCGGTATCGGCCCCGAACACGCATGGCTGCACGATATCGGCCGCGCGGAATATGTCAGCATCACCGATGTTGAGGCGCTGGAAGCGTTCCAATTGTCGTGCGAGATGGAAGGCATCATCCCGGCCCTTGAGCCATCGCACGCGCTGGCCCATGTGATGAAAATCGCGCCGACCCTGCCATCTGATCACCTGATCTGCATGAACATGTGCGGGCGTGGCGACAAGGATATCTTCACCGTCGCCAAGGCGTTGGGGTGGGACATGGCCGAAGGCGGCTAAATCGCGTGTTGTTTCAACACCTCTAGCTGCACGATATCAAGAGCGCGCTGGTGGGTCGCATCTAGGCTGACCTGCGGCGCGCATCCTTCTTCGTGGGCTTGCAAAAATCGGCTGGCACAGATGCACCAACCGTCACCCGGTTTCAGCCCTGCAAACCCGAACTCGGGGCGAGGGGTACTGAGGTCGTTGCCGACGTATTTCGAGAAAGCGAGAAATTCAGCCGTCATCACGGCGCAAACCGTGTGGCTGCCTTGATCTTGGGCGCAGGTGTCGCAGGCCCCGTTGCGAAAGAACCCTGTCATCGGATCAGTGGAGCATGTCGTGAGCGCTGTGCCGAGCACGTTGAGCGAGGGGTCGGGTTTCATGACGGCTCTTTCTAACTGCGGAATTTATCGGCGAGTTTTTGCATGGCGCTGCGCGTATCGTTGGGGGCAGGGGCCTCGACGGTGGGCTGTGGTTTGGGCGTTTTTGCGAGCTGTTTCGCGGTTGTACTCGACCGTCCCGGATTGACCCGCAGCGCCACGGCGTTGAGGAATTTGTCGCCCGTATCAGCGGCCAAATACGCAGCGCCATCAGACAGGCCACGCAGCACATCATCGAGCCAATTTGCGTCCGCTTTTGGGAAATCGCGCAGCACAAACCCTGGTACGGCGTCCTTATGGCCGGGATGACCAACGCCGAGGCGCACGCGGTCATAAGCTGGGCTGACGTGTTGATGGATCGACCGCAGCCCGTTGTGACCCGCATGTCCGCCGCCCGATTTGAGGCGTACTTTGGCGGGGGCCAGATCAATCTCGTCGTGGAATACCGTCAGATCGGTGCTGTCGAGTTTGTGAAACCGCAGCGCCTCGCCGACCGATTGCCCAGAGAGGTTCATAAAGGTGTGCGGTTTGAGGAGGATTACTTTTTCAGAGCCGAACCGCCCCTCGCTGATTTGCCCTTGGAATTTGGCTTTCCAAGGCGAAAATCCGTGATCCGCCGCAATTTGATCGAGCGCCATGAAGCCGATGTTGTGTCGGTTCTGCGCATATTTCGCGCCGGGGTTGCCAAGGCCAGTCCAGATTTTCATCGAGGTATCTTACTGCCGATCGCCAAGGGGGTCGAGTGGGATTTGTGAAAGAGAAAGAGCCATAAGCTCGGCCACGACTGGATGTTTGGTCGCAAAAAGGCAATCTTAACGAGCGTGCCGCGCCGGGGTATTTGCCCTTGCACGCTTTATGCAGACGCCTTTGCGTCCTCCAAAACCAGATCGCTGCATTTCTCACCGATCATAATGGCTGGCGCATTGGTGTTGCCCGACACGATTTCGGGCATGATCGAACAATCGGCCACCCGCAAACCTGTGATGCCGTGCACCCGCAATCTGTCATCGACGACCGCCATGGGGTCCGCGCCCATTTTGCAGGTGCCTGTGGGGTGGTAGATCGACGCCGTGTTGTTGCGCGCCCAGTCGAGTGTGGCGTCGTAGTCGTCCATCGGCAGGTCGGCGTTTGGTCGAAACTCTTCCGAGATTTTGGCATCCAGCGGGGCATGGCGCGCAATCGTCCGCGCGATTTTCACGCCCGCCACAACCGTGTCGCAATCCGTCTTGGTCGACAGATAATTTGGGATGATCGCGGGATAGGCGCGGGTGTTGGATGATTTCAGCCGGATCTCGCCGCGCGATTCGGGGCGCAACTGGCAGACCGACATGGTGAAGGCGCTAAACTTGTCCGCGCCCTTGCCGGGGTTTTCGGCTGATAGGGGCTGCACATGGAATTGGATATCGGGGGTTTCGAGGTCGGGGCGTGTTTTGAGAAACCCCGTCGCGAGGCTGGCGGCCATGGTCATAGGGCCGGACCGCGAGGTGATGTATTTCAACCCGATTTTTGCCTGTCCGAACAGGCTGGAGACTTCGTCGTTGAGCGTGGGTTCATTGCATTTGTAGACCAGCCGCGCTTGTAGGTGATCTTGCATGTTTTTGCCGACGCCGGGCAGGTCGGCTTTTACGTCGATGCCATGTTCTGCCAGTTGGTCTGCTTCACCGATGCCTGAGAGCATCAAAATCTGTGGAGAGTTGATTGCGCCGCCTGACAGAATGATCTCACGGTTTGCTGTGATGACGCCTGTTTTACCGGCGCGGTCTGTGTAGGACACGCCCACCGCCCGCTTGCCATCAAGCACGATACGGTCGACCTGTGCGTGGGTGATGATTTGCAGATTCGGGCGTGATCTCGCGGGGTTAAGGTAGGCAACAGCGGCGCTGCACCGGCGACCGTTTTTGGATGTCAGTTGGAAAAAGCCCACACCCTCTTGGTCGGCACCGTTGTAGTCCGGGTTGAATTTGTAGCCTGCTGCCTGTGCGGCTTCGACCCATGCATCTGTGATCGGGCGCTGGATGCGCATGTTTGAGACTGACAGAGGCCCTTTGTCGCCGTGGAAATCATCTGCGCCGCGTTCGTTCTTTTCAGCCCTTTTAAACAGGGGCAGGACGTCGTCCCAAGCCCATCCGCGGTGGCCCATCTGGCTCCAGCGGTCGTAATCTTGGGCTTGGCCGCGCACGTAGAGCAAGCCATTGAGCGACGATGACCCACCCAGAACCTTGCCACGCGGCCATTCGATTGAGCGTCCGTTGAGGCCCTCATCAGGTTCGGTTTTGTAACACCAATCAACCTTAGGGTTATGAATTGTTTTGAAGTAACCGACGGGAATGTGTATCCAAGGGTTTAGATCGCGGCCACCGGCTTCGAGCAAGATGACCTTATTTTTGGGGTCTGCACTTAATCTATTGGCGACCACACACCCGGCAGAGCCTGCACCTACGACGATATAATCTGCCTCTAAATTACTCATCGTGTGTCTCCCTGTGATGAAATTTTCGATGGAATCGAAATTAGCACTTGCCTCGACGTCATAATGCGGCCCAAGATTGAGACTGCAAGTATCATTATTGCGCTAGGGAGGAAAAAAATGAAAGCTTCGAAGGTGCTCAGCACCATTTCGCGTCGTGACCTTTTCAAACTGTCAGGTCAGTACGGCATTTCGTCTGTTATGCTTGGTGCGGGTGCACTGACAGGGGCTGCCACCCTGCCAAACATCGCACAAGCGGTCGAATCGACCTATAACCGTCGCTATGGCAAAGAAGCCAAGTACAATCTGACTTTGGGTGCGGCTGGCTTTAACCAGCAAAACCTGCTGATTGAGCGCGCTGGCGTTCTTGAGTTTGCACGCGACCTCGAAGAGCGTACAGACGGCGAAGTTCGTATCGAATTCGTCGGTGACAACCAGATCTGTGGTCAGTTGTCCTGCGCCGAGAAAGCCCAGTTGGGTGTGATCGACCTGTATTCTGCGTCTACGCAGAACTCTGCCGGTTCGACACCCTACCTGAACGTGCTCGACTACGCCTACATGTTCCGCAGCCGTGCAGACCAGTACCACTTCCTCTACAGCCCCGAATCAATGGGCCTGTTGCGTGAGCCACTGGAAAGCCGTCACGGTCTGAAGTTCCTGTTCAGCCACTGTGAATTGCGCGGCCTGCAGATGGGCAGCAGCTTTGCTGATCGTCCATTGGTGTCGTCAATCTCTGAGCTGGCTGGCACAAAGAACCGCGTCACAGGCACACAGCTTGGTCGTATCGCTATGGAGCTTTTGGACCTCAACCCAGTGCCAGTGGCATGGGAAGAGACCCTCGACGCTCTGCGCACCGGTCTGATTGACGGCGCTGAGACATGGGCATCGGCTGTGGCCTACGCCAACATGTCGCCTGCTGTGACGCAATCTGTCGACCTGCGCTTCTTCTGCGGGACTGAGCACACAGGCATGAACGCCGAAGTGTTCGACGGCATGGAAGGCCATCTGCAGGATGCCGTCATGGAATCTGCGTACTTCACACAGGTTCACGTGCAGGCAGCCAACGAAGCAGCTCTCGTCAACACAGTTGGTTTCTCTGACCCAGTTCTGCCCGGCACAATCTTCGCCGAGAACGACGTCAAGCCAGCATTCCTCACAGACGACGCTCGTCGTGAAGCGGAAGAAATGTGTTCGCCTGAATTCCAGCCTGCGGCTTGGGAAGAATGGCGTGAGCGGATCAACGGCTGGGCCGGTGGTCGCGACACATACCAAGAAATCTACGATGTTGCGCGTCAGAACACGCATGACCTCGCAGAAAACGTCGAGCCCCGCCGTTGGTGGCGTGGCTAAGCGAGCAATCGCTTTTGGGTCGGGGGCACAGCGCCTCCGGCCCATTTTTTCTACAGAATTGAATACATAGTCGCAGCGCCCCATCAGAGAGTGCGCGCGGCGTTGCTGTCTTTGGGAGGGGGCTGCTTATGCTTGATATGATTACGGGCACAGGCGATATTATTTCTGGCATAATTGCCGTGATGATTGATGTGATATCCGGCAAAGAGCCAGATTTCTTTCCCCTCAGATCAGCCCTCCGCACCGAAGCCGCGTGGCTTTGGGGCCTGCTCGCCACGTTAATCGGCGGGTTTATTGTTTTTTTGGTCTACCGGTTCGTGCCGTTTATTGAGCGCAACCTAGAGCAAACCCTTATGGTGGTGTCCTACCTGACCATCGGGGCCATCATCTTTGTCGAAGTGATCCGGCGCTTTGTGTTTTCAGAGCAGTTTCCGTGGTCCACGACCATTCCGGGCTATCTGTTCCTGATCATGACCTGGACCGGGTGTAGTTATAACGTCCGCCTGCGGACGCATCTCGCCTTTTCAGAATTCAGATCCAAAATGGGCCGGTTCCCGCAGTTCGTATTGCTGTGCTTTGACGCCGTCCTGTGGTGGGGGATTTGCTGGTTGGTCATCACGACGGCGATGCGCGTGACGGCGAACGCTGGATCGAACTTTATGTTCGTCACCGGCACAAACAACGTCTTTGTTTGGTGGTTCCTGATCTCACTGCCGCTGGCCTTCATTCTGCTGTCTGGCCGCGTTTTTCAAAACCTGTTCGAGGACATCAAGAAGTATCGCAACGGCGATGTGATGATCGAACAAACCGTGCTTGGGGGGCAATAAGATGGATATCGGAACCCTTGTCACGCTGATCTCGGTTGGGGTCACAATCCTGTTTATGCTGGGCGTGCCCGTCTTTTTGGTCATCTCCTATTGGGTGCTCGGCACGTCGCTAGCGCTGGGGCAACGTCTCGACAATATCGGCACCGCGCTGTCGGATGTGTTCACCGACGGTTTTGCATTGCTGGCGATGCCGCTGTTCATCCTAACGGGTGACTTGATCAACCGGGCGGGCATTGCGCGGCGTTTGTCGGACTTTGCCTATGCCTGCCTTGGCTGGTTGCGCGGTGGTTTGGCGATGGCGGCGATTGGCGCCTCTGGCCTGTTTGCCGCGATTTCAGGATCAAACTCGGCC
>CALHAP010000242.1 GCA_937931795.1 uncultured Paracoccaceae bacterium
CGTTGATGCTTTTGCGCTCAATGGAACAGCCCTGACGAACACGGCGACGGTTGCAGGCACGGCCCCGGATGGCGGAACAGTGTCTAATAGTGCCTCTGAGGATCTGAGCGGACCAGTTGCCGCCCCTGTGCTCACGATTGAAAAAACGGCTCTACAGGCTGATTTCGACACTGTTGGTGACCTGTTGGACTTTCAAATTGCCATTCGAAATACCGGCAATGTGACCTGGCCTGGTGCCCCTGACGTGACAGATATGCTGACCGGCGGGGCGAGTTGTCCTGCGGGCGCCGTGGCTCCGGGCGCGCAGATTATCTGTACGGCGCAATATAGTGTCGACCAAGATGACCTCGATGCGGGGTCTGTGTTGAACGAGGTTTCGGCCAGCATCACGCTTAACGGTGCGACCGCATCTGGTGCATCGGACGTCCGCGTCTCGGCGGATATTACCACCGGATTGACCTTGCTCAAGCGATTGCAAGCGGCATCCCCTGATCCCTACAGCGCCATCGGGGATGCGTTGATATACGATTACGTGCTGACCAACACGGGCAACGTCACGTTGTCAGACCCGAGTGTGAGCGACAATCTGGTGGCCGTGACCTGCCCCGCGGGCCCTATCGCCCCAATGGCGTCTGTGACCTGTACGTCGGCGGCCTATGTCATTGATTTGGCCGATCTGGATGCGGGGTCAGTCACCAACACCGCCCAAGCGCAGGCTGATGTGGCAGGAGGTGGCGTGCTGCAAAGCCCGCAAGTGGCCTTGACCGTCATGGCTGATCAGAACCCCGCCATGTCGATGGTGAAATCCGCGCCTGAAATTGCGCCGATTGATTTCGTTGACGGCGCGCAAGTGACCTACACCTATGACGTGACCAACACGGGCAATGTGACATTGGATGGGCCGATTTCGGTGGTCGATGACCGGATAAATGGGGGACTGGCCTTTGCCTGCGCGCCCGGTCCCATAGCGCCGATGTCCGATGTGCAATGTAGCGCCATTTACACTGTGACAGTGGCGGATGTGATTAATGGGTTCGTCACCAATACCGCCTTCGCGACCGATGGCGTGACGCAGTCCAACAGCGACAGCGCGACCATCCCGCAAGAAGGGACGCCCGCGATCACGTTGGACAAATCAGCGATCACCACCAGCTTTGATGCGACAACGGATAATCTGACCTATGGATTTGAGGTGCGTAACACAGGCGATGTGACGATTGTTTTAGGGTCTAATCCGCTGACCTTATCTGATCCGGGCGTGACCTTTACGGGCTGTGTGCAACCAGCGTTGCTCTACCCCGAAGGGTCAGCGAATACGCCGACGAGTTATAGCTGTACCGGTGTCTATTCAGGCCTAACACAGGCGGATTTGGATGCGGGCGAATATGCTAACCGCGCCACCGTCAGTTTTCCCTACACGCCCCCATCGGGCGGCTCACCAACCACTGTCACCTCGGCCCCCGCCACTGCGGTCATCCCGGCGGACATCACGCCTGCCTTCGCTTTCACTAAATCAAGCACCGATGATTATGCCGCCGTGGGGGACATCGTCACATACACCTTCACCGCGACCAACCAGACCAACCAGACCTTGAGCCAAGTGGTCGTGACCGACCCGCTGATCCCCAGTCTGACCTGTACGCTGTCCAACATCGGACCACTCGGCACCGACAGTTGCACGGGCAGCTATGTGGTCGACCAAGCCGATCTTGATCGTGGGCAGATTGATAATACGGCGACGGCGGTCGCGACCTCGCCTTTGGGCGTTGTGGTCACTGAGGACGCCAGCGCTCAGGTGACGATTGATCCCGCAGCACAGACCCGTCTGCTGAGCCTTACAAAGACCCCGTCGGCTACTGGTTTTACAGGCGTGGGCGATCAGATTGACTATACGTTACAGGTTCGCAACGACGGCAATCTGACGCTGCGCGATATCGTGATCGCCGACCCCGATCTGGGCCTGACTTGTACGATCCCGGTCCTTGCGCCGCTGGGGGTGGATGCATCCTGTGTGGGCAGCCGGATCATGACCCAAGCCGATGTGGATGCCGGATCCTATCAAAATACCGCAACGGCACAGGCCACAGGTGTCGCCCCGACCACTGTCACGGTCGCCGTGCCGGGGCCTGCGCGCGCGGCCTCTTGGGTGTTCACCAAAACAGCCGATACGACGTTTCAGCGGGTGGGCGACCGGGTGCGTTTTACGCTGTCTGTGGAAAACACGGGCAATGTATCTCTGAACAACATCGTGCTGACAGATCCGTGGTTTGATCCCAACCTGTCGTGCGCCATCGGTACCCTGTTGCCGGGGCTGACGGACACCAGCTGCACGGCGACATATGTCGTTGACCAAGATGACATTGACGCTGGCGAAATTCTCAACACGGCCACCCTGATCGGGACAGGCATCGACGGTGCCCCCATCACAGACACGGCAATGGCCACTGTTGACGGCCCGGCACCGCTGCCATCGTTGAGCGTGGCCAAGACGCGTGACCTGCGCACGGGCGTTTTCGCGGCGGGCGTGGACGAGACCTATTCCTTTGTGGTTGAGAACACTGGCAACGTGCGCCTGAGCAACGTGTCCTTCAGTGATCCGCTGACTGGGTTCAGCTGTCTCATTGGTCCGCTTGATCCGGGGCAAAGCGTCTCCCAATGTGCAGACGGCACGGATCTGCGCGACACCTACACCCCGCTGCAATCGGATGTTGATGCAGGTGCGCTGACAAACACGGCGATTGTCACGGGCCAAACCACTGTGGGCGCGACGCCTGTGTCTGCCAACGACACGCTGACCCTGACCGGCCCTGATCAACTGCCCGCCCTTAGTCTCGTCAAGACACCGACGACCGGGTCCACCTTTGTCGCCGTGGATGAGGTCGTGCTGTATGACTACACGGTCACCAACAGCGGCAACATCACGATCAATCAGCCGATCACCGTCACCGATGACCTGACGGTCGTGACATGCCCCAGCCCCGCCGCGCCATTGGCACCGGGGGCGAGCACGGTCTGTACCGCCAGCTACGAGATCACCCAAGCCGACCTCGACAACGGCGGCGTGACCAACACGGCCGAGGCGCTGGTATCGCAGCCCGTTGTGCCATCGGCGAGCTACCCCAGCGGCACCGCAGATATCACCTCGGGTCCAGTGCAGGCGACGGTGACGGCAGACCAACTGCCCGCCTTGGCAATCATCAAGCGTCTGCGGCCCGGCACGCCCACCACCTTTGATGGATTGGGCGATTTGGCCGATGTGTCGAACCCGAACAATCTGATCTTCGAATTTCTGGTCACCAACACCGGCAACGTCACGACGACTGCGCCGATCGAGATCGCTGACAGCGCCATACCGACATCCCTGACCTGTGCGGCGGGGCCAGTGGCACCTGGTGATCAGGTGACGTGCTCTGCACTATGGCCCGCAGACCAAGCGGCGATTGATGCAGGGTCTTTCACCAATACAGCGACTGCGTCGACCGTGTTTGATGGGGCGACGGTAACAACCCCCGTGCCCGGTGCGGCAACGGCCTTTGCGATCCAATTGCCCGAGTTGACCATCTTTAAGCAGTTGGACGGCGTCACCGGCAATAGTTTCAACTTTGGCGAAACGGCCAGCTATACGTTCAATGTTACGAACACAGGCAATACGACGATCACCGCGCCGATCAGCGTCAATGACAACCAAATCGCCAGCCCCATCGCCTGTGGTGCCCTCGATTTGCTTCCCGGTGACATGACATCCTGTTCTGCGAGCTATGCGATCACTCTAGATGACGTGCGGGTGGGCAGCCTGACAAATATCGCAACGGCGACCAACGGCACCACCACCTCTGCGCCCATGGCGGCCACGATCCCTGATGGGGCCGATCCCGCAATTGGCCTCGTGAAAACTGCGGATGTTGCGAGCTTTGCCGCCGTCAACGATCCTATTGTCTACACCTTCGTGGTGACCAACGAGACCCAAGGCTCTGTGCGACCCGCCTTTGGCAATACGATCACAGTTTTTGATGACCGGATCGGTCCGGTTGATTGTACCCCCAGCGCGCCGCTTGCGGCAGGTGCGAGCTTTAGTTGTTCTGCCACTTATCTGGTCACCCAAGCTGACCTCGACGCCGTTGCCGCCGGGTCGCCCGATGGCTTTGTCACCAACAACGCGTTTGCCCAAACAAACGTCGGCACCACTGTGGTTGTGTCGGACCCGGATCAGGTCACGGTGCAGGGCGTGTCCACCCCGGCCCTCGATGTGATCAAGGCGGCCACGAATATCACGAATCCGGGCCAACCCGCGCGGGTCGATGATGTGCTGAACTTTGAGATCACGGTGCGCAATATCGGCAACCAAACGGTTGCGGGCGTGCTGGTGACCGACCCTATGTTGGACGGGTTGGTCTGCACAATTGGCGTGGTTGATCCGGCCAATATTACCATCGCACCGGGGGCGGCTATCGTGTGTAATGGCACCTATACCGTCGAACAGACTGACCTTGATGGGCAATCCATCGCCAATACCGCATCTGCCGAAGGCTCGACGCCGCAAGGCACTATCGTGGCAGACACTGGGTCGACCACCTATCCTGTTTCGGTTCCGATGCCGCTGCTGACGGTCACAAAATCTGTGATCACAGGCGCCACGCTGACCGAGTTTACCGATGTGGGGCAGGTCGTCAGTTTTCGCGTGGCCGTGCTGAACCAAGGCAACATCACCGTCGATGGTATCACTGTCACAGACAGCTTGATCCCCGGCATTTGCACCGTTGGCACTCTGGCTCCGGGCGAAAGCGACGACACTTGTATCTTTGACTACACAGTCACCCAGCCCGATATTGATCGCGGCCAGATCGACAACGAAGCCTCGGCGTCGGGCATTCCGCAAACGGGTGGCACCATAACTGGCACCGATACGGCGGTCGCAGGCGGCCCCAACCGCGAGCCTAATATCGGTCTTGCCAAATCTGGTGCCGGGCCACTGGCCACGGGCGGTTTTGATGCCGAAGGGCAGATCATCAGCTATCTCTATACCGTCGCCAATCTGGGCAATGTGACCCTAACCGAGACGCCCGTGATCACCGATAATCTGATCGCCACCGCCGATATCATCTGCGACCCGCTGCCCTTGGACGGTTTGGCCCCGACCGAAGAGTTGCTGTGCCGTGCGGAGTATACTGCGACCCAAGATGACGTTGATCGCGGCTTTGTCACCAATATCGCGGATGTGACGATGGTGAATGAATACGGCGGGCCTGCTCTGACAGCCAGCAATTCGGCCACTGTCGCGTCCGAGCGTGCTCCGGGGTTGAGCATCGTCAAAACGGCGTCTGATATGTCGAACGTAGCGGCGGGGCAGGACGTGACCTACAGCTACGACATCTTGAACACAGGCAATGTGCGCCTGTTCGATGTGACATTGGACGACCAACACAGTAGCGCCAGTGGCACAGCGGCCCTGACGATCGCGGACAGCCCTGTTGCTGTGATCTTGCCGGGTGAAACCATCCGCCTGACAGCCACCTACCGCGTCACCCAAGCCGACATTGATGCAGGCGCGCCGCTGACCAATATCGTCACCGCGACCAGCCTGTCGCCCGCAGGCACCGAAGCGCCAAGTGCGACCGATGATGCTAGCGTCTCCCTCATCGCCAGCGACGGCGCGCTAGAGGTGATCAAGACCCTGCCCAGCGTACCCCCCATGCTCGCGGCAGGCACTGATCTGACGTTCCAGATCACAGTGCGCAACACCGGCAACGTCACGCTCACCGCTCCTGCTTTGGTCGATACGGTCAGCCAAGTGGGTGCGCTCAGCCCACTGCCGACACAACCCCAACCGGTGTTCCAAAGCGGCGATGCGGGCCAAGCGGGTCTGCTCGATGTGGGCGAGACGTGGACTTATACGGCGGTTTACGCGCTGACCCAAGACGACATTGATGCAGGTGGTATCACCAATTCGGTCACCGCCAGCGCCGTTGATCCTTTTGGCACGAGCGTTTCGGATGTGTCTGACAACGGGGCAGGGGACGGCGATGATCCCACGGGCCTGAACGTGGCCCCTGCGGGGGATCTCACGGTGTTGAAAACGGTGCGCAGCATTCCGGTGGACCCAAGTGTCGATGATCTGGTGGTCTTTGACGTCTCGGTCCGCAACAGCGGCAATGTCACGCTCACCACGCCCGTTCTGACCGATACGATCCAGCGGGCCGATGGGACGCTGATTGCTGTATCGCCTGAGGCAATTTTCGAGGGCGGTGATACCGCCGATCCCGGCGCGCTGAATGTGGGCGAGACGTGGACCTACCGGGTGGACTACGCTCTGACACAGGGCGATATTGATGCAGGTGGGGTGTCCAATAGCGTTTTGGCCGCAGCTCTTGACCCCAATGGTGCGCAGGTCAGTGATCTGTCTGATACTGGGCTAGGGGATGGCGATGATCCGACCCCCGCGCTATTGTCGCGCACCCCGGCTTTGAATGTGATCAAGACCGTCTCGGCCCCCCCAACCTCTGCGCCGCGTGCGGGCGACATCGTGGGCTTTGAAATTGTTGTCACCAACGCAGGCAATGTGACCCTAACCGAGCCTGTTCTGACCGACACGCTGATGCCCCTTGGCGGCGCAGCACTTACCCCCGCACCCGTCCCGCAGTTTGATCGGGGCGACAGCAACGATGATGATCTGCTGAGCGTGGGCGAGAGGTGGGTTTATGTGCTAAATTACGAGTTGACCCAGACGGACATTGACGCAGGTGGTGTGAGCAACTCGGTCCTCGCCGAAGCCACTGATCCGGCGGGTGGGCTCGTCGATGACGTCTCTGACAATGGCGCAGGGTTGGGCAGCGATCCGACCATCGTGACGCTCCAACCCGCGGCGGGCATTGTCGCGGTCAAAACAATCATCGGATCGCCCTTGGTGCCCGACGATGTGGTCACATTCGAGATCGCGGTGACAAATACCGGAAACGTCACATTGACGGGCGTTGGCGTCCAATCCGATACCCTGACGCGCGCCGATGCGACACCGCTGGCGCTGGCGTCAAACCCGACCTTTGTTTCTGCCAACAACGGCTCACCCGAAGGGCGGCTGGGATCTGGCGAGACCGCACTTTACCGCGCGACCTATATCTTGGAGCAAGGCGACATTGATGCAGGTGGCTTGTCGAACACTGCGACTGTCGTGGGCACCCCGCCGGGCGGTGGCGGCAGCATTACTGACGTGTCTGATTTTGGCGCAGGCGACGGCGATGATCCGACAGAGTTGACCATCACTCCGGCCCCTGTTTTGACACTGATCAAGACCTTGGCCTCGGGCGGCCCGACCGTGTCTGCTGTTGATGATATCCTCACCTTTGAGTTTGAGGTGCGCAATGCAGGCAATGTGACGATTGCAGGGCCTATCAGCATCATTGACCCATTGATCACAGATGCGGGCGGCACCGTGACCTGTCCCGCGCTCGCGCTCGCGCCGGGTGATGCGCTGACCTGCGAGGGCAGCTATGCCGTGACGCAAGGCGATCTAGAC
>CALHAP010000243.1 GCA_937931795.1 uncultured Paracoccaceae bacterium
CTGGATGGGTTGCGCGTTCAGATGCCAGAGAAACAGATTTGATCAAAACACTGGCGCTGCTGCTCACTGCGGCAGCGCCCGCCACGGCGCAGGTCATCACGGCGGCAGAGTTTTCTCAGCCCACTACGCGTTATGGCCATGCTATATTGGGCGATGCGATTGAATACGGTGGTCTGATCCTCACTTTGGATGACGGCAGCGGCACGCCGCGCGCGGTCGAAATCACACTGCCGCAAGACCACGTGTTCGAAGACGTGGCCCCGCGCCTTTGGGATGTCACGGGCGACGGCGCCCCCGAAGTCGTGGTTGTCGAGACGGATGTGACCGCGGGTGGCGCTTTGGCTATTTATGGCCCAGACGGCAAGATCACTGAAACCCCGCATATTGGCCGTGCCAACCGATGGCTCGCCCCCATAGGGGCCGCTGATCTGGATGGCGACGGGCATATCGAGATTGCCTATGTCGACCGCCCGCATCTGGCCCGTGTGCTCCGCGTTTTGCGGTTTCAAGATGGTGCTTTGCACGATGTGACGCAGGCCGCAGGTGTCACAAACCACCGTATTGGCGAGGCAGATATTGCCGGTGGTATTCGCGATTGTGGGACTGGCCCCGAGATGATCGTCGCGACCGCCAATTGGACCCGGCTCTTGGCTGTGCGGCTGCGGGATGGCGATTTGTCGGCGACAGATATTGGCCCGCACCGGGACCGCGCCAGCTTTGTCGAGGCGATGGCCTGCTAGAGCAGGGCGACGACGGCCAACAGGCAGGCGATCTCGGTCAATTGTTGTGCAGCCCCCAAAACATCGCCCGTTTGGCCGCCGACCTTGGCCTTGGCAATCACGGCCCAGATAAACGTGGCCAGCCCAGTGATCGAGATCAATACCAGCGCCAGCCCTATGCCGACCATAGCCGACGTGGCGAGCGTGGCCAATGCGACCCCCAACACCAGCGTCGGCAGGCTGGGGCGTCCGACCATATGGCTGAGACCTGTGTCGCGCGCATGCGGCAGGGCCGCCATCACGCACGCCATTGCCGCGCGGCTGAGCATCGCGATCCCGACCAGTGCCCCCCAAAGGGGTCCAATCGGCAAAATCAACGTCAGCGCGGCCCAACGTACCATCAATGACAGGACCAACGCGATGGTGCCATAGGTCCCGATGTGGCTGTCTTTCATGATCAGCAACCGACGGTCGCGGTCGTAGCCGCCCCAAAACCCATCACAACAATCAGCCAACCCGTCTTCATGCAGTGCGCCGGTCAGGACGATCTGGGTCAGCAGCATCAGTGCCGAAGCAAAAGCAGCAGATAGCCCAATGCGCATCCCCACAATGCCAACCGCCAAGGCGATCAAAACCACCACCAGACCCGCAACCGGATAGGCCCAAACACTGCGCGGCCCGCGCGCGGTGGCCGCAGCAATATCCACACGAATGGGCAGTCTGGTCAGCAGCCCGAGGCTCGCGGGCACATCCACCCACGCCAAAAGCGGCGGCATGTCTGGTTTTTGCTCTGTCATGTCGAAACCGTTCTTTTCCCCACGAATGAAATCGTTATGCACTGTTGAACATAACTGCAAGCCGGGGGAGCATGCGCCATGACCGCACCATTTACCACAATCGCCGAGTTTGAAGCTGTGTTGCGTGCCGCACCCGGACCAGATGCGGCGGCGGTAGAGGGCGCGCAGGCGCGCAATATGCAGTTGACCAAACCCCCCGGCGCGCTTGGGCGGCTCGAAGATTTGGCGGTGTGGTACGCAGGCTGGCGCGGCGATGCCCGCCCCCAGATCACCGCCCCACAGGTGCTGATCTTTGCAGGCAACCACGGCGTGATGGCGCAGGGCGTTTCAGCCTTTCCAGCCGAGGTGACCGCGCAAATGGTGGCGAATTTTGAGCATGGCGGGGCCGCGATCAATCAGCTCTCACAGGCCTTTGGGGCTGAAATGGATGTGCATGCGCTGTCGCTTGATTTGCCAACCGCTGATTTTACCCAAAGCTCCGCGATGACGGATGACGAGGTCGTGGCGGCCCTGACAACAGGCTGGACCGCAGTGAACCCAGAGGCGGACGTGTTGGTCACGGGCGAAATGGGCATCGGCAACACCACCTCTGCTGCGGCCATCGCCACCGCGTTGTTCGGGGGCAGTGCGGCGGATTGGACCGGGCTGGGCACCGGGGTCGATAACGCAGGATTGGCGCGGAAAATTCAGGCGGTGTCTGCGGGGGTGGCCCTGCACGCGGGCGCAAAGGGCATCGAGGCGCTGCGCTGTCTGGGCGGGCGCGAATTGGCGGCGATGGCCGGGGCAATTGCAGCCGCGCGCAGCCTGCGCATCCCGGTGATCTTGGACGGGTTTATCTGCACGGCGGCTGCCGCCTGTCTCGCAGACGCGGTGCCCGGTGCGCTGGACCATGCGGTTGCCGGACACCTAAGCGCAGAGGGCGCACATGGTCGGATGCTAGAGGCTTTGGAGAAAGAGCCGTTGCTGTCGCTGGGTCTGCGACTTGGCGAAGGATCGGGGGCGGCCCTCGCCTTGGGCGTGCTAAAAGGGGCGGTGGCCTGTCATTCGGGCATGGCGACCTTTGCCGAGGCGGGCGTCAGCGACGGGTGAAGCGTTTGCGCCGCTCAGCGATTCGCGCATTGGCGGCCTCTGTCCCATCATGGAACGAGCCAAACAGCTTGTCCCACGGTATTTCGAGCGAGCCGTAGTTACACTCAAAATAGCGGTGGTGCATCTGGTGATGAAAGGTGCCGAGCTTCAAGCGGTTTTCATCGCGCACCACCAGCCCTTCGAACCCGGTGTGCGTGGTGGCGGCGGTCAGGGCATAGTATTGTAGATGGTACAAGATATGCACCGGGTGGGCCGCCACGACCCAGTGGATCAACACTGAGCCCAGAAAAATCACATGCTCGACAGGGTGCATCGACAGGCCAGACCATGGGCCGACGTTGATGTTTCGGTGATGCAGCGCGTGGATGTGCCGATAGAGAAACGGCACATGCAGCAAGCGGTGGATCCAATAGAAATAAAAACTCTCCCAGACCGGGATCAGCAGAAATAGCGCTATGAACCAAACCGGGTGCGCGGCCCATGTCAGGACGGGTGCGTAACCGTTCGCCATGGCCCAGAACATCAGTACTTCATAAGCGGTCCAGATCGTCACACCGCTGGCCAGCGTCCAAAACATATTGTCGCGAATTTGCCCGCCGAGCGTGAACTGCTTGCCGTTTTTCATCAGGGGCCGTGGGTCAAATTTCAGCCGCTGGCCTTGTTTGGTGTAGCTGTAGAAATACAGATGCAGACCGCCCGCAACCACGCTCATCAAGATCAGATTGCGCAGATACATCTCTGCGATCCAGCCAAAGGCGAGGGTTTGCGTCTCGGCCAAAGGCGGTTGAAACCAGATGAACGACAGGGCGGCGATGCCGACCACGATCAACCGTTCCGAGATTAAAAACCACGCGTTCCAAACCCAGCGCAGCATCTCCACCGGGCGCAGCGGCCAGCGGAAAAACGGCGAAATCTGCAACGGCACGTCGGGCGTGTGGTTCCAGCCTATTAACGGGGCGTCAGACATTTGAGGAATCCTTGGTTTGAAAGCCGGGGCGCGCGGGCTGGTCGCCTTTGGCGCGGGCTTTGCTGGTGCGGGTCGCTATGTCGGTTTCCAGCTCGTTGTTCAGCTCTTTGGCGCGGGCGATATAGTCGGGGTTTTTATCGACAGGCACGCCGGGTTTCCAAACCTCGGCCAATTCGCGCACGCTGGAGCGGTCCGCGTGATAAAACGCCATCTCGGCCTCTGAGGCTTCAAATCCTGTTAGCCCCATTTGTTCGAGCACATACCGTCCGGCGCGCAGCGAACTGTCAAACATTTCGCGCACGATGTCATTCGCCCCGGCCTGATACAATTGGTAGGTGTGGACCCGGTCGTAGGCGCGCGCGATGATGTGCAGATCAGGATGGGTGCGCCTAGCGTAACGTACGATGCGCAATGCCGTGGCCCGGTCATCGTTGCACACGACGAGCACGGATGCTTCGGCCAACCCTGCTTTCGCCAGGACATCGGGCCGCGATGGATCGCCAAAAAAGCCCGGCGTGCCAAACCGCCGCATTGTCTCAATCTGGCTCATATCAGCGTCCAGCACGACAGTTTTATACCCCGCCCCGCGCACCAAACGGTTGACCACCTGCCCAAACCGCCCAATGCCCGCGATGATCACAGGCCCGGTCTCGGTAATATCATCGGGTTCATGGTCGGGCGCGTCGGCGGTGTTTTTGCTCAGCTTTTCATATAGGATGAAAAACAGCGGAGTGATCAACATCGACAGCGCGACAATCAACAACAACCGCTCGGACAATGCCCCGCCCACGACCCCCTGGCCGAGCGCGAAGGACGTCAGCACAAAGCCAAATTCACCCGCCTGCGCCAACCCAAGCGCAAACAGCCAGCGATCGCGTCCACGCAGTTTTGACAGGGTCGCCAGCGCAAATAAGATCAAACCTTTCAAGATCATCAGGGCTAAAGTTAATCCGACAATGACCCATGGATCGCGCCACAGCGTCTCGAAATTAATACCCGCGCCAACGGTGATGAAGAACAGGCCCAATAGCAGACCTTTGAACGGCTCTAGGTCGGTCTCGATCTCGTGGCGGAATTCGGAATTGGCCAGAACAACGCCAGCCAAAAACGTGCCCAATGCCGCCGAGAGCCCTACAAGGTTCATCAAAACGGCAGTGCCCACGACGATCAACAGGGCCACGGCGGTATACATTTCGCGCAGGCGGGCGTGGTGAATGTAACGAAACACCGGGCGCGTCAGGTAGATACCCGTGAGGATAACGCAGATCACGGCGGCGATGGTCACCAAGGTCACGCCCCACGCGGGCAGGCCCTCGACGAGGCTCATGGAATGATGCGCGTCGCCCGCGGTTTCGCGAATGATCGCGCCGTTTTCTGACAATGTGACGGGCCGCGCGCCCACGGCCAGCAGCGGGATCAGGGCTAGCATCGGGATCACGGCGATGTCTTGGGTTAGCAGGACTGAGAAGGTGGAACGCCCACCTTTTGTGCGCATCAGGTTCTTTTCCGACAATGTTTGCAAGACGATAGCGGTGGATGACAGGGCAAATATCAGACCGACTGCGAGGGCCGTTTGCCATGGCAGCCCCAGCATCTGCCCGCATCCCATAATCGCCAGCGTCGTCAGCACCACCTGCGCGCCGCCCAAGCCCACCAATTTGCGGCGCATGTCCCACAAAGCGCGGGGTTCTAGTTCTAACCCGATCAGAAACAGCATCATCACGACGCCAAATTCAGCGAAATGTTGCAATTCTTCGGTGTGGCTGCCGATCACAGGGATAAAACCAATGATCACGCCAGCGGTCAGATATCCCAGCACAGAGCCGAGGCCCAAACGCGCGGCAAGCGGGACAGCAATGACGGCCGCAGCCAGATAGATCGACGCCTGAAGCAGAAAATTTTCCATCGGCGTATGTTGCAAGCGTCAGGGCCGAACGCAACCGGCAGGGGGGTGCTTATTGCGCGTGGATCATTGCCCGGTGGCTTCGATCAGCTCGTCAAACGCATAGCTTTGTTGCACCACGTAGTCTGTTTCGCGTTCAAAGCTGGGGTCATGGGGGAGGCACCCAACACCGCAAATCTGGCTGAGCACATCATCTAAGGTATCAATGTACCAAAACCGTCCGCCCGGCGTCGCGACATAGCCGTCGATGCCTTCTTCCTCGTCGCCTTCGATGTCGTCGCCGCTGGGGACTTCGCTATTGTAATCAGGCGAATAGGCCGCATGGGTGTGATAGGACGCGGTGATGACGGCAATATCGACCGGATCATCCGACAGGCACGACGACGTGTCCCCACGTGTCGGCGGCGAGGCGATATAGGCGCCGTTTTCGTCCAGCCCCAGATAGCCACAGTATTCGACATTCTCGCGTATGGATTGCGGTTGGATCGCGCTGAGGGTCGCGCGGGCCAGCGCCAGTTCTTCGGTGTCCTGGGCCGTCAAAGGCGTGGCGCAAAGGCAAAGAAGGGGGATCAATCGGGTCATCATAACTGGGTCTTTCGTTTCATTAGATCGGTAGTGGGCTGTCAGGTTTCAACTGGTCCATGACGATCTGGCTTTGCACCCGCGCCACCGTCGGGTGGGCCAGCAGAACATCATGGATCAGCCGGTTGAGCGTTGCCAGATCAGTGGTCCAAACGCGCAACAGGTAGTCGGCCTCTCCGGTCATTGTCCATGCGCTGATAATCTCGGGCCGAGTAGCGGTCAATTGCGCAAAATCGCGGGCCTGTGCTGCGCCGTGGGTGCCCATCTGTACCTGCACGAAGGCTTGCACGGTCAGCCCAACTTTGGCCGGGTCGAGGGCGGCGGCGTAATGCGTGATATAGCCGTCTGCCTCCAACCGTTGTTTGCGGCGGCCGATCTGGCTGGCTGACAGATTGAGGCGTTCGGCCAATTCGCTCGTCGTGGCCTGCGCGTTGCGCTGCAATTGGGCGAGAAGATTTTGGTCGAGCGTGTCTAAGATCATGCGGAAAACATGCATTAAACGGGGTTATGATGCAATAGATACGCAATTAATCTCAAATATGAGCGGTAATTGCGTCCTAAGGCAGCGGGTTTGGCGTTAGGATTGCATACATCTACAAAGGAGAGTTTGCATGGGTCCGTTTCCACACGACGCGCCGCGCGCCACGATCACCGACGATAACCCGGCGGGCACGGATGGGTTTGAATTCGTCGAGTTTGCGCACCCCGAGCCTGAAACCCTGCGCAGCCTGTTTGCCCAGATGGGTTATACCCAAGTTGCGACCCATAAATCCAAAGATATACAGCTCTGGCAACAGGGCGATATTACCTATGTGATCAATAACGAGCGCGGCAGCCATGCTCTTGATTTTGTTGAAACCCACGGACCCTGTGCACCTTCAATGGCATGGCGCGTTGTTGATGCGCAGCACGCGCTGGCCCATGCGATCAGCAAGGGGGCCGAGGAATATACCGGACCCGGCAAAACCCTAGACGTTCCCGCGATCGTGGGGATCGGCGGCAGCCTGATATATTTCGTCGACAGCTATGCCGATGCCTCGCCCTATAATGCCGAATTTGATTGGGTTGCAGATGCGCATCCAATTGGTGTCGGCTTTCATTATCTCGATCATCTCACCCACAACGTCCACAAGGGCAACATGGATGTGTGGTTTCGGTTCTATGGCGAGATCTTCAATTTCAAAGAGATCCGGTTCTTTGACATTGAGGGCAAGTTCACGGGCCTGCTGTCCCGCGCGCTGACCTCGCCGTGCGCTCGTATTCGTATCCCAATCAACGAGGACCGTGGCGAAAAAGGGCAGATCGTCGAATACCTCAAACGCTATAATGGTGAGGGCATCCAACATATCGCGGTGGGTGCGCGCGACATCTATGATGCGGTCGATGAGATCGCGGCACGCGGCATCCGCTTCATGCCCGCCCCGCCGCAGTCCTATTATACGCTGAGCAAAGACCGGGTCGTGGGCCACGATGAGCCGCTAGACCGGATGATGAAACACGGCGTGATGATCGACGGGGAAGGGGTCGTGGACGGCGGCGAGACGCGCATCCTGTTGCAGATATTTTCAAAAACCGTCATCGGCCCGATCTTTTTCGAGTTCATCCAGCGCAAAGGTGACGATGGTTTCGGCGAGGGTAATTTCAAAGCCCTATTTGAAAGCATCGAAGCCGACCAAATCGCGCGCGGTGTGCTGGAGGAAAGCGTCTAGCACTTTTCGAACATGAAGATCATCTCATCGGATTTTTGCGTCAGCGCTGAAGTGTCCCAATCGCCGAACAGTGCGGTGGGGGTCAGGCCGGCTTGGCTGGCCGCTGACAAAACGGCGGCCTTGGTTG
>CALHAP010000244.1 GCA_937931795.1 uncultured Paracoccaceae bacterium
ATCACCGCGCGGCACGACGCCAAAGTTTTCGACCATCTGGTAGGCAAACCCTTTGGCCAGCCCCGTCAGCGTCTCGTCATTCTTGAGGTTCAACAGCGGCTCGAACGCCGTCGCCAGCTTGCGGTCAATGAAATGCTGCAAGCGGCGCTGCACCTTGGCAGCCACATCAGGCCCGGCCTCTTCATCGACAAACGCCTCGGCAACGGGCTTCAACGAATCAGACCCCGCCACCAGCTTGCCGACAGCAGTGCTGCCCCACATCAAGCCGCCCTGCTCGGTGAAATCCATCTCGGTGTCAGGCGCATTATAAAACCGGTCCGCGCGCAGATGAAACTGCGGGGCCAGTGCCTGCGCGGTCGCCTGTCGCAGCGTCTTGGCCTCATCGGGCGTCGCGGTTTTGTCCATGCGGAACCGGAACCCTTCCAGCTTGCCGACAAATTCGCCTTCGACCGTTACTTCACCGTTGTCATTCACATCCGCCACTAGGCTTTCCTTCTGCTTGAGCCGCCGGGCCAGAACACTGGTCCGCCGATCCACAAATCTTTGCGTAAGCGCGCCATGCAGCGCGTCTGATAACCGGTCTTCTACAACCCTCGTCGCCTCACGCCAATGGGTTTCGTCACGGGTCCAACCCTTTCGCTGTGCCACATAGGTCCACGTACGAATATAGGCCAAACGCTTGCTCAGGGTATCAATATCGCCATCGGTGCGGTCAATGCGCGACAATTGACGGTTCATATAATCATCGGGCACACGACCGTGCTGGTGCAGATACTCGAATATCTTGGTCAGCAACCCAGCATGTTCGCCGCGCGAAATCCCCCTGAAATCAGGCACCTGACAGACATCCCACAGCAACCTGACCGAGGGCGCATCACTGGCACGCGCCATCACCTCGGTGTCCTTGCTCAGCGCCTTGAGTGCCGCCAAATCATCGCTCTCGCGCACACGGCTGAGCCATGGGTTATTCGTGCGATCCTCCAGCGTCTGAATGAGCCGCCCGACATTGCCAAACTGCAAGCGCCCATTGCGCCACATCAGCTTGGACACAGGGCGAAAGCTATGGTTCTCAATCGCTTCGGCGATAGCGTCGTCCAGCGGCGGTGCCTCGCCCGTCACCCCGAATGTTCCATTTGTGGTATGTCGCCCCGCACGTCCCGCGATCTGTGCCAGTTCATCAGCAGCCAGATGCCGCATCCGGTGCCCGTCGAACTTGATCAGCGACGAGAAGGCCACATGCTCGATATCGAGGTTAAGACCCATCCCAATGGCATCGGTCGCCACCAGATAATCCACCTCTCCCGCCTGATACATCTCGACCTGCGCGTTGCGGGTACGGGGGGAAAGTGCCCCCATCACAACAGCAGCACCGCCTTTGGTGCGCCGGATCAGCTCAGCAATCGCATAGACATTATCAACCGAAAATCCCACAATCGCGGCGCGTTCCGGCATCCGGCTTATCTTTTTCGAACCTGAGTAGGTCAGCGTCGAGAACCGATCTCGCCCGAGAAAATGCGCATCCGGCACTAGCGAGGCAATCGCGTTCTTCATCGTCAGAGAACCTAGAAACAGCGTCTCGCGGGTGCCGCGCGCGTGCAGCAACCGATCGGTAAACACATGGCCGCGCTCAGGGTCGGCACAAAGCTGCACCTCATCAATCGCCAGAAAATCAGCGCCCATCCCCTGCGGCATCGCCTCGACAGTACAGACCCAATACTGGGCGCGCGGCGGAACAATCCGCTCTTCGCCGGTGACGAGAGCCACGACAGATGGCCCTTTCTTGGCGACGATGCGATCATAGACTTCACGCGCCAGCAGGCGCAGCGGCAGCCCGATGATGCCCGTGCGATGACCCAACATACGCTCAATCGCATAGTGGGTTTTGCCCGTGTTCGTCGGGCCCAAAACGGCCGTGATCTGGCCTTCGGCAGACATCATCGGCAGGCTCCCGGCCTGTCAGCGCCCCTCTTACAGGGCCTGACCTTCTAACATGATTTCGAGATCGGTCACATATTGCTGCGTCGTCTCATCGGCAGGATAAATCGCCAATGCACGGCGCAACACCTCTAGAGCGTCTTCCGGGCGTTCCATCTCGAACAGAATGATCCCAAAGCCCTGTAAGGCGCGAAAATGCATCGGGTTGCGGGCCAAAACCTCGCGCAGATCATCCAGAGCGGGGCCAATATCATCATTGAGATAATAGGCCGAGGCGCGCAAATTATAGGCACCCAAATAGGACGGATCATGGTCAATCGCCGCCGTCAAATGCTCAATCGCAGCCAGTGCATCATCAGCCTCCAGCGCATCCTCAGCCCGGCGCAACAGCAAATCCAGCGACGGCGAGCCGCTTTTCGCCCATTCGTTCTCAATCTCAACGGCAATGCGGGCAGCTTGTATGCCTTCGGCCTCACGCAATTGCGCCAGCAGATCATCAATCCGCGCTTGATCCGCAACAAGTGGTAGGGAAAACCCCACCACACAAGCAAGTGCCGCTGCGATATGTTTGAAAAGATGTCTTACCTTGGCCATATGCGTAACATAGCGTTTGACACGCATGATACCAGAGGCAACCGCCTCAATGATAAACCAAAGGATACCCAATGAGCGACGTAGTGACCCAAGCCGTAGAAGCCCTCAACGCAAAGATGGACGGCCAAGGATTCGACGGAACCGCCAAATTCGCCATCGAAGGCGAAGGTGCGATCATGATCGACGAAACGGGCGCACGCGCAGGCGATGACGACGCCGAAGTCACGCTGACCGCCGACACGGACACGTTCAAATCCATCCTCGACGGTGATCTAAACCCCACATCCGCCTTTATGACAGGCAAGCTTAGCGTCGATGGCGATATGGGCATGGCGATGAAACTCGCTGGCGTATTGGGTTAAATTTCCATGACGACCTCAGTCCCGCTTGCCGCCGCACCGCTCCATACCAAACTGGCCGAAGGGCCGGATGGCGGGATTGCCCATTGGCTCACCACGTCTGATGGGTTGCGTATTCGCGTGGCGCATTGGGGGCTCGCAGGCGCCAAGGGTACGGTGCTGTTGTTCCCCGGACGCACAGAATATTGCGAAAAATACGGGCGCGCCGCCGCAGATTTGGCCGACCGGGGTTATGCCACGCTGACAATCGACTGGCGCGGACAGGGGCTGGCACAGCGGATTCTACCCGAACGCGGTGTGGGCCATGTGACGGCTTTCGAGGACTACCAACAAGATGTCGCCGCCGCCGTGGCCCATGCAAAAGCGCTCAACATGCCACGCCCATGGTATCTTGTGGCGCATTCCATGGGGGGCTGCATCGGCCTGCGCGCCCTGCGCGAAGGGTTGGACGTCAACGCGGTCGCGTTTACGGCGCCTATGTGGGGCATCCAACTGGCCCCACACCGTCGCACACTGGCTTGGGGGGTCTCGTCGCTCAGCCGAATGATCGGACAATCCATGCGCATCGCACCGGGCCAGAGCGCTGACACGGATGTCCACGAAGCGTTTGCCGACAATGAGCTCACCAGCGACCCAGAGATGTTCGACTACATGAACACACAAATCGAAAAGAAGCCCGATCTGGCGCTCGGCGGCCCGTCACTGCATTGGCTGAACGAAGCCCTGCGCGAAACCCGCAGACTTCACGCGTTGCCCTCGCCCGATCTGCCCTGTGTCGTGTTCCTCGGTGATGAAGAATATATCGTCGACAGCGACCGGATCACAGACCGCATGAAACGCTGGCCAAAGGGCGAGTTGATGATGGTGCCAGGTGCGAAACACGAGGTGATGATGGAAATACCTCTGGTGCGCGAACGGGCATTCGACGCTATGGTGTCTCTGTTCGAAGAAAACCCATAAGTCCTATGGCTGTCCCAACGCCTTGATCGAGGTTGCGACATCCGTGGCAACAGACCGCATCCATGTGTGCTCCGACGCCACGACAAACACGCTCATCCCGTAGGCCGTCCATTCCGCCGCCTTCGCAGCATCGGGCACCCAGCTGACAAACGCTTTGCTGTGCGCGGCGCAAGCGCCCCCAACAGATTTCAGCGCGGCTTCCAATTCTGGCCCACCCACCTGAGACAGCCCGTAACCGACAGACAAATCCGCAGGTCCCGCAAACAACGCATCAATGCCATCAACGGCAGCAATGGCACCCACTGCATCGACACCCTCAGGCTCTTCAATCTGCGCGATCACAATCGTCTCTGTATCTTGCGCCAGCACATCACCCATAGGGCGCGTCGCATAGCCCGCCCACCGAGTTGATCCCGCATAGCCGCGCCCACCGCGTCCGAAATGCCCAGCCTTGGCAAGGGTTTGCGCCTTTTCCACACTATCGACATGCGGCACGACCACGCCCACAGCGCCAGCGTCCAACGCGGCGAGCACAAACTCAGGCTGCCCCGCCAGCACCCGCACAAGGATCGGCATATCAAGCGCACGTCCAACCGCCAGACAGGCGTCCAGCTCCCGTCTGCCAAAGGGCGCGTGCTCACTATCGAGACATAGAAAATCAAGTCCCGATTGCGCCAGCACCTCGACCACAGACACATCAGGCGTCTTCACAAACGTCCCCGACAGCATCTCGCCCGCCGCCATCCGTGCCTTCAACCCGCTCGTGCGCTCGCCCATCTGATCTCTCCAATATCCGTTTCCAACAAAAGGCCCGCGCAGTCCGCCATTGTCAACGCGAGGTGTGCCGCTAATTTGTCGGTCATGGCAGACGTCCTCACCTTCACAGATCGCGGCATCTACTGCCCCGCAGGCGATTTCTACATCGACCCGTGGCGGCCCGTGGACCGCGCGCTGATCACCCATGGCCACGCCGACCACTCGCGCTGGGGGATGCAGCGCTATCTCTGCACCGATATCGCGGCCCCTGTGATCCGGCATCGTTTGGGCGACATCAACCTTGAGACGATCCGCTATGGCGAGACCCGCCAAATCGACGGCGCAAAGGTGTCCTTCCACCCCGCGGGCCACGTCCCCGGCTCGGCCCAAATCCGCATCGAAGTCGCAGGCGAAGTCTGGGTGGCATCCGGTGACTACAAGACCGTGCCCGACGGCCTGTCCACGCCTTTCGAGCCGGTCAAATGCCACGCTTTCATCACCGAGAGCACCTTTGGCCTGCCCGTCTTCACATGGACCGACCAGACGACACTGGCCCGTGATCTCAACGCGTGGTGGGCGGCAAATGCCGAGGCTGGCCGCGTCTCCGTCCTCGGGGCCTATGCGCTCGGCAAGGCGCAACGCCTGATGAACATGCTCGACACAGACATCGGCCCGATCTTCACCCATGGCGCAATCGAGAACACCAACGAGGTGCTCCGCGCCCAAGGCATCGCCCTGCCCGACACCACCCGCGTCACCGCCGATTTCGACCGCAAGGCTACGCCGGGGGCCATGGTCATCGCTACGCCTTCTGCCATGGCCGGCACATGGGCGCGCAAGTTCGGCCCCGACCATTCGAACGCTTTCGCGTCCGGCTGGATGGCCATGCGCGGCGTTCGGCGCAGACGAGCGGCAGACCGGGGCTTCATCATCTCGGACCACGCCGACTGGCAGGGCCTCAATTCCGCGATCAAAGCCACAGGTGCAGAAACCATTTTCGTCACCCACGGTTACACCAGCCAATTCACGCGCTACCTACGCGAGGCGGGCTACGACGCGCATGTGGTCAGCACGGAATACGAAGGCGAAACACTCGACCGCGAAGATTTGGGCGAGACCGCCGATGCATAATCGTGCGCACGCCTTGTGTACGCCCAGTGCACAGGCGGTGCATGGGGGTTTTGGCCCATGAAAGATTTCGCAGCCCTCTTCACCGCCGTCGATCAAACGACACGGACCAAGGTCAAAGTCGCGGCCCTCGCAGACTTCTTTGCCAACGCCTCGGACGAGGATAAACTATGGACCATAGCGCTCTTCTCAGGCCGCCGCCCACGCCGGCTGATCACCATGACAGTCTTGCGCGAATGGGCGGCAGAACAGGCGGGCATCCCGCTGTGGCTGTTCGAGGAATGCTACCCCATCGTCGGTGATCTGGCCGAGACGATTGCGCTGGTCCTGCCCCCTGCTGAACAAGATGAAGATCGCCCGCTGAGTGATTGGATTGCCTATATAAAAGACCTCTCAAACAAAGACGACGAGGCCCGTAAATTGGGCATCCTCGCCGCATGGAACATGCTCCCGCCCATCGAACGGTTTCTCTTCACCAAACTGCTCACTGGCGGGTTTCGTGTAGGTGTGAGTCAAAAGCTGATGACCCGCGCCTTGGCCCAAACCACAGGCATCGACGAGGCCGAACTGACCCACCGCCTGATGGGTAATTGGACACCGGATACCACAACATTCCACAGCCTGATCGAAGCACCCGACCCCACAGCCGCCCTGTCGCGCCCCTACCCGTTCTACCTCGCCTACGGCCTCGAAGACCCCACAAGCATCAACCCGCCAAGTGATTGGTCTGCCGAGAGAAAATGGGATGGCATACGCGGCCAACTGATCGTGCGTGCAGGCGAACACCACCTCTGGTCACGCGGCGAAGAGCTGATGACAGACCGCTTCCCCGAGCTGGCCGCGCTCCGCGATTTCATCCCCGACGGCACCGTCATCGACGGCGAAGTTCTGGCATTCGCGGACGACGCACCACTGCCCTTCGCGCAACTGCAAAAACGCATCGGCCGCAAGACCGTGCCAAAAAAACTGCTGA
>CALHAP010000245.1 GCA_937931795.1 uncultured Paracoccaceae bacterium
GTATCGTCGGTTGCTCGACAATTCTGGCGTTGAAATCCACGATGCGCGGGCGGCGATTTCTGGCGCCAACGAGATCACACTCAGCGATGGGCGCAAAGTGACGGCAAAGACCATCCTAATCGCAACCGGTGGTCATCCAACACGGCCTAACATCGAGAACGCGGATTTGGCGATGGTGTCGGATGATATTTTTCATATGGAGCATCTGCCCAAGTCGATCTTGATCGTCGGTGGCGGATATATCGCGAGCGAGTTTGCTTGCATCCTCAACGGGCTGGGCGTTGCGGTGACGCAGTTTTACCGTGGCGATGAGATACTGCGCGGGTTTGATGATGAAGCCCGCGGGTTGGTGGCCGATACGATGCGTGCTGACGGTGTGGATTTGCGCGTGAACGTCAACGTGGCAGAGATGCGCGCCGAGGGCGATGCGATCTGGACCAAAGACACGGACGGCGCAGAGAAGGTTTACGACAAGGTGCTGTTCGCCACAGGCCGCGCGCCGAATACCCCAACGCTGGGGTTAGAGGCCGCCGGTATTGCGCAGGGGCGTAAAGGCGAAATTACAGTGGATGCCTACAGCCAAACGAGCGTGCCAAACGTCTACGCCATCGGCGATGTGACTGACCGGGTAAACCTGACCCCCGTGGCAATCCGCGAAGGCATGGCGTTTGTTGAAACGGTGTATAAGGACAACCCAACAAAGGTGGATCACGATCTGATCCCGTCGGCGGTTTTCACCCAGCCTGAACTAGGGACAATCGGTTTGTCCGAGGAAGAGGCCGCCAAGCAAGAACCTATCGAGGTCTACGCTACTTCGTTCAAGCCTATGCAAAGCGCCTTCGCGGGTCGTGAGAGCAAGGTGATGATGAAATTGGTCGTAAGTTCCGCCAATCGGACTGTTTTGGGTTGTCACATTGTCGCGGATCACGCGGGCGAATTGATCCAGCTTGCAGGCATCGCGGTCAAAATGGGGGCCACAAAAGAGGACTTTGATCGCACCGTGGCGGTACATCCCACGATGTCCGAAGAACTGGTCACGATGAAGGAACCGGTCAGAACAACTTGAAACTTTTGCCCAAACACACAATTAGTGCAGTAGATTTGAGCGGGGCGGTCAGCGCCCGGCCTGCGGATAAGGGATAAAACAGCATCATGGCGGGAAATACTGGTGGTCCTTGGGGCGGTGGCGGCGGTGGTCGTGGTCCGGGTGATGACGACGAACGCGGCGATGATCGCCGGCCAAATGGGGGCCGACGCCCCGGCAATGATGGCCCTAACATCCCCGAGATTGACGAGCTGGTAAACAAAGGCCGCGAGCAATTGCGCGTGCTGATGGGCGGCGGCGGAAGCCGTGGCCCAGGCGGCGGCGGTGCGGATGGCGGCGGCGGGTTTGAAGTGACCCGTGGCATGGTTGGTCTCGGCGCGCTGGCAGCGGTTGGTCTCTGGGCATTTAGTTCATTTTATACGGTCCAGCCCAGTGAACGCTCGGTCGAGCTGTTTTTGGGTGAGTTCAGTGATACAGGCAATCCCGGTCTAAACTTTGCCCCGTGGCCGCTGGTGACCTACGAGATTATCCCAACCACGTCCGAGCGCACCGAGAGCATCGGCTCTGTCGGGAATAACTCGACGACTGCCGGGTTGATGCTGACCACGGATGAAAACGTCGTCGACATTGGTTTTCAGGTGGTTTGGAACGTGCGTGAGCCTGCGAACCTGCTGTTTAACATCGCAGAGCCCGAAGAGACCGTGCAGGCGGTGGCCGAATCTGTGATGCGCGAGATTGTCGCGGCCCGCCGTTTGGCCCCGATTCTGAACACCGACCGTGGGATCATTGCGACGAACGCGCGTGACGGTATTCAAGAGATCCTCGACAGTTATGAGAGCGGCATTGATGTGTTGCGTGTGAACCTTCAGCGCGCCGAGCCGCCGGATCAGGTTTTGGAAGCCTTCCTGTCGGTTCAGGCCGCCGAGCAAGAGCGTGATCAGCTGCAACGCGAAGCGGACCGGGACGCCAACCAAGCGCTCGCCGATGCCCGTGGTCAGGCCACACAGATCATCGAGAACTCGGAAGCCTACCGCTCTGAGGTGACCAACGAAGCGCTGGGTCGTGCCAGCCGCTTCTTGGCCGTGTTGGAAGAATACCGCGCCGCCGAAGACGTGACACGCCAGCGATTGTTCCTAGATGCGTTGAGCTCAGTTTACGCCAGCACGCCCAAGGTTATTCTTGATCCGTCGATCACGGGGGCGGGCAGCGATGGGTCCGGCGGGGTCATCCCGTTCTTGCCGCTCAACGATTTGATGCAAAATACTGGCGATCGTGCGGCCCAAGGTGCGGCCGCATCTGTGGCGGGAGGAAACTAAGATGAAAAGCAGTACCTTTTTAATTCCTGCCGTCGCGGTTGCTGCGATTGGTGTTTTGTCGTCGATCTTTGTCGTGGATGAACGCGAAAACGCGCTGGTTTTGCAGTTCGGTCAGATCGTGCGCACGCAAACCGAGCCGGGTATCGGGTTCAAACTGCCATTGCTGCAAAGCGTGGTGAAATATGACAGTCGGATTTTGTCGCTTGAAACACCGACCGTTCAGGTGACCCCGTCTGATGATCGTCGTTTGGATGTGGATGCCTTTGCGCGTTACCGGATCAACGACATCGTGCGGTTCCGCGAACGTCTGGGCAACGCGGGCAGTTCGCCCGCTGATCAGATCCGCGTGGCCGAGCGTCAGTTGGGTGACATTCTGACCGAGAAAGTCCGTCAGGTGTTAGGTGCCGATCAGGTGACGTCGAGCACGATATTGTCGGATGATCGTCGTGGGTTGATGAACCGTATTCGCGATGCATCCCGCACCGAGGCGCAGGCATTTGGTCTGGAAGTCGTCGACGTGCGATTGATCACCACCAACCTGCCAGAGCAAAACCTCGCCCAGACCTTTGCCCGGATGCGCGCCGAGCGTGAACAAGAGGCGGTGGACGAGCGGGCCCGTGGTGCGGAGGCGGCGCGTGGTATCCGCGCGCTGGCCAACAGAACCGCGCGTGAAACGGTGGCGATTGCACGTCGTGATGCACAGATCGTCATTGGTGAAGCGGACGCGCAATCGAACGCCACGCTGAACGCGGCCTTTGGCGCTGATCCTGAGTTCTTTGCCTTTTATCAGTCGATGTTGAACTACGAATCAACTGTGACGGGCGACAATTCAACCTTGGTCATCACACCAGATTCGCCGTTCTTCGAATACTTCTTCGCTCCGGGGGCAGGATCTGGATTGGGGGCGATTTCGGATCAAGATGTCGATGCGTTGTTGGATGATGCCGTCGGTGACATGGAAGTACAGGAGTCGGTGGTTGAGCCATTGAACCCCGATGATCTGGACACGATGACAAACCCGACCGGCGACAGCGATACAAACGCTTTCGAAGGGGAAGCCGACAGTACTGCGGTGTCGGAGTAAGCCCATATGTCCATGACGCTACTGGCGCTGGGACTTGTGTTAATTGTAGAGGGGCTGGCCTGGGCGCTGGCCCCTTCTGCTATTGAGAAGATGCTAGAGGCCCTGCGCGATATGCCGTTTGAAGCGCGGCGGATTGCAGGGTTTTTGGCCATTGTCGCCGGGCTGATCTTGGTCTGGGCGGCCTATGCCATCGGGTTTTAGTGTGGTCTGATTTTAAGCCGCGCCCAGACGTCAAACGGCAACCGCTGGCAGTTGCTGGTCGCGTCCCAAATGTAGTCGGGCTGATGGTTTTCACCGTTGACCGGTGACCATGCATAGGCGGGGAATTTCCACATTTGGTCGTGTTCGAGGGTGTTGAGCGCCACGCGGGTGCGCGCAAGGGCCGCCTGCGCATGGCTGAGACGGAACCGTTGGTCGCGATACCAGCCTTTTTCAAAACCCATAGAAATCAGGTCGAGCAGTTCGGCCACCTGCGGGGCGTTGTCGCGAAAACTGTTTTGCCCAGAGTCTTGGGCAAGGCGTTCAATCAGAGGCAGGTCTTGCTCTAGCACCATCGACATAATGCTGGCCCGATCGGCGTCGGGTTGTTTGGCGATGAATAATACGGGCGAAAGGTCTGGCAAATCCCAATCGAATTTGGTGGCAATTTCGTGCCAATCCGCCGGGGACTGCCGCGATAGCCATTTATTAAGGAACGCCTTATCCCCACGATGCGGCACGAACCGCCAGACGGCGGGGGTATTGCGCCACGCCCGTTTCAGCTCGGAGCGGTCGTGCTCGCTGAGCGTTTTTACGGGGTTTTGGGTGTAGTAAGCCTGAGACACGCGCCGTACTCGATTATTGGGTTCACTCTGTTCGATCGCAATCTGGGCTTTGAACCTGTCGCAACCACGACTGTCATAGGGTTATTGTTGGCCCCAATTGCGGTCATACATGCGCGAAAGATGGCAAGAAATGGCAATGGTCTTCACTGGTGTAGCGGTATATAAATGAGTCAACGCAACATCTGGGGGATGATGCCGTGACGGGGCCTGCCGCTGTGCCAGTGGAAGATTTGGAAACGCTCATTGCCTGCCCGCAATGTGACGCGCTGTATCACGCGCATGCCCCGGCCAAGGGGGAGACCGCGAAGTGTTTGCGGTGTCATACGGTGTTGATCTCGCCCAAGAACCGCGCTGGCATGACGATCATTATGTTGTCCATCGCGATCATGGTGTTGATCCTCGGCGCGCTTTGGTTCCCGTTTTTGCAGATCAGCCAGTCCGGATTTCGCAATTCGGCCTCGCTGGTGGATGCGGCTTTGGCCTTTTCGGATGGCCCGTTGGTGGTCTTGTCGATCACGGTGCTGGCGTTGATCGTGCTGATCCCGTTGCTGCGTGTGATGTTGCTCTTGTATGTGTTGTGGCCTGTGGTGTTTGACCGCCCCCCTGCTGACCACGCCCGCGCGGCATTCCGGTGGTCTGAAACCCTGCGCCCCTGGTCGATGGCCGAGATTTTCGCGCTGGGGTGTGCCGTGTCCCTGGTGAAGGTCGCAAACTTGGCCCGGATTGATTTTGGCCCGGCGTTCTGGATGTTTGCCTCTGTCGTGGTGATCATCGTCATCCAAGATCGGTTCATGTGCCGGTGGTCTGTCTGGAATTCTATTGACCCGAGGCATAGCCGCTGATGGCAACACTGGCCCATATACCAACGGCCCGCGAAAAGGGGCTGGTGTCGTGTCGGCGCTGCACCCGCGTCTGGCCTATCGCGCAAAGCGTGTGCCCGCGCTGTGACGCGTCGCTGATATCGCGCGACAAACATAGCCTGAGCCGTGTTTGGGCGTGGTGGATGGCGGGTGTGTTGTTCTACATCCCGGCCAATCTCTATCCGATGCTAACAACCAAGACCCTGCTCTATACCAGCGAGGCTACGATTGTGGGCGGCGCCGTTGAATTGATCCACCATGGCTCTGTCGGGATTGCGTTGATCATCTTGATCGCCAGTGTGCTGATCCCCGTCGCCAAATTCTTTTCCATCGCTTATCTGGCTCTATCGGTACGTCGCGGTGATCCGTCGACGTCGCATAGTCGTCATCTGCTGTATGAAATGGTTGAATATGTGGGTCGCTGGTCGATGATCGACGTTTTTGTCGTGGCCATTTTGTCATCGCTGGTGCAACTGAGTGTCGCGGCGTCGATCACGCCGGGCCTTGCGTCTTTGTCCTTTGCCCTTTCCGTTATTTTTACCATGTTATCGGCGCAGGCCTTTGACAGTCGCATGTTGTGGGACCGAATTGATCCTGATCACACCGCCCGCGACAATGTCCCCCAAGTGGAGAGTACCCCGTGAGTGATTTGCACGATGTTCCTGATTTGCCGAGGCATCGCCCTGTCCGCAGGTCGGCTTGGGACCGTGTCAGCATCGTGTGGTTGGTGCCGGTTCTGGCGCTGCTCGTGGCTTTGGGCGTGGCGTGGCAAAACTATGCCAACCGCGGGCCCGTGATCGAGATCATTTTCGACAGCGCGGCAGGCGTCACGAAAGACGAGACCGAGGTGCGGTTTCGCGATGTGGCCGTGGGTATTGTCGAAGACGTGTCGTTCACCGAAGAGCTGGACCGCGTGATCGTCGCGGTGCGTCTCGATCCGAAAGTCGCCCCTTACGTGGATGACCGGTCCGAATTTTGGATCGTCCGCCCCGAGGTCACAGCCCAAGGCGTGACCGGATTGGATACCGTTTTGTCGGGCGTTTATATCGAAGGCCAATGGGACGATGACATCCGCGATTTGACCTATGAATTCCTAGGCCTGTCAGACGCACCATTGTTGGTGCGCGGTGAGGAAGGCGTGCGGATCACGATGCGCACAACCGATGGATCCCTGTCCGGCAATGTTCCGATTGTTTTCAAAGGTGTCGAGGTCGGGCAGGTGGGGCCTGCTGTCGTCTCTGACGATGGGTTTTCGGTCACAGCGCAGGCGGTGGTCTACGCGCCGCATGACAATCTGGTCACCAGTGCGACACGGTTTTGGGACACCTCGGGTTTTTCTGTCTCGATCGGCGCGTCGGGGGCGGCCGTGGATTTTGACAGCGTGGCGTCGTTGCTCGCAGGCGGTATTACCTTTGACACCTTTGTGTCGGGGGCCGAATTGGCGCAAAACGGTGATATTTTTCCTGTGTTCTCTGGCCCTGATGCGGCCCGTGCGAGCATCTTCGATTCCGGGACGAGCGATCTGTTGGACGTGGTCGCCATTTTTGACGGGAATGTCGCGGGTCTGGCGACAGGGGCGATTGTCGAATTTAATGGGCTGCGTATAGGTGAGGTGACAGGGCTGAATGGTGTGGTCGAGGACATGCCGACGGGTGAGACAAATGTGCGCTTGCAGACAGTGCTGTCGATTGAACCCGCGCGGCTGGGGCTGGCAGGCGCTGAAAATGCCAATGATGCGCTGACGTTCTTGGACGGGCAGGTGCGCCAAGGGATGCGCGCCCGGCTGGCCACGGGCAGCTTGCTGACGGGCGGGTTGATCGTGCAGTTGGTGACACTGCCGGATGTTGCGGATGCCTCGATCAACCGCGCCGCACGGCCCTATCCCGAAATCCCGACCACAGAGTCCGATATTATTGATGTCGCGAGCACCGCGCAGGGCACCTTGACCCGGATCAACGAGTTGAAAATCGAAGAGTTGATTGCCAGTGCCACCCTGTTTTTGAACAACGCAGGCGTGTTGGTGGGTAGCGAGACGACCCAAGCGGTGCCGGGCGATGTGAGCGCGTTGCTGGGCGAAATGCGCGCCGTGGTGGGGTCCGACGGGGTGCAGGCCTTGCCCGGTCAATTCAGTGCTTTGATGACCGATCTAGAGGCAACGGTCGAGCAGGTGCAGGCCGTGTTGGTCGAGATCCAAGAGCAAGAGGTCGTGGCCAGTCTCGCCCTCGCGGTGCGCTCAACCGATGCGTTGATCGTCGAGCTGGACCGTTCACTGGACGGTGTGCCGGACCTATTGACGCAGATCACGACGCTGGCCGAAAACGCGGGCTCTTTACCGTTAGAGGCTCTTGTCACACAGATCACGGGGCTGTCGATCGAGGCCACCACATTACTGGCCTCTGACGGGGTGCAGGGATTGCCGGGGGATGTGTCGCAGCTGACCGCCGCACTGACCGAGACATTGGCCGAAGCCCGCGTTTTGGTCGCTGATTTGAACGCCTCGGATGCGACCACGCGCCTGCTGGCCGCCGTGGATGCGGCATCGGGTGCTGCGGCCACGGTCGAGACGTCCTTTGCTGGTGTGCCGGGACTGATCGAGCAATTGAACGGCATCGCGGCCAACGCCCAAGACCTAGAATTGGACGCGCTGATTGCCCAGGTCACGGGGTTGGTCGACAGTGCGGACGTGTTGATTTCATCTGATACGACGCGCGCGCTGCCGGGTACGCTGAACGTGGCCTTGGCCGAAATGCGCGCTGTGTTGTCGGACCTTCGTGAAGGGGGGGCTGTTGAGAACACCAATGCCGCGCTGTCTGCCGCCGCTGATGCAGCAGATGCAATTGCGCAAGCGACCCAAGGCGTCCCCGAGGTGTTGCGCCGTGCCAATGCGTTGATCGCACAGGCCGAGCAAACACTGAGCGGGTTTGAGGAAACGTCTCCCGCAATCCGTGATGCGCGTGATGCATTGCGCGAAGTTCAAGAGGCCGCTGACGCGGTGCAATCCCTGACGCGCACGATTGAGCGCAGTCCATTGTTGAGGCGGTAGGCCATGAAAAAACTGTTGATTATTGGTCTGTTGGCAGGCTGTTCGTCGTCACCCGAGGTGCGCTACGCGGTGCCCGAGATCGTGACCGACGCCCGTGTGTCGATTGCCTATTCGTCCGTCGAGGTGCTGGACGTCAGCCTGCCAGCCTATGCCGAACTGGACGAGATTTTCATCGAAACACCAGATGGCGCGCTCAATTCGTCTGATCTGCTCTGGGCCGATGACCCCAGCCGTGGGGCGACGTTAGAGCTGAGCCGCGCGCTGGCCTTGATCACCGGGCGCGCTGTCGCCAACGAGCCTTGGCCGTTCGAGCGCTACCCGCAGGCCCGTGTTGAGGTACGTGTCGAGGAATTTGTGGCGTCGTACCGCACCAATGAGTTTCGCCTCGCGGGTCAGTATTTCGTCGCGGGCCAAGACGACGCTGGACCCGATCGGTCGGGCCTGTTTCGCGTGGGCGTGGCCCTGCCGCCCGAGCCTGCGCCCGCGCAAATCGCCGCCGCCCGTGGTCAGGCGATGGCGCTGTTGGCTGAGCAAATTGCCCGCGAGGGGCTGCGCTGATTTAGCTGCGCCCGGTGGCCGTATAGAGCGCTTCGGCGCGGGGTCCGCCCTTGCAAAAGCCCAAAACCGGGCCATCCGCGTCCTCTAGGACATCGGCCATCAGGCGCACGTCGGCCTCGGTCATCTGTCCCGGAACGATGGGGATATGAACCGCCGTTAGCCCCGCTTGCGTGGCAGCGTCTTTGATCGCCTCAAAGCTGGGTTGGCCGTCTTCTTCGCCGTCGGGACGGGCGCTGATAATCGTCGTGATGCCGTTGTCTTTGAGCGTCGCGACATCGTCTGGCGTGATTTGTGCGGTGACCGAAAACGTGTCGTCTATGCGTTTGATCTGCATGTTTGGTCTTTCTATAGGGGCTAGGGCGCGCAGTTAGTCCTGCGCATACCCCATTGATTGAAGGGATATTTTGATCTCATCGAGTATCGCTGGATCGTCAATCGTGGCGGGCATTTTGAAGTCTTGCCCGTCTGCGATCTTGGCAATTGTGCCGCGCAGGATTTTGCCGGACCGGGTTTTGGGCAAACGATCCACGACTGCTGCGAGTTTAAATGCAGCGACGGGGCCGATTTGGTCGCGCATCATTGCCACACATTCGCGCACGATATCTTCTGCCGATTTATCCGTGCCTTTGTTCACGCAGAGAAATCCCATGGGCAGTTGCCCTTTCAGCGCATCCGCCACGCCCACAACGCAGCATTCGGCCACGTCGGCGTGATTGGCGAGCACTTCTTCCATCGCCCCTGTGCTGAGACGATGGCCCGCCACATTGATCACATCATCGGTGCGCGCCATGATGTAGACATAGCCGTCGTCGTCGATCATGCCCGCGTCGCCCGTCTCGTACCAACCGGGGAATGTGGTGAGGTAGCTGGATTTATAGCGGTCCTCGGCCTGCCAGAGCGTCGGCAAAGTACCGGGCGGCAGCGGCAGTTTGATCGCCAGCGCTCCCAGCGTGTTGGGTGGCAAGGGTGCCCCAGAGTCGTCGAGGATTTGCACGTCGTAGCCGGGCATGGGCACGCTGGGTGAGCCGACCTTGACCGGTAGTGCCTCGATGCCCGCAGGATTGCCCACAATGGTGTAGCCGGTTTCGGTCTGCCACCAGTG
>CALHAP010000246.1 GCA_937931795.1 uncultured Paracoccaceae bacterium
CCCAGTACAAATCGGCTGGGTGCGCTCTGACGTAATCGACGATATCCCGGTACGGTATAAGCCAATGCCCTTTGGCGGATCGCCCGGTGCAAAGGCTGCCCCCTACACCCTGCGCCATTGGCGCGACAGCGATCTGGCCGACTATATCGCCCTGTTGGACAACCCCGAGATTTGGCGCTTTATGCCTGAACCCTACCCGGCCCCACTGACGCAGCCCCACGCCGCAACACTGATTGAGCTGTCAAATATCAGCAACCATCACGAGGTCTTCGCGGTCATCCAAAACCGCAAACCGATCGGGCAAGTGCGTCTGCTGTTTGGTGCCGAAGGCGATGCCAATGGGACCGCCGAGCTGAGCTATTGGTTGGGTCAAGATCACTGGAACCAAGGGCATGGCACACGGATCGTTCGGCTCTATGCGCAGCGCTGTTTCGCGGATCACCCCGGCATCGCGGCCCTGATTGCGCGGGTTCATCCGGACAACATCGCGTCATTGCGGGTGTTGGAACGGGCGGGCTTTGCGCAAGCCTCCAGTCGCGACGCATCGGGCACCATTACCTTGCGGTTAGAGCGCCCCTAACCCCGCGCGAGCCGTAACAGCGCGGCTCCCAGAATAGTCAGAAAAGTCGAGAACACCTTGGCGAGGTTCAATCGCTCGCCAAGGGCAAACACCCCGATAAACAAAGCGAAGATGATTGAGGTCTCGCGCAATGCCGTAACGACGGCAATCGGGGCTTGGGTAAAGGCCCAGATCACCAGCGAATAGGCCGCATAAGACGCCCCACCCCCGAGGATAAACGTGCGCCGTCCTTCGCGCGGCAACCGTGTCAGCACACCGGGCCGCCAGATGATCAGGTAGATAGCGAACACCGCAGCATTCAGCAGCGCCAGCACCGCGTAATATCCGACCGCCGTGCCCGCCATACGCGCGCCCAATCCATCGGCCAGTGAATAGCCTGCGATGAAACACCCGGTGATGACCGCGAGCAAGGTCGCCGTGCCATTGCGGCCCCCATCGCTGCCCCGCACAAGGCTCAGGCTGAACAGCCCCAAAACAATCGTGCCGACACCCGCCAGTTGCAACGGCGTCAGCACGACACCCAACAGACCGATTGAGACGGCAGTGACAATCAGCGGGGCGGTGCCACGCGCCAGCGGGTAGACTTGGGTCAGATCCCCGATCCGGTAGGCGTTGAGCAAAAACACCTGATAGCCAAAATGCATGATCATCCCGACAATCAACCAATGCCAGCCCGCCAGCGACGGAAAACCGGTGATCAGCAGGGTGATTAGCGCATAGGGCACATGCCCGATGATAACGCCCGCCATGCTCAGCTCTTTGTCCACACCGCTCTTGGCCATGGCGTTCCAACTGGCATGCAGGGCGGCCGCTAAGATCACGACGCCAAAGACAGTCCAACTCATGCAGGGGACCCAAATGGCACGGGTTCGATCACTTTGACCTCGCGCTGCGGGAAGGGAATCGAAATGCCGTTGGCCTCGAACGCATCCCATAGAGCAAGGAACACTTGCCCGCGGATGTTGGTCAGCCCGCCCGTCGGATCTTGGATCCAAAAGCGCAGCACATAGTCCACACTGCTGTCACCAAACCCCACCACATGGCACACGGTGGGCCGGATTGAGATCACGCGGTCCACGGATTTCGCGGCTTCAATGGCCAGCTCTCGGACCTTATGCGGGCTGTCGGAATAGGCGGTGCCAAAATTGATATCGAGACGCACAAAATCATTGGAATGCGACCAGTTGACGACTTGGTTGGTGATCAGATCTTCGTTGGGGATCAGGTATTCTTTGCCATCACGGGTGACGACACTGACGTAGCGCGCGCCCAGCGAATTGATCCAGCCAAAAGTATTGCCAAGGCTGATCACATCCCCCGGTTTAATAGATTTGTCGAGCAGGATGATCACGCCCGACACCAGATTAGAGACAACCTTTTGCAAACCAAAGCCGAGACCCACACCGATGGCACCCGACAGAAACGCGAGGCCCGTCAGATCAATGCCTGTGGCCTTTAGCCCGATGAAAATAGCGGCGCCGTAAAACACCACTTGGATCGCTTTGACGACCAGAACCTGCATCGACGGGCTTATGTCCTCGTTCGTCTGCACCCGGCCCGTCGCCGTGCGGGTCAACAGGCGGGCGACAAAGATCAAAACGCCCAAAACCATGACAGCCTGCACAATGGTCCAGACCGACAGACGGAAATCACCCGCCTCAATCGCGAGGCTTTCAAGCAGTTGTTCGGTTTCTTCCAGCAGACCCAGAATGCTCAGCGTGACCCAAATCCATGCGCCATAGCGCACAATGGAACGGACAAAAGCGTTGCCGATCAACCGGGTCGTCAACGCGATCACTAGCCACGCGGTCGCCAGATTGGCGATCACCCCCAACAGATAACTGCGGCTGGGCCACGTCGCCTCGCGCATGATCCAAACAGCCGCCCAGATCAGTCCGACAAAAAAGATCATCCGAAGGCGTTTGTTGATCACCACCGCATAGCGCATCCGCCAGATAGGCCAGCCCTCGCGGCTGCGCAGCCAAGCCCGCAGGCGGGGGCTGAACACAGCGCGCAGCATATGGGCCACCGCAAACAACGCCAGTGCGATCCCAATCTGGTACAGGTTCCATGGCCGCCACAGCGTCTCGACGAAGGTCAGCCCTTGGGTCAGAACGCTGGCGAGCACATTTTGGATTTGCTCAAGCGGCCCAATAGGATCAGCCCCCGCAATCACATCGTCCGGCCCGCTGATATTTACGTGTTGCGCCATGCTGCACCCCTTGGGTGTCAACCTGCCCCGCGCTTGTGATGAAAGGCAAGAGCATGCGGGCTTGGACAACGGCGCAAATAGGACCACAGTGCGGGGTATGCGCCAGATCACCCTCCGCCAAGCCACGCCCCAAGACGCCGCCCTACTGGTGCCACTGATCCACCACGTCATGCGCGTCTCAAACACGCCAGACTATGGGGCCGACAATGTCGCGCGGGTCATCGAGCATTTCACCCCAGACAGCGTCGCAGCCATGATCGAGCGGTGTTTTACACTGATAGCCCTGCAAGAGGGTCAGGCCATCGGCACCGCCAGCATTGGGCCGACCAGCCACGACGACACACCGGCGTTGCGCACCTTCTTTGTGGACCCTGATCAGCAACGGTCAGGCATCGGATGCAAACTGCTCGCGGCATTGGTCGAACGGGCCAAAACACAGGGGCTGACCGAGATCCCCGTGCGGTCCTCCATCGCGGGCGAGCCGTTTTATGCAGCCCATGGGTTTACAACCCTCCGCGACCATTGGGACGGCGATGAGCGCACGATCCAGATGGTCAAACATCTGGCATAGGCTCTGCTGAAAACCTGCGGAATTTAGACAAATTTGTGCTGAAATCGGCCCAATGATTGCCACACCCCTGCGTTAGTGTTGTCCACAGAAACAAGGTTGGATGGCACAGACCGATGCGTGAGCACCTCAAAACCCTCTATAGAAATGCCCTGCGGGCGCAG
>CALHAP010000247.1 GCA_937931795.1 uncultured Paracoccaceae bacterium
ATTTAATCTCATATCAGACACTAAGATTGTTGACTGGACGACCCTAGTGCTTGTGCGAAAAGCCTGATTTTAAACGTATTTACGCGCAAATTGGGCCGTCTGCCGCAGTCTCGACACATTTGAACGTCAAACACATTTCCAACGGGTGAGGGCACGTACACTTTAGGAGATCGGTTATGTCTCAGACAGCAGAATTTGAAAATCGCCTTCGTCGCGTTGGTCGTCGTCACCGCAAAATGATGACAAATGGTGTGGTCCGCAAAGTCGGCAAAGACGGGTTGATCACGTCCAAGCCCCGCAGCCGGATGCCCCGTTTCCCGCTCAAAGGATTTGTGATCCTGTTCGTCGCAGCTTTTGTGTTCAAAGCGACACTGCTGGCATGGCTGGGCGCGGCTGACTATTCGGCCCGCGTCACGGCGCTGGGCGAAGGCACAGTGATCGAGCAGGGCGGTGCGTGGGTCATGCAAGCCGATCCAATGACCGTTGTGCTGTCCGAAGTGATCAAGAACATCCTTCCCGCAAGCTAAGAGTGTGGGGCCTATTGGCCCCGCCGCTTTAAATACCGATCCATAAAATAACCCGCGTCATCCGGTGATGACGCGGGTTATTTTACGTGATCGCCCCCAAGCGTGGTTCGGTCAACCGCTGGCTGACCGAACGCTTCGCGAGGGTCTTAGCGGGTTTTGGACGCGACAGCTGCGATGTCGCCGCGTGTCAGGCCGATGTCGTCCAGCTCGCGGGTTGTCAGGCTGTTCAGAGCTTTGCGTGTCGCACGTTCGTCGTTCCAAGCTGTGAAAGCGGCGAAAACAGTGGCGAAGAAAGAGGCAGAGCCTTGGGAGGTAGCTGTGTTGGTGGAAAGCGTTGTCATTTCAGGGTCCTAAGAGAAGAGGCTGCGCAGGGGGCGCGAGCGCGTTGTTAACATGATGCCCATTTAGGAGGCATTTTGGAAACGCGCCAGCCGATTTCTGACAACCCCGATATGCGGGTTTTGCATACCTTGAATTGGCCTTTATTGCCCTTGTTTTTAAAGGTCAATTTCGCGTGTGGCCGCGCAATCTGTCACGACAGATGTCGGTTTGTTTCCTACCTGCATCATCAATGCCCCGTTTCGCCCCCGTTTTGTCTTCCCGCTTGGCCTGTGTTCTCTTTTTGTGCTACCCCATCCCAAACGGCGAAAGACCGCGAGTGAGGGGCAAATGCGAATATTGGGAATTGATCCGGGCCTGCGCAGTATGGGCTGGGGGGTGGTCGAAGTAGACGGCCCTCGGATGCGTCATATCGCCAATGGTCAGTGCAAGACCGCGACGGGGGGTATTCTGGCCGACCGATTGCTCAGCTTGCATGCGCAGCTGACCGATATCGTCCTGACTTGGCAGCCCGACACCGCCGCCGTCGAGCAGACCTTTGTGAACAAGGATGCCGTGGCCACCCTAAAACTCGGTCAGGCGCGCGGCATTGCCCTGTTGGTGCCTGCCCAAGCTGGGCTGTCGGTGGGCGAATATGCCCCGAATGCGGTGAAGAAGGCTGTCGTGGGCGTCGGCCACGCGGATAAGGCCCAAGTGCTGCATATGGTGCGTCTGCAACTGCCCGGTGTGAAGGTCGCAGGGCCCGATGCCACCGATGCGCTGGCCATTGCCATCTGTCACGCCCATCATGCGCAATCAGCGGGCCATCTGGCGCGCGCAGTGGCAAAGGCGGGGCTATGATCGGGAAAATCTCAGGACGTTTGGACTGGCGCGGCACGGACCACGTTTTGATCGACGTGCGCGGCGTGGGCTACATCGTCTATTGCTCGGACCGTGTGCTGGCGGGCCTGCCCGGTGTGGGCGAAGCTGTGGCGCTTTATACCGATTTGCTCGTGCGCGAGGACAACCTGCAGCTTTTCGGCTTTCCGACCTTGGTGGAGAAGGAATGGCACCGCCTGCTGACCTCGGTCCAAGGGATCGGGGCGAAGGCCGCGCTCTCGATCCAAGGGGCGCTGGGCCCCGAGGGCGTCAGCCGCGCGATTGCGCTGGGCGACTGGAACGCGCTGGCCAAGGCCAAGGGCGTGGGGCCAAAGACCGCGCAGCGTGTCGCGTTGGAGCTGAAGGACAAGGCGCATAGCGTGATGTCGATGGGCGCGGCGGCAGCGCCCGCGAGTGTGGCGTCTGTGCCTGAGGACAGTACAGTGATTGAACCGGTGACCCCTGCGCCCCCTGCCGATGTCACTGGCGGTGCGCAGGCCGATGCGTTGTCCGCGCTCGCGAACCTCGGCTACGCGCCGGGCGAAGCAGTGAGTGCCGTGGCCGAAGCCGCAGGTGCTGAACCGGGCCTCGATGCGTCGGGGTTGATACGCGCGGCGTTGAAGTTGCTGGCGCCGAAGGGGTGAGCATCCGCTTTAACCAATTGTTGGAGGCGCAAGGGGTTGATCCAACCGATGTCACCATCCTGATCCACAATACACGATCAGAGCCAATGCGCCGGTTGCTACCATCAATGGTTTTTGAACGCCCCGATGTGTTTGATGCCTATCAAAGCGTGCATTCAGGTCAGGTCACTGCAACGCTGCGAGGGCGAGGGTTTGTTGCCAGTTTCGTACCGGTGAGCGCAGATCGAATGATTTTTGTGGGGCTTTATGATGTGATGAGCCATGATCCTGTGATGACGTCTCAAATTTATGCGGACCCAAGGTTTCAGGTGATCGCCGATGATTTTGGCGACGCGGCGACGGCCATGGCAATCGCGCAGGCCTCAGATGCTGAGCAGACAGTTTTTCGGATGCAGTTGCGCGACGAGTTGCGCGCATTGAGAGGCCGCTTGCAGATCGAGGTGCCGGGAGGTCGCGCCTATGCAAGGCTGGCCGAAAACCTCGATCCGATTGTTACGTCCGTGACCGAAGCCCCGGTTCACGCAACCCCCGCACCTGATTGGGATGCATTTGTCGTTTCAGCCGTCGAAGTGCGCAGTTTACCCGCAAGCTGGCGCGCGCGATTGCGCGAATGGCGCGGCGTCTATCTGATCGTCGATGAACGGGACGGCGCGCGCTATGTCGGGGCAGCGTATGGCGCGGATAACCTATTGGGACGCTGGCGGGACCACATTGCAGGTGAGCATGGGACCACCGTCAATTTGCAGGACCGCGATCCTACGTCATTCAGGTTTTCCATTCTGGAACTGGTCGCACCGACCGCGACGCCTGACGACGTATTGGCATGCGAAGGACGGTGGAAGATACGTTTGCATACGCGTAGGTTTGGACTGAACGCCAACTAATTTGAGGCGCACATGATGCGACGGCTTTGTGAAGCGAAAGTGAAATGACAGACAGTGACCCCCTCATGCGCCCCGAACCGATGGAAGGTGATGCGCCGACCGAGGATCGTGCGTTGCGCCCCCAAGGCTTGTCCGAGTTTATTGGGCAGGCCGAGGCGCGCGCCAACTTGGGCGTCTTCATCGAGAGCGCCAAGATGCGCAAGGCTGCGATGGATCACACCCTGTTTCACGGCCCCCCCGGTCTGGGCAAAACGACGCTGGCGCAGATCATCGCGCGCGAGTTGGGCGTGGGGTTTCGCATGACCTCTGGCCCGGTACTGGCCAAGGCGGGTGATCTGGCGGCTATCTTGACGAATTTGGAAGCGCGTGATGTGCTGTTTATCGACGAGATTCACAGGCTTAATCCGGCGGTGGAAGAGGTGCTCTATCCCGCGCTTGAGGATTTTGAGTTGGATTTGGTGATCGGTGAGGGGCCTGCGGCGCGCACGGTGCGGATCGAGTTGCAGCCGTTCACGCTTGTCGGGGCCACGACGCGGTTGGGGCTGTTAACCACGCCGCTGCGCGACCGCTTTGGCATCCCGACGCGCCTGCAATTTTACACGGTTCCCGAGCTGCATCAGATCGTCACGCGTGGCGCGCGGCTGATGGGTGCGCCTGCGTCTGAGGATGGCGCGCAAGAGATCGCGAAACGCGCGCGGGGGACACCGCGGATCGCGGGGCGTCTGCTGCGCCGCGTGGTGGATTTTGCGCTGGTCGAAGGCGATGGCACCGTGACGCAAGAGATCGCGGATCGGGCGCTCACGCGGCTGGGGGTGGACAAACTGGGCCTTGATGGGGCGGATCGGCGGTATCTGACGTTGGTGGCCGAAAATTACGCGGGCGGGCCCGTGGGCATCGAGACGATGTCGGCGGCCCTGAGCGAGAGCCGTGATGCGCTGGAGGAAGTGATAGAGCCTTATCTGCTGCAACAGGGTCTGATCCAACGCACCCCGCGCGGGCGGATGTTGGCGCAAAAGGCATGGGATCACTTGGGGCTGCCTGCACCCAAACGGCAGGGGGATTTGCTGATATGACACCCGACGCGATCGAAGCGCTGTTCACCCGCCGCGACGGCACGTTCTTGTTTGCCCGCTGGGGACGGCCCATCGTGCCGGTGGTGTTTGGCGTCGAAGAGCAGACCTTGCCCGTGATCAAAGGGGCCATCGAGGCCGTCGTGGCGCTGGCCGGGCACAAGATGGACGAGGTCGACACCGAGCTGGGCGCGAACCTGATGGTGTTTTTCTGCGCCGACTGGGACGAGATCGGCGAGGTGCCGCATCTGGAACGGCTGATCCCCGAACTGCCCGAACTGCTGGTCCGCCTGAAAGGGGCGGGGGCCAACCAATACCGCGTGTTCCGGTTCGACGAGGCAGGCGCGATCAAGGCCGCGTTTGTGTTCGTGCGGATGGACGCGCATTTGCAAGCGGTCTCGGCGGAAACCTTGGCGCTGTCGCAGGCGGTGCAGGTGATCGTGCTATGGTCCGACACGGCGTTCACCGAGGCCTCGGCGCTGGCGGTGGTCAACGACAAAACCATCCTTAAACCCGAGATCGCCGACGTGATCCGCGCGGCCTATGACCCGGTGATCCCGAGCGTTGCGCAGGACGCGAGCGTGGCGATGCGGCTGGCAGCCCGGGTGGGGCGGGTGAGTTAGGTCGCGTTATGGTTGCGGGTGCGTCATAATCAGTGCGTTTTTGGGTGCGAGTTGAAGGACATCAACCTGACACCCGAGGGACCGTCAATGCACATTTCTTCCGTACTTAGTTTGGCATTTATCCTCGCGGGAGGATCTGCGGTGGCACAGGCGCAGCCGAGTGGTTTGCCGTGTGATCTGGGCGCGAACTTCGATGGCCTAACCTTTGGCGAGGAGTGCTTAGACGCCGATACGCAAGCTTTGGTTTTTAACTCGCAAAGTCCCCGATCATTTGAAGGCCTTGGCGCGTTCAAATCCGTTGAGTTTCTCTCAGTTTCAGAATTCTGGGGAGGCCGTGATTTGACCGGCATCTCCGCATTAACGACACTGACCGACGTCTATATCGGCAGCTTGAATGCTACACTTTATGATGGCTTTCATGAGCTTAGCGATTTGCCCAACCTAGATACGCTTAGGCTGCAAAGTATCGGTGAAAATGACCTAAGTGTAATGGGAGAGATGCCAGCGCTTCGGAGCCTCACGATTGGTCATCCTAGTGACCTAAGACGAACTTTTTTCTATTCAGAGTTTACGCTGCCTGCTATGCCGAGCCTTGAGTATCTCGAGCTCTATCGTGGTTTCATTGCCAATCCTGAAGTGTTGGAAAATTTCACATCCCTTGATCGTTTTCAGGTCAAGCTGGATACTCCCGAACAAGTGAGGCTGGCAGCAGAATTGCCGCGCGTCACCTACGCCAGTATTGATGTTGGTGGTCGTTATTCCGCCGCCATCCTTGATGCATTGCATGAATTTGACAGTGCAGTCGACCTCTACCTTCATACCTTTTTTGGTGACCGATTTGACGTCGCGAATATTCATCGCATGGCCGGGTTGGAGGGGGTCATATCTGTGGAGATTACTGTCGACAGCCCGCCTTCCAACCTAACGGCGTTTGACGGGACGCGTCTTCGGTCCTTTTTATTGTCGCACCGTGGTGGAGGCTCTGCACCGCTGTCCGTCGCCCCACTTGCGCGGCATCAAGACCTGAGGCGGCTCTCACTTAGTAACTTTGACATTCGCGATCTCTCTGAATTGCAGGGGTTGCCCAGTTTTGAGCATCTCAGCCTCTCGGGCGGTCGTTTGAACGACGTGTCTGATATCTCTGGATTGGAAGCTCTTGAGACTTTGAGCTTAAGGCAGATGGATTGGGACACTTCGAATGTCTGGCACGGCCTAGAAAATCTGCGCAGCCTGTCCCTTGTGAGCGAAGGATCACTTAACCTAGATATTTTGCCGCCTACGCTGGATCTCCAAAATCTGACATTGGAAGCCTACGGGATAGAGGATCTATCACCCCTGTCTGGTATTGCCGCCAGATATGTCACAATCGAGGTTGAGGGCGTGCAGGACATTTCCGGCATCGAAAACCTGCGGGACTTGGAGCGACTTAGTGTAATATTCTCCGAAGCAATTGATTTGAAATCGCTTCTTGGTCTGGATGACAGTGTGATTGTGACCCTGCCTTATGAATTTCCGAGCGGTAGTGAAGGCCCTTTTGGAACCTTCCGCGCAGAAATCGAGGCTCTGCCATGACCCACACCTTCCCCCTGCGCGTCTACTACGAAGACACCGACCTCTGTGGGCCTCATCTATGAGGCCCAGCTTTCCTAATTCGGTTTAGGTGTTTGGAGTATATTTGCGCGCGTTAAGGGTGTGGTTGCGCCATAATTTCTGCTTTTTGATGTAAGACTTAAGGGCCTGTATCTTCTTCAAAAGGCTCGGTAATGCGCATCATTCGTCTAGCTGCTATTGGACTATTCACCTGCGCAATTGCACTTTTGGTGCCGCAGACGCGGATGCAGATCCAAGCGCTTTATTGCGCGGAGCAAGTGGCGATTGATTGGACCTGTCTCGAAAGTGATATCACCCGGCCGAATGGTGACGGGCACCGATTGGTAGCACTTGTGCCGCGCTTGGACGAGTTTGAGGGCCTCGAAGGGTTGACGCTGCATCTGGATGGCGGTCAGGCCGTGCCCGCTGGGTTGTCTGTCAGCCCTTCGTTGAAATCGTTGACACTTCGCGGTGACGGAGGGCCTGTAAATATGGAGGCACTTGCCGACATGGATGGCTTGGTTCGCTTGTCGCTGAGACATATCGAGGCGACCGATTTTCCAATTTTGGACCGCCTGCCTGAGTTGGAATTGTCCACGGCGACAGGCGATATCTATGATGTGATGCCTGCTATGGTGAGTCTTGAACGGATTTCTATTCTGCAAGCGCCTGACGATGTGTCGTTTGGAGTGGACCTCGGATATTTTGCGCCACTCCGCGCGTTGCAAGGCCTGTCGATCACAGGAGGTGGTGGGACGCCGCCCTTGACCAGTCTTGAGGGATTGCGCAACTCTGCTGATCTGAACGTGCTTGTTCTCACCATGGCCTTTGTTGGGACAGACCTCGCGCCGCTCGCAAACTTGGAACTGGAGGCTTTGGGCATCTTGGGTGGACGTGATGCCGGACCTATCTCTCTTGGTGCACTTAATGGAATGCAGTCGTTACAATTACTGCATCTGGAGAATGTCGCGATTAGCGACTTTCCGAGCGACATTGATCTCGCAAAATTCGTTCTCGCGAATGTCAATGATCTTACCACCGGCGGTGGTCTTGCGACCAATTCGGCTGACGAGGTCATAATAAAAGAGGGTGATAGCCACGAACTGCTTGGACATTTTGAGACGGCAACGGAGGTTCATTTGGTTTTTATCGCTGAACCGGACGTCAGCGTGTTGCAAGGCATCGAGGTGCAAGAATTGAACATCGCATGGGCCGAGACCACCGATCTGTCCCCGCTGGCCGGGCATCCGACGTTGCAAAAACTGTTTGTTGACGGGAATGTAACAGGTATCGAGGCGGTTCGTGCTATCCCAAACCTCGCATCCCTTGCTATCTATGGTGGTGACACTGAGATTTTTGCTGAATTCCCTGCTGAACTTGCGGAGTACCTTGCCTCACAATGACTCACACCTTCCCCTTGCGCGTGTACTACGAAGACACCGATCTCGGTGGCATCGTCTATTACGCCAATTACCTCAAATTCATCGAGCGCGCCCGTAGTGAGTGGGTGCGCGAGGCGGGTGTGGATCAGCGTAAGCTGATGGAGGAGGACGGCGTGGGCTTTGTCGTGCGGCGGGTCGAGGCGGATTATCTGCGGCCTGCGCATTTTGACGACGCCTTGGTCGTGCGCACGCAGCTGGTCGAGACGGGCAATAGCAAGTTTGTGTTGCAACAGGATGTTTTGCGCGGGGACATAGTGCTTTTTGAGGCCCGCGTCACCTGCGTCGCGATCAACCGTGCCGGGCGGCCTGTGCGGATCCCTGAGGTGTTGCGCGATAGCGCCACGCCGCGGTAAGTGTAGCGCGTGAAGAAATACGGACGCACCTTTCATTTGCCCCTGTCACAAGGGGCTACGAGTGATGACAAGATCATGTCGTCGCTTGACGCATTGATGTGCGATGAACTGGTGGTAACCGAAAAGATGGACGGCGAAAACACGACCATCCATAGCGCAGGCACCCATGCGCGCAGCCCCGACAGTCGCTATCATCCCTCGCGCGATTGGTTGAAATCATTTGCGGCGGGCGTATCGCTGCATCTGGCCGCCGATGAGCGGATTGTGGGCGAGAACCTCTATGCGCGGCATTCGATTGGGTATGAGGCGCTGCCATCTTTTTTCATGGGGTTTTCTTGGATCGTGGCGGGGCAGGTACAGCCGTGGGATGCGACCATGGATCGGTTTGCCGCGCTTGGCATAACGCCTGTTCCGGTGCTGTATCGCGGTGCCTACAGCGATGGTTTGTTCAAAGATCTGGCGGATGGCTTGGACCTTGCGCGCCAAGAAGGGTTCGTGGCCCGCGTGGCCGCCGGATTTGACGAAGCAGAGATGCCGCAGCGGATGGGCAAATATGTCCGCGCGGGTCATGTGCAAAGCGAGGTGCATTGGATGGCGGCCGAAATGGTGCCGAACCGGATGCGCGACAGCTGACAGCGCGGCTGCGCAAAATCTCGCCAAACTTCCCCGTCAGATGCATGGCAATCCGGTGGGACTTGCGCTAACCTTCTTTTCAATTGGCCCGAAACGTGGCTTTGCCAAAAATATGGCGCGGTAGAAGAGCAGGATTATGGAAGCAACCGACTTCACCATGTGGGCGCTGTTTATGCGTGCCACGTTGATCGTCAAAATTGTGATGCTGATGTTGATCGTCGCATCCATCTGGTGTTGGGCGATCATTTTCGACAAGTGGCGGCAGTACCGCGCGGCACGTGCCGAGGCCGCTGTCTTTGACCGTGCGTTTTGGTCGGGTGATCCGCTTGATGAGCTGTTTGACAAGATCGGCGCAGAGCCAAGTGGCGCGAGCGAAAAGATTTTTGCCGCTGGCATGACTGAATGGCGCAGATCGCACCGCCAAGACGGCGGGCTGATCGCGGGCGCGGGTGCCCGTATTGATCGCAGCATGGATGTAGCGATCGCGAAAGAAGCGGCCAAGTTGCAAAAGGGCTTGCCTGTTCTGGCGACCGTGGGTTCCACGGCCCCCTTTGTCGGTCTGTTCGGCACGGTTTGGGGGATCATGAACGCCTTTATCGAGATCGCCGAGGCGCAGAACACCAATCTGGCCGTTGTCGCACCGGGTATTGCCGAGGCGCTGCTAGCCACAGGCTTGGGTCTGCTGGCCGCGATCCCGGCAGTGATTTTCTATAATAAGTTGAGCGCGGACAGCGACCGTATCGTCGCGGGCTACGAGGCCTTTGCCGACGAGTTTTCTACTATCCTCAGCCGTCAGTTGGACGCCTGATATGGGTGCGGGCGTGATGAAGCGTGACGAAGGCGGCGGGCGGCGCAGACGGCGTGGCCGTAGCCAGCCGATGGCCGAGATCAACGTGACCCCCTTTGTCGATGTGATGCTGGTGTTGCTGATTATCTTTATGGTGGCGGCCCCATTGCTAACCGTGGGTGTGCCGGTCGAATTGCCCGAGACAGCGGCCAATGCCCTGCCCACCGATGAAGAAGAACCACTGACTGTGACAATCACCGCCGAGGGTGCCGTGATGATCCAAGAAACCGAAGTCGCCTTGGACGAATTGGTGCCACGTTTGCAGGGTATTTCTGCCGAGCGGACCAGTGACCGCATTTTCCTGCGCGCTGACGGGGCCAATGCTTGGAACCGTGTGGCGCAGATCATGGGTGCGCTCAACGCCGGGGGCTTTGGCAATATCGGTCTGGTGACGGATATTGGCGGCCCCACTTTTGATGGAACCCCCGTCTCGGGGGACGAGTAGCGGGTGCGCGCGCGTGACGGATGCTGTTCAGTATCTAGATGATCTGCCCGAGGATGGGTTTCGCCTGACGCCGGGTTTGGCTGTCTCGGGCGTGGGCCATTCAGCATTGGTCGTTTGGATATTGGCGGGGTGGGGGCTGAACCAAGAGCCGCTGCCGTTTGAGACGATGGATGTCTCGGTGGTGTCGAGTGCCGAGTTCGCGGCGTTGAACAATCGTGGTCAGCCGCAGGTGCCCGACACCATTCCGGTGCCATTGGCCCGCCCCAACCAAGAAACCGTACCCGATGTCACAGCCGATGATCCGGTGGTGATCCCGCGCCCCGAGGCCCCGCCTGCGGCCCCCGAGGCGGAAATTCCGCCCGAAGCCTTGGCCCCGATCCCACCGCCCGATGCGGTGGCTGACACTGTTGATATTCCGGCGGTGCCCGATATTCCGCAGGCCCCCGATCTGCCCGTCCGCTCTGATACGCCGCAGGCCGAAGCCGCCCCCCGTGTTGCCCCCCGTGCTGCCCCTGCGCCGCCGCTCAACGCGGATACGGCCCCCGTGATCCAGCAAGACGCAACTGAGGCGGCTGAAGCCCCAGAGGTTGTCGAAGACCCCGCCGAGGCCGCAGCCCCCGACGAAGCCGCAACCGAGATCGTAACCGAGGCCGAAATCCCGTCCGGCGCTGTTGAGCAAGCCCTGCGCCCGCCCGCGCGCCCCGCCCGCGCCATCCCGCAGCCCGCGCCAGAGGTGGCCGAAACCCCCACCGCCGAGCCTGAGGCGACGGATAGTGCTGTCGATGATTTGCTGGCTGAATTGACCGAAACGCCTGCGCCTGCTGACACCGTGGGTGATCCCGGCCCGCCGCTAACCGGGGGCGAACGCGATGCGTTCCGTGTTTCTGTGCAGGGCTGTTGGGTCGTGGACCCCGGATCAGAGGCCGCACGCGTCGAAGTGACGGTGGGCTTTGCGCTCGACCGGGATGGCAAGGTCGTGGGCAACCGTGTCGAGCTGCTTGGCAGTTCGGCTGCCGGATCGCCGGGGCTGACGCCCGCGTTTGAGGCCGCGCGCCGGGCGATCTTGCGCTGTCAAGGCGGCGGGTTTGACCTGCCGGACGAAAAGTACGAGCAATGGCGCAATGTAGAAATGACATTCAATCCCGAACAGATGAGGATCCGATGATACGATCAAACACACTCAAAGCCGCGATCCTAGGCGCGGGCATATGTGGCTTGGCCAGCGTGGCCTCTGCCCAAGAGGCGATGACCGATGACGAAAAGCTAGAGTTTTGGGAGCAGATTGCTGACTGCTATACCGTGCCCGAAGGCGTGACCGACACGACCGTGACCGCCGGCTTTGCACTCGATGAACGGGGCCGTGTGGTGGATGGCGATGTGGCCATGCTCAACGAAGTCGACACGATCACAGCAGATATGAGCAGGCTGTTCGAAGCGGCCCGCATTGCGGTTTTGTCCTGTGGCCGTCGTGGGTTCGATCTTCCCGAGGAGAAATTCGTGTATTGGCAAAATGTGCAGATGACGTTCCGCTCGCCAAGCACTTCTGAAGCGATGGACGCGAACCAATAGGCGGATTTCCCGCGCTCTGACGGCGCTCACGGGCAGGTGAGTGTTCGTCGGGCCATGCGCGCGTTAAGAAAAGGTAATGCCCCAAAAGCGGGTGTAGGTGAGGGTAGAGCGATGAAACGGTTTTTGGCGTTGATAGTGGCGGCAGTTTTGGCGGGGCCTGTCTGGGCCCAAGAGCCATTGCGCATTGAAATCACCGAAGGCGTGATCGAACCGCTGCCGTTTGCGGTCCCCCTATTTCAGGCGGAAACTGCGGGGTCCGAGCAATTGGCCTCGGATATCAGTCGCCTCGTGGTGCAAGATTTGGCCAACACGGGCCTGTTTCGCGAAGTGCCTGCCAGCGCGTTTATCAGCCAGATCAGCAGCTTTGCGGACCCTGTGTCCTACCCCGACTGGCGCGCCATCAATACGCAGGCTTTGGTCACGGGGGCTGTCGCAGTCACGGGCGATCAACTGACCGTCAAATTTCGCCTCTACGACGTGTTTTCAGGCGCAGAGCTGGGCGACGGCCTGCAATTTGCAGGCACGGTTCAGGGCTGGCGACGGATGGCCCATAAGGTGGCCGACGCCGTCTACAGTCGCATCACCGGCGAGCAAGGGTACTTTGACAGCCGCGTGGTCTTCGTGGCCGAAAGCGGACCCAAAGATAACCGTCTCAAGCGGTTGGCGATCATGGAATATGACGGCGCCAACGTGCAGTTTTTGACCGACAGCAGCGCGATTGTTCTGGCCCCGCGCTTTTCCCCGACAGGCGACCGGGTGCTCTATACTAGTTTTGAGAGCGGGTTTCCGCGGATCAATGTGCTCGATGTGGCCACTGTTGGGCGGCGGCAGTTGACGACACAAGAGGGCGAGATGGCGTTTTCCCCGCGCTTTAGCCGCGACGCCCGCCGGGTGATTTACAGCCTGAGCAACGGTGGCAATACCGATCTGTTCATGACCGATTTGACCACCGGCGCGCACAGCCAATTGACCTCGGCCCCGTCGATTGAAACCGCTCCCAGTTTTTCCCCAGACGGCAGCCAGATCGTGTTTGAGAGCGATCGTTCGGGCACGCAGCAGCTCTATATCATGGACGCAAACGGCGGCGAAGCGCGGCGCATTTCCTTTGGCGAGGGGCGTTACGGCAGCCCCGTTTGGTCGCCGCGCGGTGATCTGGTGGCGTTTACCAAGCAAAACGCAGGTCGGTTTCATATCGGGGTGATGCGCACCGATGGCTCGGAAGAGCGTCTGTTGTCGGCGTCGTTTTTGGACGAAAGCCCCACGTGGTCGCCCAATGGCCGCGTGATCATGTTCACCCGCGAGACCCAAGGGGCGACAGGAGGGCCCGCGCTCTATTCGGTGGATATTTCGGGACGTAACCTACGCCAAGTGCCGGTGTCAGGCTTTGCCTCGGATGCGGCATGGGGGCCATTGCAGCCCTAGATGGTGCTTTCGGGTGCCCCACGCACATGATATAGAAATCAAAACACCCATAATAATAAGAGGGCGGACAGGATGAACAGGTTTCTTACAGGCGGTCTTTTGATCGCGACTTTGGCCATCTCGGCCTGCACCAACCCCGACAGGTTGGGCGGTGATGATGAGATTGCGGGTGCTGCTACTGGCAATGCGGCCACCAGTGCGGCGGCTGATCCCGCCAGCCCTGCGTTTTTCCAGCAATCCGTTGGCGACCGCGTGTTGTTTGAGGTTGATCAATCCACGCTGACGGCCGCAGCCCAAGTCACGCTGCGCGGGCAAGCCCAGTGGTTGATGCAAAACAACGATTATCTGGCCGTGATCGAGGGCCACGCAGATGAGCAGGGCACGCGCGAGTATAACATCGCTCTGGGCGCTCGTCGTGCCAATGCGGTGCGTGAATTTCTGATCTCGCAAGGTGTGCCGGCGGCTCGTTTGCGCACTGTCAGCTACGGCAAGGAACGCCCGATTGCAGTCTGTTCTGATGAGAGCTGCTACACACAAAACCGTCGTGCCGTGACGATTATTTCCATCGGTTCACTGAGTTAAGAGACGGGGCAGGGTCAGATATGACGCGCATATTTTCATACGTGACGGCTGGGCTGCTTTTGCTGATGCCCGTGCCCGGTCTGGCCCAATCCCAAGATCAAACCTTGGCCGATATCCGCCAGCAATTGTCGGTGCTGTATGTCGATGTGCAGCGCCTGCGCCGGGAATTGTCGACCACGGGCGGGGCTGCATCTGGCGCGGGGACGGGATCGCCGCTTGATCGGTTGAACGCGATTGAGGGACAATTGCAGCGTCTGACATCGTTCACCGAGCAGTTGGAATTTCGCATCAACCGGATCACCGTGGATGGGACTAACCGCGTCGGTGATCTGGAGTTTCGCCTGTGCGAGTTGGAACCCGGCTGTGATATCAGCACCTTAGGCGACACGCCGTCACTGGGCGGTGTTGACAGTGCGGCCAATGTCCCAACAGCGCAACCGGGGGCGAACACTGGGGGGCCGGAACTGGCAGTCGGCGAGCGCGGCGATTTTGAGCGGGCGTCGGAGGCGCTCGCCTCCGGTGACTTTCGCAGCGCCGCGAACCAGTTTACGGCCTTTACCACGACCTATCCGGGCAGCCCGCTGAGCGCGCAGGCCTATTTCCAACGCGGTGCCGCTTTGGAAGGGCTGGGCGAGATGGCCGGGGCCGCGCGATCTTATCTTGATAGTTTTTCTGGCAACCCAAGCAGTGCCGTGGCGTCCCAAGCGTTGTTTAAACTTGGGGCCGCTCTGGGCGCTCTGGGGCAGACCCAAGACGCCTGTATCACGCTGGGCGAGGTCGCGGTGCGCTTTCCCGGTGACGCGATGGTTGGTCAAGCGCAGGCGCAGATGCAGACATTGGGATGCACCTGAGCCGCGATTTTCCTGATCTCTTCCGGGCTGTTGCGGCACCTTTTGAGGCGCCCCCGATTTCGACCCTTGGCCTTGCTGTGTCTGGCGGCAGCGATTCACTGGCGATGTTGCATCTCTATGCGCAATGGGCTGACCAGAATAATGTGACCCTAAGGGTTGCGACCGTCGATCATGGATTGAGGGCTGCGGCGGTTAAAGAGGCTGCGTGGGTTGCGGGTCAATGTCAGGAATTGAATATTTCTCATGATGTTTTGCAGTGGATTTCGCCCGATAATGTTCGAAATGTGCAATCAACTGCCCGCACCGCCCGGTATGGCCTCTTGGCGGATTGGGCTGTTAGCGCGGGCTTAGACGCCATCGCCATCGGCCACACGATAGACGATCAGGCCGAGACGTTTTTGATGCGGCTGGCGCGTGGATCCGGGGTCGATGGACTGTCTGCCATGCGCCGGGATTGGCACGACAGGGGGGTGCGTTGGGTGCGCCCGCTGTTGGACGTCACCCGTGCCCGATTGCGCGACATGTTGCAGGCCGGGGGGCAAACTTGGATCGACGACCCGAGCAATGACGACACTCAATTTGACCGTGTGAAAGCGCGTCAGGCTTTGCAGATTTTGGCCCCCTTGGGGATCACGGCCGACCGTCTGAGCCAAACAGCGGACCAGATGACGCGGGCTGGGGCGGCGCTGCACGCGGCGACAATAGCCCTCGCCAAGACTGCGGTCGTGCAAACACATGGGGATCTGACGCTTGATGTGTCTGGCATGCGCCGCGCGCCTCGAGAAGTGCAGCTGCGCATGATGGCGGCTGCATTGGGTTGGATCTCTGGGGCACCCTATCGCCCCCGTTTGAAGGCTCTGGAAGAGGTCTATGCGGCCATCTTGCGCGGCGAGACACGGACATTGCAGGGCGTTTTGCTGACAGGCAATGGGGCCATCTTGCATTTGTGCCGCGAGGCCAACGCCGCGACCGCGATTTGTGCGCCTGGCGATATCTGGGACACCCGCTGGCAAGTCGAGGGGCCAAAGGTTCTGGGTGCTGAAATTCGGGCTTTGGGGGAAGTCGGTATTCTGCAATGCCCCGATTGGCGTGACGCAGGCCTGCCGCGTGCGTCCTTGCTGGCCTCTCCCGCTGTTTGGAAGGGCGAAACGCTGATTTCGGCTCCTCTGGCGGGAAACAGCGCGGGGTGGTCGGCGCGAATTGTCACGGATTTCGTTGATTGGATGGAATCGCATTGAAGATTGGCGCATCGTCTCTATTTTAAGTCGTAACACGGTGGGATCGGCCCGCCATACTTTCCGAGTTTGAGAAGGAGTTCGCCTTGGGCAACGCGAGAAACGTCGCATTCTGGGTGGTGCTGTTCCTACTGGTGCTAGCGCTGTTTAATCTTGTGACCGGGTCACAGGGCCAAATGCAGTCCAACATGCGCAGCTATTCGGACTTTGTCGAATCGGTTGAAGCCAAAACGGTCACGAACGCAGAGATTGACGGCGAGCGGTTGCGCTACCGCGCAACGGGCGGCAACTTTGTCACCATCGTGCCCCAAGACGCCAATGTCACAAACCTGCTGATTGAAAACGACGTGCCGTTCGAGGCGATGGGCCAAGAGCAATCGACGTTCATGTCGTTCCTGTTGAGCATCCTGCCATTCCTGCTGCTGATCGGCGTGTGGATATTCTTCATGAACCGCATGCAGGGCGGCGGCAAAGGCGGGGCGATGGGCTTTGGTAAATCCAAGGCAAAGATGCTGACCGAAAAGCATGGTCGCGTGACCTTTGACGACGTGGCAGGCATTGATGAGGCCAAGGAAGAGCTGGAAGAAATCGTTGAATTCCTGCGCAATCCGCAAAAGTTCTCGCGCTTGGGCGGCAAAATCCCCAAAGGCGCGCTGCTTGAGGGCCCCCCCGGTACAGGTAAAACCCTGCTGGCGCGTGCAATTGCGGGCGAAGCGGGTGTTCCGTTCTTCACCATTTCGGGTTCTGACTTTGTCGAGATGTTTGTCGGTGTGGGTGCCTCCCGTGTCCGCGATATGTTCGAGCAGGCCAAGAAAAACGCGCCCTGCATCGTGTTTATCGACGAGATTGACGCCGTGGGTCGTAGCCGTGGTGCCGGTATCGGCGGCGGCAATGACGAGCGTGAGCAGACGTTGAACCAATTGCTGGTCGAGATGGATGGTTTTGAGGCCAATGAAGGTGTTATCATTATCGCCGCCACCAACCGTAAAGACGTGCTAGACCCTGCGCTGCTGCGCCCCGGTCGTTTTGACCGTCAGGTCACCGTGGGCAATCCCGACATCAAAGGACGCGAAAAGATTTTGGGCGTGCATGCACGCAAAACACCGCTTGGGCCAGACGTCGATCTGCGGATCATTGCTCGCGGCACGCCGGGCTTTTCCGGTGCTGATCTGGCGAACCTCGTGAACGAGGCGGCACTGACGGCGGCCCGTGTCGGGCGTCGTTTCGTGGCGATGGTCGATTTTGAGAACGCGAAAGACAAGATCATGATGGGGGCCGAACGGCGCAGCATGGTCATGACCACCGATCAAAAAGAAATGACTGCCTATCACGAAGCGGGCCACGCGATTGTTGGTATTACGCTGCCAAAATGTGACCCGGTTTATAAGGCCACGATCATTCCGCGCGGCGGTGCATTGGGCATGGTGATGAGCCTGCCTGAAATGGACCGGCTGAACATGTTCAAGGACGAATGCCACCAACGTCTCGCCATGGCGATGGCTGGCAAGGCGGCGGAAATCCATAAATATGGCGCTGATCGCGTCTCAAACGGTCCTGCGGGTGATATCCAGCAAGCTTCCGCCTTGGCACGCGCGATGGTCTTGCAATGGGGCATGTCCGACAAGATCGGCAACATCGACTACGCCGAAGCGGCACAAGGCTACACGGGCGGTACTGCTGGCCTGTCGGTGTCTGCCGCGACCAAAAAGGTGATTGAAGAAGAGGTGCAGACCTTTATTTCGGATGGCTACGACCGCGCTTTGCAAATCATCGTCGACAAAGAGGTCGAGTTTGAGCGTTTGGCCCAAGGTCTGCTGGAATACGAAACGCTGACGGGCGAAGAGATAGGTCGCGTCATCAAGGGCGAGCCGCCGCATGTGGACGAAGACAAAGACGGCCCTTCGGATCAAGGCAATGCGCCCAGCGTCACGGCGATCCCTAAGACCAAGCCGCGCAAGCCGAAATCAAGCGGCGGGGATATGGAGCCGGAGCCAACGGCTTAAGCGCTAAGGTTTTGACTAATAGAGCGCCCCCGTGGATCAGTGATCTGCGGGGGCGTTTTTCGTTTCACGGTGGGGCAATGTCCCCTGATATTTCCGATCTGAAACATCCTCCTCCTCTTGCGGCGATTCCGACCGTGAAAATGTCGGAAATGCATGACGCGCTGGCTTGAGCGCGCCCTAGGGTCTGGCCTAACAGGAACGGGCACAGCCGCCCGAGGGGAGCCAAGACCATGAGCTACAAGACCGACATCGAAATCGCCCGCGAGGCCAAAAAGGCCCCCATTCAAGATATCGGTGCCAAAATCGGCATCGGCAGCGAAGATTTGCTGCCCTACGGACATGACAAAGCGAAGGTCAGCCAGAGCTTTATCAACTCGGTGCAGGGCAACAAAGACGGCAAGCTGATCCTTGTGACGGCGATCAACCCGACCCCCGCAGGTGAGGGTAAGACGACAACGACCGTGGGCCTTGGCGACGGTCTGAACCGCATCGGCAAGAAGGCGGCGGTTTGTATCCGCGAGGCGTCGCTCGGGCCTAACTTTGGGATGAAGGGCGGTGCTGCAGGCGGCGGCTACGCGCAGATCGTGCCGATGGAGGATATGAACCTGCATTTCACCGGCGATTTCCACGCCATCACCAGCGCCCATTCGCTGCTGTCCGCGATGATCGACAACCACATCTATTGGGGTAACGCGTTGGAGATCGACGTGCGCCGGGTCGTCTGGCGTCGTGTGGTCGACATGAATGACCGGGCACTGCGCCAGATCACGGCCTCGCTTGGCGGTGTGGCCAATGGCTTCCCACGTGAGGCGGGTTTTGACATCACCGTGGCTTCCGAGGTCATGGCGATCCTGTGTCTGGCGACATCGCTCAAGGATCTACAGCAGCGCTTGGGCGACATGATTGTGGCCTACCGCCGGGACCGGACGCCAGTGTTTGCACGTGATATCAAGGCCGATGGCGCGATGACCGTTCTGCTCAAAGACGCGATGCAGCCCAATCTGGTGCAGACATTGGAGAACAACCCCGCCTTCGTCCACGGCGGCCCATTTGCCAATATCGCACATGGCTGTAATTCGGTGATCGCGACGACGACCGCGCTGAAAGTCGCCGATTACGTGGTGACGGAGGCCGGGTTCGGCGCTGATCTGGGCGCGGAAAAGTTCATGAATATCAAATGCCGCAAAGCAGGTCTGGCACCCGATTGCGTCGTGTTGGTCGCGACCGTGCGCGCGATGAAAATGAATGGCGGCGTCGCCAAGGCGGACCTCGGTGCTGAGAACGTCGATGCGGTCAACGAGGGCTGCGCGAACCTCGGGCGGCACATCGGCAACCTCAAATCCTTTGGCGTGCCGGTGGTCGTGGCGATCAACCACTTTGTCACCGACACGGACGCCGAAGTGCAGGCGGTCAAGGACTACGTGGCGACCCAAGGGTCCGAAGCGATCCTGTCGCAGCATTGGGAATTTGGCTCTAAAGGGTCCGAGGCGCTGGCCAAACGTGTGGCCGAAATTGCCGACAGCGGCGTTAGCCAATTCGCTCCGATCTACAAAGATGCGATGCCACTGGCCGAGAAAATCCAGACGA
>CALHAP010000248.1 GCA_937931795.1 uncultured Paracoccaceae bacterium
GGTCGCAAGCGTCGTAAAGATCGTTGAAGAAGTTATCAAAAGCATCAAGGGCGCGTAAGGACAGGATTTCTGCGCCCGGTCGTCGTTTGCCTGACCGGGGGGAACGCGGTTGTTTCAGCTCGCGTCCGCTGTCGTCGACGAGATAAAATTCCATCTCGGTGGCCACAACCGGCGTTAACCCGAGGGCGGTGTAGCGTGCGACGATGGCGGCCAATGCGTGCCGCGGGTCGCCGTCAAAGACGCGCCCGTCTTCATAAAACATCCACAAAGGCAGCAGCGCTGAGGGCGTTTTCAGCCACGGCATCGGCACATAGCCGCGTTCCGTGGGTAGCAGTACGCCGTCAGCATCGCCGCTGTCAAAGACCAGCGGGCTGTCGTCGATGTCTTCGCCCCAGATGTCGAGGTTGAGAACAGACAAGGGAAAGCGCGTGCCGCTTTCTTGTAGTTTTTCGCCAAATCGCACCGGCATCCGTTTGCCCCGCGTCAGCCCGTTGAGATCAGCAGCACCACAACGGATCGACCGGATTTCGGGGTGCTCTTGCAGCCAGCTCATGGGATCACCGGATAATTTGAGGTTTGAAGCGGATTTTTTGACGTTTATCCTGCGGTAGATGGCGGTTCAGCCGCGCGTTGACGAGGCCAAACACCCCGATCACGCAGAGCGTTAGCACGATAAAATAGCCCGCGAGGATCGGGTAGGGAATGAAGGGATTGAACGTCTTATCTGCGAAATAGCTGGCGTAGTAGAGCGCATCGCCGCGTTGTTGCAGGGCGGGGAAGCCGGTGAAAAACACCAGTGTTGTGGCGTGAAACAGAAAGATCGCCTCGTTTGTGTAGCCCGGCCAACCGAGCCGCAACATCGTTGGCCAGATTACCCTGCGAAACCGTGACCACCCCGACAGACCGTAGGCGTCCGCCGCCTCGATATCACCGCGCGGGATCGAGCGTAGCGCGCCGTAAAATATCTCGGCTGAATAGGCCGCTGTGTTTAGGAACAAGACGACTAATGCCCCTGCCCAGGCTGATGTCATTGCTTCTGGGACCAGCCCTGCCTGTTTGAGGCGCAGGAAGATCAGGTAGGCGAGGAAAAACTGGATAAACAGCGGTGATCCGCGAAAGAGCAGGATGAACCATTCGACAGGTTTGCGGATCAAGGCGCGCCTGCTGGATTTCCCGAGTGCCAAAAGCGTGGCGAAGGCAAAGCCGAAGACGAGGGCGATGATGCCAAAATAGATGTTCCAGATCATGCCGGACCCGATCAGGGTAAATTGCTGGCACAGGGTGAAATCATCGCGTGGCAGCAGGCGTTCGCCGTAGCCCAGTGAGCGAAACGCATAGGCCTGAACAGTGTCCCAACAGCTCATGCCGGGGCCTCTGCGTGGCCGCCGCTGGTGGCTTGGCCAAAGGTCAGACGTTTCATGATGCGCTCTAAGATCACCTCGGAAAACTTTGTAAACGCGAGATAAAAGACGAGCAGACCTAGGAAATACCACAGCCGCCAGTCCCCGTGGGGATAGTCGGTGAAGCGCGCCTGTTTGGTGCCCCCCAGTTCGCGCGCCCAATAGACGATGTCTTCGACGCCCAAGAGGAACAGTAGTGGCGTGGCCTTGATCAGCACCATCCAGAGGTTAGACAGGCCCGGTAGCGCATAGACCCACATTTGCGGCACGATAATGCGCCAGAACGATTGGCGCGCGCTCATGCCATAGGCCTCTGCCGTTTCAATTTGGGCGCGGGGCACGGCGCGCATCGCCCCAAAGAGCACATTGGCGGAAAACGCCCCGAAAACGATGGCAAAGGTCAGGATCGCTGTGGCAAATCCGTAAACTTCGTGGATCCATTGCGGCGCGGTTCCGAGCGGTAGTTTGGCCTGCGCGCAGACGACGAAATCGTTGCCCTGTCTGATCGGTTGATCCCAATCGGGGCACATCCATTGATGTCGCATCCATTCGAACCCTTGGTCTAGGGCGATGACAAAAAAGAGGAAAAACGCGATGTCGGGAATGCCGCGCACGCCCGCGATGTATATTTTGCCCAGCCACCGCAGCGGCGCAAAGCCGCTACGCGCCGCCGTGGCCCCGCCAAACCCGAAGGCAAGCGCTGTTGGCGCTGTGATGGCGAGCAGCAATAGGACCGTGCCGAACGACGCGTAAAAGCTCATGTGCTTGCCCGTGGTCAGGTAGCAAGCGAGCCATTTGCCGGTGTCGAGCACGGCAGGGTCGGCGCAGAAACTAAAAATGGTGTGATACCCGCGATCTAACTATCGGCGCGCAGAATACCTGTTACGTTTGGAATTGCCAGAGCGGGAGGGCAGGATGGTCAAGAAGATTGCAATCATTGGCGCAGGGATCATTGGCGCGGCTCTTGCCTACCGTTTGCAAAGCGATGCAGTGCAAGTGACGCTGATTGATGCGGGCGACGCGCGCGCAACCGAGGCGTCGTTTGGCTGGATCAACGCCAGCTTTTATCTCAGCGCGGATCACTACAGGCTGAGGGCCGCCGGGATTGACGCCTACACGCGGCTGGCCTCTGATCTATCAGTGCCACTGCGCAGGACTGGCTGTTTAAACTGGGAATTTGAGGGCGCTGAGATGGATGCCTATCAGGCCCGGTTAGAGGGGTTGGGATATCCAGTTGAGCGAATAGGTGCGGGGCGCTTTGCCGCTCTGGAACCCGCAATGGCCCATCCCCCGGCACAGTGCCTGCTGTTTCCGAGCGAAGCTGTGGCGGAACCCGGCGAGATGCGCCTAGCGTTGCTAATGGCGGCACAGGCCAAGGGCGCGCGGGTGATGGCGGGCGTACACGTGTTGGATATCAGCGACGGCGTGCAGACGACCGTGGGCGCGATTGCGGCCGACGAGGTTGTCGTGGCGGCGGGCACGGGCACATCTGCGGTGTTGGAGACTGCTGGTTTTGCCCTGCCGATGCTGCGCCGTCCGGCCTATGTCGTTGAAACCAAACCAATCCCACAGGTAATTTCACATGTTTTGGTAGGCCCGCATGGCGAAGTGCGGCAACGCCCCGATGGCGTTCTCATAGCACCTGCGGCCGTGGCGCATCAGTCGGACGCGCAAGAGGCTTTCGATATGACGGCCGAAGCTGCGGCAGAGGCGACCATTGCACGATTGCAAACAGTGTTGCCAGAGTATCCGCTGTCATGGGCCAAGGTGACACTGGCGCATCGGCCCGTGCCCGGCGACGATCTTCCGGTAATTGGGCGTCTGCGGGACGGGCTGTCGGTGGCTTGCATGCATTCAGGCGTCACACTGGCGGCGGTTGTGGCAGACCTGATGGCGGTTGAGCTGGTGTCGGGGCCGAGCAATGTTACCGAAGCGCAGTTGGCGCCGTTTCGCCCCACGCGGTTTCAAGCGGTGTAACGAAAAGGGGCCGCCCGCTGGCAGCCCCAAAATCATGCTCAAACGGGTCGGGCCTTAGAACGGCTCGCCGATTTCCCATTCTGCGATCAATGCGTTGAGCGATCCGTCGTCTTTCATCGACTGGATGGCCGCGTTGAACGCGTCGCGCAGCTCGCCGTCGCTCTCGCGGATACCCATGCCAACACCGCCGCCGATCAACTCTTGCTGGTCGAGCAATTGCAGCGTGTCGTCTTCCGAAGCAATCGTGTCGAGGAAGGCTTTGTCGGCCAAAACCGCGTCCGCTTCACCATTGCGCACAGCCGCGACGGTTTCTTCGGGTGTTGCGAATTCGATCAATGTGGCACCCTCGATTGAGGCTACGAATGACGCTTGGATAGTGTTTGTCTGGGCCGCAATCACAGCGCTGCTGAGGTCGAGATCAGCTGACGCGGACAGGTAAACAGACGGGTCAGGCTGCGTGTAGTTTTGCGTGAAATCAATGACTTCATCGCGCTCGTCTGTGATCGACATGCCTGCTATGATGACGTCATAGTTGCCGGACACGAGGTTGGGGATGATGCTGTCCCATTCGTTTGTGACCCATTCACAGGTCAGCTCGGCGCGTGCGCACAGCTCGTCGCCCAACACCCGCTCAAAGCCCGCGACTTCGCCATCGTCATCAAGGAAGTTGTATGGAGGGTAGGCGCCTTCGGTGCCCATGCGCACAACGGCGTGGCCATCGGCCAAGGCGGCCCCTGCGGTGAGCGCGAGCATGGCAGTGCTCAGAATTACGTTTTTCATGTATCGTCTCCCAGTATGCGCCATCTCATGCGGCGCGTTTGACGTGGACGAGGGTTAAGCGAAATATCGAGAAACGCAAGGGGGCGGTCGCCTAGCCAACACTGGCTGATAAAAAGCCCTGCAAACGCTCTGATTTGGGTGCGCCGAACAGGGCATCCGGCGCGCCTTGTTCCTCGATAACGCCTTGATGCAGGAACACGACATGGTCACTGATGTCGCGCGCCATCCGCATGTCGTGGGTGACGATCAGCATGGTGCGGCCTTCGGCTGCGAGCGATTTGATCACCTTGACCACCTCTTGCTCTAGCTCGGGGTCGAGCGCGCTGGTCGGTTCATCGAACAACAGGGCGGTGGGTTCCATACACAGAGCGCGCGCGATGGCGGCCCGTTGTTGTTGGCCGCCAGACAGTTGCGCCGGATAGACGTCGCATTTGTCGCCAATCCCGACCTTGGCCAGATAGGCGCGCGCGGAGGTCTCGACCTCGGCGCGGTCACGTTTCAGGACTGTGAGCGGGGCTTCCATGACGTTTTGTAGGATCGTCATATGCGCCCAGAGGTTGAACTGCTGGAACACCATCGACAGGTTTGTGCGGATGCGGATCATTTGCGCGCGGTCGGCGGGGCGGCGGTTGTGCCCCGCGCCCTTCCATTTGATCGCTTCGCCCTTGAACACGATCTCACCGCTCTGGCTGTCTTCGAGCAGGTTAGCGCAGCGCAGGAGCGTTGATTTGCCCGACCCTGACGATCCGATGAGCGAAATCACCTGCCCCGCCTGCGCGCTGATACTGACCCCTTTGAGGACTTCGAGCGCGCCATAGGATTTGTGCAGATCGCGGATGTCGATAACGGGGGAAGCAGCGGTCACGGGCGGTCCTATTGGTTAATTCAGCGGTACTAGGCCGCAGATTTATGCAGATTGCAATGCGGGTTTGGGCGGGATCGGCAGCGCCGCGTAGATGCGTTTGTCGATGTCCACGATCCCCCGCAACCCCAGTGTCATAAGGTGCGCGGGCGGCAGGTCTGCCAAAGCGGCGGGAATGGCTGTGCGCAGGGCGTTTGCGTGCTGTGGATAGGCCGTCACAAAGGTCTGACCGGGGCTTGCGTCTGTCTGCCCAATAATCCGGCAGCTGCTGGCATCCTGCGTGTGCCGATCCATCCACCAAGACTGCGCGTCAATCGCGGCAAGGTCCGCATCCCCTTGGGCCACGGCCCGTAGGCTGGCCCGGTGCGCGCCGGTTTCCAACGTCGGTTTCAGCGCCAACCCGAGCCGCGTCATATGCGCGTGGGGTGCCCCCCAACCAGACCGTGACATGGGATCGTTATAAGCGAAACGGTAGTCTGCGCAGTCCTCTGGGGTCTTAGCCCGGTCATCGTGCCGAACGATATAGAGGCTGCGGTAATAGCCTGCGGGCGTGTCGTGTAGCCCGTAGTCAGAGGTGCCAATATAGGTCAGCCGGTTCTGATAGTGCGCGATGTAGGGCAGGTTGCAGATATGCCCCAACAGCAGATCATCGCGGTCCCAGACAGCATCATGCGCGGTCTCATGGTCGAGGGTTTCGGGGGCTGGTATGCCTTGCGCGTGCAAGATGTCCCTGATGCCTGCCCACAGCGCATCATGCGCGGCCCTGTTGTCGGCGCGCGCGTACATCGGCAGGGCCGCAATCATGGTTTGAGCGAAGCCTCGATCCGCAAACGGGCGCGGTTGCTGTCGGCGTCCTCAACACCCAAGAGCGGAGCCACCATCCGCAAAATCGCATCTTCGCCTTCGTCGCGTTCGCCGTCCGCCATGACCACCGACCACAGTGCTTCGATCACGCCGATCCGTTGTTCGTAGGGCACGGCGTCTTTGATGGCGCGGGTGAAGCGCACGGTGTCGGGTGCGTCGGCTTCGATCTCTTCAGCTTGGGCGCGCAGCTCCTTGGCCGCGTCGGCGCTGAGGCCGTAACGACTGCGCGAGATCGCGTCGATCAGGGATATTTCGGTGCGGGCGTAATCGCCATCCGTACGCGCGATCCGCACCAATAGGGCGGTCAATGCCAGCCGCGCGTCTGGATCAGACAATGGGGCGGGGTCGGGGGCCGTGAGGCGGCGGATAAAATCTGTCAACATAGAAAGAGATATAGTCTGGGCGACAGCATTGGGAAAGGGGGCTGTGTTAGCCAATCGGGGCGGCAAGCTGAAATTCGACGATCTGCAAGCCCAACCCTTGCGGGTCTTGGTTGGTGATCACCACGCCAGAGATATCAGCGCCGCGCGTTTGGATGAACGTCACCCTGTCTTCGCCCAATGGTCCCAGAGTGTGGCTGTCCAATACGGCACCGTCGATCGTCAAAAACTGCACCTGCGCTGTGCCCCCTTCGCCGCCGCGTAAGGTCAGGCGGAGCGCGCGTTGCGGCAGCTCAAATGCAATAGCAATCGCCCCTTCGCCCGTGGCCTCGGTTCGGGGCACGCCCGCAGGACCATCGCCGCTGAGAATATTGGCATCCGTCAGGCGCAACACCGACAGGTTTTTGCCAACGTCCCCCGGCAGCAGCGCCAAAGGGGCCACCGCCCGCCCGTCAACATCATCGTAATCGCCCAATTGCCCCAAGGTTTGCCCGGCGAAATGCTGGCCAAACCGAATGTGTTGCATCACCAAGACCCCAACGATCTGACGCCCCGGCCCAAAACCCGAGGGCTGCGCCTCGAACGTCGCGCGTTGGGTGAACGGCAGCGGCTGATCGGTGCTACATATGACACGTTCGCATGCCGCCGACGGGGCGGGTAGAACAGCCAGAATAAGGGGCAAGACGCAGCGCATAGGATCACGCTAGCGCGGTATGTGGCGTTTGTCAGGGGTTAGGCTGGGATTGTGATCTGGCCGGACGAGATCGGCACGGCGGTGCCGCTGATCCGAACCTCAGTGATCGCGCCGCCCGAGACATCGACTTCTAGCCCGATCCGCGAGGGGCGCCCCATATCTGTCCCTTGGATCAGATGCCGCGTGTTTGTGCCCGTCTGCAATGCGCCCGCCGCGAGCAATTGTGCGGCGAGGATCGCGCTGGCCGAGCCGGTAGCTGGGTCTTCGGGGATGCCCGCGCCCGGGGCAAACATCCGGCTGTGGATGTCATCGGCGTCGGTGACGTAGACATAGATATTGTCGCAGCCTGTTGTCAGGCAGAGCGTTTCCCACGCCGGGCCGCTGACCCGCGCAGAGGAAAGAGCCGCCCGAGAGGTCAGGCGCGCGTAGAAGAACGTCGGCCCACCAGACCAAACGCGCGGGGCGTGTGCGTCTGCGTCGATGTCATCGGGTGCGAGGCCGAGGGCGTTTGCTGTGATCTCGATTAGGGACGCGCTGTCCGGCAAGTTGCGGTCTTTGGGCGCGTGCGGGATGACGGGGGCCACGAACTGCGCTGTGATTTCGCCGTCGTTGCAAGCTACTTTTACGGGGACCAATCCCGCTTGTTCTTCCAGCGTGATCCGCGTGCTCCATGACGGTCCGGTCTGTCCAGCACGCGCAAGATGGATCGCGCAGCCAATCGTCGGATGCCCGGCAAAGGGGATCTCGGCAGTCGGAAAGAAGATGCGCACTTCAGCCGTATGCGCAGGGTCCACCGCTGGCCGCACAAAGATCGTCTCGCTGAGGTTAAACTCGCGCGCGACGGTTTGCATCTGCGCGGTCGTCAGGTCTCCCGCCTGCTCGACAATCGCTAGCGGATTGCCGGTGTAGGGCGTGTCGGTGAAGACGTCGTAGGTGCTAAACGGCAGTTGGGTCACGCGGCCTCCAATCTCTTGAAAAGCTTGCTCAATCGCGTGGCTTCACCGTCGATCCCATAGGGAGGGTTGGTCACGAACATCCCCGAGCCGATCATGCGGTGGTTTTGGCGGGCGGGCGGAAAGGTGACCTCGTGGCGCAGCGCGTCGGGAAACTGCGCCGACAGCGCGTCCATCATGCCGCCGTGCGATGCATCGCGCAGCACCGGATACCACAGGACCAGCAAACCCACGGGCCATTTGCGTTGCAGTTGCGCCATCACGCGGGGGATCATCTCGTAGTCGGTTTTGATCTCGTAGGACGGGTCAATCACGCACAGACCCCGACGCGGTGTGGGCGGCGCGATAGACAGCGCCAGCTCAAATCCGTCGCGTTTGTGGATATGCGCGGACAGGTGGAGGTCGCTGAGCGCTGCGTGCTCTTGGGGGTGCAACTCGGCCAGATGCAGCGTGTCCTCGCCGCGCAGCAGCAGGTTGGCGATCATCGGCGAGCCGGGGTAGGCGGTGGGGCCGTGCGTTTCAGCAACCTCGCTCAGCACCTGCGAGAACGGATGATTGGCGTTGAACCAACCCTTGGTTTTAGCGATGCCTTGCGCCGCTTCGCCCGTCTTAAGCGCCGCATCAGAGGCCAGATCATAAAGCCCCCGCCCCGCATGCGTCTCGATGTAGCTCAGCGGTTTGTCCTTGCGCGTCAGGTAGCCCAAGATCCACGCGAGCAGCCCGTGTTTGTGGACATCGGCCAGATTGCCAGCGTGGTACATATGTTGGTAGGAGAGCACGCCCTAGACCAGCCGCGATGTCTCCACCGCAGCCCTCACGAAATCGGCAAACAGGGGGTGCGGATCGAAGGGTTTGCTTTTCAGCTCGGGGTGGAATTGCACGCCGATGAACCACGGGTGATCGGTCCATTCCACGATCTCGGGCAGCTTGCCATCGGGGGACATGCCAGAGAATTTCAGGCCGTGCCCTTCCAGCGCCTCGCGGTACTTCGTGTCGACCTCATAGCGGTGGCGGTGGCGTTCTTCGATGGCGGTGCTGCCGTAGACCTGCGCCACTTTGGACCCGTCCGCGAGCGTCGCGTCATAGGCGCCCAGACGCATGGTGCCGCCTTTGTCGTCGTCTGATTTTCGCTCGACTTTGTGGTTGCCCTGCACCCATTCTTTCAGGTGATAGACCACGGGTTCAAAACGCTTTTTGCCCGCTTCATGGTCAAACTCTTCGGACCCCGCGCTGGCCATACCTGCCACGTTGCGCGCGGCTTCGATGACGGCCATTTGCATGCCCAGACAGATGCCGAGGTAGGGGATTTGATGCTCGCGGGCGTACTGGGCGGCTTTGATCTTGCCCTCTGTGCCGCGCTCGCCAAAGCCGCCGGGGACGAGGATTGCGTGAAAACCTTGGAGGTACGGCGTCGCATCGGCGCTGTCGAAGGCTTCGCTGTCGACCCATTCGACCTTGACCCGCACCCGGTTGGCCATGCCGCCGTGGGTGAGCGCCTCTTTGATGGATTTATAGGCGTCTTCAAGCTGCGTGTATTTGCCGACGATGGCCACGCGGACCTCGCCGTCGGCGTGGCTGAGGCGGTCCATGACGTCGACCCAGCGCGAGAGGTTCGGCTTGGGCGCGGGCGAGATGCCGAACGCGTCAAGGACGGCTTGGTCGAGACCTTGGTCGTGATAGGCCAAGGGTGCCTCGTAGATGGATTTCAGGTCGTAGGCCGCGATCACGGCGTCTTTGCGGACGTTACAAAATAGACCGATTTTCTCGCGCTCTTTGTCGGGGATCGGGTGCTCGGACCGGCAGACCAACACATCAGGCGCGATGCCGATGGCGCGCAACTCTTTGACGCTGTGTTGGGTGGGTTTTGTTTTCAGCTCACCCGAGGCGGCCAAATAGGGCAGCAATGTCAGGTGCATAAAGATGCATTGGCCGCGTGGGCGGTCGTGGGCAAATTGGCGGATGGCCTCAAAGAACGGCAGGCCTTCGATGTCGCCCACCGTTCCGCCGATCTCGCAGAGCATAAAGTCGACCTCGTCGTCGCCCACGCCGATGAAGTCTTTAATCTCGTTGGTGACATGCGGGATGACTTGGATCGTTTTGCCCAAGTAGTCGCCGCGCCGCTCTTTTTCGAGCACGTTGGAATAGATGCGGCCGGACGAGACGCTGTCGGTTTTGCGCGCCGCAACCCCGGTGAAGCGTTCGTAGTGGCCGAGGTCTAGATCGGTTTCTGCGCCGTCGTCGGTGACGAAAACCTCGCCATGCTCAAATGGAGACATCGTGCCGGGGTCGACGTTGAGGTAGGGGTCTAGCTTGCGCAAACGAACCGAAAATCCGCGCGCTTGCAGAAGGGCCCCGAGGGCGGCCGAGGCCAGACCTTTGCCCAATGATGAGACCACGCCGCCCGTGATGAAGATATACCGTGCCATGTCAGATTGCCCCCGTGACGTGCCTCAAATGCAGCGGCAAGGCACGTCAAAGCGGCCCTATCCACGGGATTTAAGTATAGCGAGATTCGGGGGGGCGGCGCAATGGACGCCCCCAGATAATGTGGAAAATTTCGAAGTGTCGCCCACAGGTTGTGGACGCAGACGTTATTCGGAGGCGGGTGCCGCAGGGGCCAAGGGCACTGTGATCGCGCCGTCGTCACTGCTCGGCGGCAGCAAATCTGTCCCGAGGTTGGACGAAGGCGCGGGCGCTGGTGCGCTGCGTTCGCCTGTGACCCGCTCGGTCACCGAAACACCGTTGGCGTTGTTTGCTGCAATGATTGTCAGGGCCAGCGAGGTGCAGATAAATGCCGCCGCCAATCCCCATGTGACCTTGCCCATTGCGGTTGCCGGCGCACGCCCTGATGCTCCGCCACCACCGCCACCAATGCCCAGACCGCCACCTTCAGAGCGCTGTAGCAGGACCGAGCCGATAATGCCCAAAGCCAGCAGCAGGTGAATGATCAAAACGACGTTTTCCATGGACTGGCCTTTGTAAGGGGGCGGATGCGGATCGGTTGGTATCTAAAAGCACATCGCGCGCCCCGCAACCCCTGCGCGTCAGATATCGACGTCATCCACGTCCGCTTGGCCCGAAATCCGTCGCCGGATGATCGACCACCCCAGCCCGATGGCCAAAACACTGGCCAGTATTACGATCGCGGCCCATGTATTGTAGGTGGGGTTTTCGAAATTGATGAACCCTTGGTCATAGAGCACCCAGAGCAATGTTCCGACGACCGCCAGCACCAAGGCGATGCCAATAAGGCCGATAGAGCGCAGCGTGGCGCGCAGATAGATGATATAGCCGATCAGCAGCACCAACCCAAACAGCGCTGTTAGCGGCATTTCGGTGTCCCAATTCGCCATGGACCAACGGGTGAAATTATACTGCGTTGGATTGTAGGTCGCGGCCAGCAAGACAAAGGCGCACAGCCATCTGATGATAAAGCCCATGACATGATCCCCCAGGTTCGCAACGACGTAAGGCTTCATCTCTTATCACAGGGCCCCTGTCTAGGATGTGAAACCAAAAAAGCGACCCCCGCAATGGGGGCCGCTTCTGAGGAGAATGGTGGGTTGCTTAGAGCTTGCGCCGCGCCACAAGCCCTATGCCAATCAGTCCGACCATAGCCAAGGGCAGGCTTGCAGGCAGTGGCACAACCTGCACGTCGTCGCTGCGGATGGTGACTGTGTAGTCGCCGCCGAAGAAGCTGCTGGTGATTGCGCCAAAGTCGTCTGCGTAGCGCGTGTTATATCGGCTGACGGCCAGATAGTATGTGCCCGCAAAGGGAACTGCGCCGTCTTCCCCGGTGCCAAACCCGGAGCGGTTGTTGTTGGTCGCGGCCAAGCCAGAGCCTGTGCCAAACGACAACATAGAATCGAGGAACAGCCCGAAGTCATCATCATTGGCGACCAATGTGCCATCGGCCCGGTAGAGACCGATTTCGGTGTCGACCCGTTGCAGATCATAGCTGCCATTGGTGTCGATATCGAGGTAGGTGGCACCTGATCCCAGCTCAAAGCTGATCCAGTCGACGACCCGCCCGTTGGCCAGTGTGCCGTTATAGGTCTGCGTCGTGCCATCTATGGCGCCGAGATCAGCAACCGTTGAGGGGAGTGTGGCAGCTTGCGCCGCGCCCGCGAATATTGTTGCGGCCACGACGAACGAGAAGAGGTTTCTCATGGTTCGTGTATCCTTTAAATTGTATTCGATTCAAATCCACCTAAACCTAAGATTGCGTGAGAATGTGCCGATGCGATGACTGCCACGGGGTCTTTGCGGGTCTCGAATTTCGCGTTTCGAAACAATCCATTTCCTGTTCGGAATTTGTCAGCGATCGCTTTGCCCGCATTTTGTGGTTTCGGCCCCTGTCGGTCGCCGCTATACGGGCGCGGGTTTGACACCGGGCAGAGGGGCATCTTCAATGGCAAACGTGGTAGTGGTCGGCGCACAATGGGGCGACGAGGGCAAAGGCAAGATCGTTGATTGGCTCTCAGAGCGCGCCGATATCGTGGCCCGCTTTCAAGGCGGGCATAACGCGGGCCATACGCTGGTCATTGATGGCACCGTCTTTAAATTGTCGCTGCTGCCGTCGGGCATTGTGCGCGGTGGCAAGCTGTCGGTGATCGGCAACGGCGTCGTGCTGGACCCATGGCATCTGGTCAAAGAGATCGACTTGCTGCGCAGCCAAGGCGTCGAGATCACGCCTGAGACGCTGATGATCGCTGAGAACACCCCGCTGATCTTGCCCTTCCACGGTGAGCTGGACCGCGCCCGTGAAGGCCAGAACTCTGTCGCCAAAATCGGCACGACAGGCCGCGGTATCGGGCCGTGCTACGAGGACAAGGTCGGTCGCCGTGTGATCCGTGTCGCCGATCTGGCGGATGATGCGACGTTGGAGTTGCGTGTTGATCGCGCGCTGGTGCATCACAATGCGTTGCGCAATGGTCTGGGCCTAGAGCCTATTGACCGCGATGCGCTGCTGGCCAGCCTGCGTGAGATCGCCCCATCGGTGCTGGAATACGCCGCCCCCGTTTGGAAAGTGCTCAATGACAGCCGCAAAGCCGGTAAGCGCATTTTGTTTGAAGGCGCACAAGGCGCGTTGCTCGACATTGATTTTGGCACCTATCCGTTTGTGACCTCGTCGAATGTGATCGCGGGTCAGGCTGCGACGGGTACTGGCATCGGGCCGGGCGCGATAGATTTCGTGTTGGGGATCGTCAAAGCCTATACAACTCGCGTGGGCGAAGGTCCGTTCCCGGCTGAGCTGGACGATGATGACGGCCAGCGGTTGGGCGAGCGGGGCCATGAGTTTGGCACCGTCACGGGCCGCAAGCGCCGCTGCGGCTGGTTTGACGCAGCTCTCGTGCGCCAGACCTGTGCGACCAGCGGGGTCAACGGCATCGCGTTCACCAAGCTGGATGTGCTCGACGGGTTCGAGACGCTGAAGATTTGCACAGGCTATATGCTGGATGGCGAACCTTTGGACTATTTGCCAATCGCTGCTGATCAGCAGGCGCGCTGTACGCCGGTCTACGAAGAAATGCCCGGTTGGTCTGAATCGACCGAAGGCGCGCGGTCTTGGGCCGATCTGCCAGCGGCGGCGATCAAATACGTCCGCCGGGTCGAAGAGTTGATTGGGTGCCCTGTGGCCCTACTTTCTACGTCACCCGAACGCGACGACACGATCCTCGTGACCGATCCGTTCGCTGACTGAGGGGGACGCCGATGGCCATGACCTATAAACAGCGCAGACGCTGGTCGCTGATCATCTTGCTGGTGGGCTTGCCGATCTACATCATCGTGGCGACCACGCTGGTTAGCCTGTTGCCACGGCCAAACGTGCTGATCGAGATGGTGATCTATTTGGTGTTGGGCTTGCTCTGGGCTGTGCCGTTCAAATCGGTGTTCAAAGGTGTGGGCAAGGGCGACCCGGACGCGCCAATGGACGACGTATAAATCCCATCGGGGTATCTAAGTACGATAAAGGGCGGCCTCTGAGGGCCGCCCTTTCTACATATGTCTCTGGCGTTGGCCTTAGGCCGTGCGGCGTTCGGGGTGGAACGCAGTGTCTTCGGACACTTGGAACCGACCGTTGCTGACCTTGACGATCTTACCTTCGCGCAGCAGCGTTCCAAAGGCGCGCAGGCCCTCTTCGCGGCTGTGATCTTCGCCCGGTACGTCTTTGATCTTGGCCATCAGTTGCGGGCGGCTAAAGTCAGGCGCGCCTTCGACGTATGAACTATAGGCCGCGGCGGCTTCGAGCAGATCAGACAGGTTCTCGGCACCCATATCAGAGGCAAAGCTGGCAAAGCTGCTGGTATCAGCGGGGCCTGCTGCGTCCGTTGGGATTGCTTTCGATGGCACCACGATCCGGCGTGAGCGCACAGGTGTGCGTGGTGTCACCGGCGCATCCGCTTTTTCACCGTCACTGTTGCTGGTGTCGCTGTCGCCTAGAATGCTGGGCATTTCGGCATTGGGGACTTCGATCCGCTGCGAGGCGACCAGTTTTAGCGGGGCAGGCTGCGCACGCGGTGCCTCGGCGGCGGCGGGCGTCTCAGCCTGTGGGGTCTCCGCTTGCGGCGTTTGGGTGGTCTCGTCTGCGGGCGGCGTCATAATCCGCGTTGGACGTGCAGGACGGATTGGCCGTGTCGGGCGCACCGCTTGCTTCATGTCATCGCGGAATGTGCGCTCGGTCGATTTGCGCTGCGTTTCGGTGTCGCCCAGCTCGCGGGCGGCCTCGGTCGCGGCCACGGCGGCCTTGAGCTGCGAGATTGCGTTGCGGCGACGGCTGGTGTCCGGGTTGGACATCTTGGCGTCGGTCTGGGCCATGATGCGCGCCATATCGTCGGCGTCATCTTCTGGCGAGCCGGTGATGCGGTCGCGTTTCGCAGATGCGGCGTCATCATCCGTGATGCCCGAGAAGACCTCATCGGCTTTTCCAGAGGCCGCGTCGGCGGTGTCTTCGGCAGCGGCGGACAGGTCGAGGCCTGATGTGGCGCTGTCGTCTGTTCCTTCATTGGCGAGGTCTTCGAAGGTTTCGGGCGATGTATCGACACCCAAACCGCCGAGCGTTTCGCGGATAGAACCCGCGTCTGGCGTTGCGGCGGCTGTCGCTGTGGCTGCCGTCTGGGATCCATCATCGCCGTCAAGGCGCGCCAGATCAGCCATATCCTCGGCCTCTGTGGCGGCTTCGGCTTGGGCGTCTAGCTCGGCTTGCTCTGCGCGCACACGGTCCATCCGGGCCTGCACGGCGTTGATCGCGTCTTGGCCGCTATCCGCGTCGGCTGGGGTGTCCAGACCTTCAAGGTCGTCGTGGTCGGGAACGGTCGAGGCGACGTCGTCATCGCGGTCGCTGACATCGGTAATATCGCGGGTTTTCTGGCGGCTGACTACGGCGCGGATGCGTTGCAGCTTGGCTGAGACAGAATTGGCCGAAGGCAGCTCTGAGGCGGCACTATCTGCGGCAGCCTCAACTGAAAGATCGGCGGCGTAGTCTTCTTCGTATTGATCCGTGGCGGTCAGGTCGACCGGAGTTTCAACCGGCGCGTCGTCCGAAGCTGTTTCCGGCGCGGCGTCTGCCTCATCGGTGTCAGAGGCGGCAGTTTCATCTGTCGAGGTCGCGTCTGCGGCGACGTCATCTTCAGCGACCGTCTCGCCTTCGGTTGTGTTTTCGACGACAGCTTCTTCAACCGTGGTGTCGTCCGCTTTCGCTGTGACGTCATCTGCTGTTTCAGATGCGGCCACGTCTGTGCTGTCATCTTGTGGCGTGTCGGCCTGTGCCACCTCGGCGGGTGTTTCACCGTCGGCATCGTCTTGCGCCTCAGCAACCTCGTCTTCGACGGGTTTTGTCTCAGCGGCCTCGGTTGGCGCATCCGCAACTTTGGACTTTTTTGAGGATTTCTTGGCAGCAGGCTTTTTCTTACCCGACGCTTTCTTGGCCTTGGGTTTGGCGGCAGCTTTCTCCGCGGGCGCATCGCTGTCTGCCTCCGCAGTCGCGGCGTCTTCGACCAATGGCTCTGCGTCGGTCGCTTTGAGCAAGAAGGCACCGCCATCGCGGCTGGCCTCGACACGGCGGGTGCCGCTGCGTTCGGCCATCTTGGCCAACAGATCAGCGTCGGGCGTGATCGGCTCTGCGCCGAAGTGCCTGTCGTCTGCTGCGAGATCGCGGAAGTATTCGGCGATCTCCTTCATTGTGCCAAAGGAATCCTCGAACCCCTCTAGGGTACAGGAGAATGTCCCGTAGGATACTGTCAAAATTTTGCTCGAACCAACCATTGTACGCTCGCTATTGCCTGTCGTTACTCTATCAAACTGTCTGGTAAATGGTTCCGAAACCGGAACGATATCAGGTTTTTGGAGGTATTATTTGATGACCGTTTTAAGGCAAAACTGACGGATGCGAAACAGTTGGAAGCCCGAAATATGATTGTCCGCTCAAACACGCCTGTGATCTTGGTTGGTGGCGGACCTGTGCCTGATGCTGATCTCGCGGCCCTTGAAACCATGAGCGAAACGCTTGTGGCGGCCGATGGTGGGGCGGATCACTTGTTGCGGTCGGGCCGCGTGCCGGTCGCTGTTTTTGGTGACATGGACAGTCTGTCTGAGGCAGCGGCACAGGCCTTTGCGCCCCAATTGTGCCCGATTGTCGAGCAGGACAGCACAGACTTTTATAAGGCACTGAGCCACATTGAGGCCCCGGTTGTTCTCGCCATTGGAATGGCGGGCGGTCGATTCGACCACGCGTTGGCCGCGATGCATGTTTTGATGCAGCTCGCTGATCGGCCTTGCGTGGTTGTCGGGCCGCAGGACGTGACGGTTCTGTGCCCACCTTTACTGGCCTTGGATCTGCCCGCAGGTTGCTCGGTGTCGTTGTTTCCCTTTGCTCAGGCGAAGGTCGCCTCGACCGGGCTACGTTGGGCCACAGATCATCTGGCCTTTGACCCGCGCATTCAGATTGGTACGTCGAATGCTGCCGTGGGTGGCCCTGTGACCCTGCGCGCGCAGACGCCGGATGTCGTTCTTACTCTGCCGCGCGCTGTGTTGAGGCCGCTGATTGCTGCCTTATCGTCCGCCGCGCGATGGCCCGCTCGCGCATGATCACGTAGAGACCCGCAGCAATCGTGATCGCGATGCCCAAACCCGCCAAGGCGTTGGGCAGGTCGCGAAACAGCGCCCAGCCGATCAAGGTTCCTATTGGGATTTCAAGGTATTGCATCGGCGCGAGCGTGGCCGAGGGTGCGAACCGCAGGCTCCATGTCATCAGCAGATGCGCGAAAGTGCCCAGCAGACCCAAAGCTGTGAGCAAAAGGAGGGTGTTTGCATCTTGTAGCGCGGTGCCGGGGTCAAAGACTATGGGCCAAAGGACAGCTGCGGGTGCGAGGATCAGCAGAGCTTGGACGCCGCTGACGGCCTGCATCGCGATGGGATCAATTTGGCGCGCGACCATGCGTGTGACCAACATAAACAATGCAAAGACCACAGCGACCAATAGCGGCAATAGCGCAGGTGGGCCGACTTGCGCGAAATTGGGCTGTATCACCAGCAAAGTGCCTGCGAAGCCTACCGCGCAAGCGATCAGCCGATATTTGCCCACTTCTTCATGCAGCACCCATTTGCCCAACAGCAACATGATGAACGGCATCACAAAGGCGATGGCAATCGCGTCCGCCAGCGGCAGGAATTTCAGGCTGGTGAACATCGCCCCAATGCCCGTGATGTGCAGGATGGTGCGCAGCCCGATCAGCCAGAACAGGCGAGGCGTCATGCGCAGCTGTAACCGCCAAAGCAGAGCGAGGGGCAATAAAATTGCAGCCTGCACCCCAAACCTGATGAAGATCAGGAAAGGCACGGGCACATCTTCGCCCAGTATTTTGGCCAGCGCATCCCCAAGCGGGGCCAGACAGCAAAACCCCAGCATAAGTGCTATGCCGAGAGGAGCGTTATCTTGGGACGTGTCAGGTTGCCTCATCGCGTCAGGCTAGGGCGCGCGGACGCCCGGCGCAATCAGCAGTTGGGCACATTCACCGCCAAGCCACCGAGCGCTGTTTCCTTGTATTTTTCCGACATATCTGCGCCTGTCTGGCGCATCGTCTCAATCGCCACGTCCAGCGAGACAAGATGCGTGCCGTCGCCTCTCAGGGATAGCGACGCCGCCGAAACGGCCTTAATCGCGCCCAGCCCGTTACGCTCGATACAGGGCACCTGCACCAACCCTTTGACCGGATCGCAGGTCATGCCGAGGTGATGTTCGAGTGCGATCTCTGCGGCGTTTTCAATCTGCTCGGGCGACCCACCCATCACGGCGCAAATGCCGGCGGCGGCCATGGCGGCAGCTGACCCCACCTCGGCCTGACAGCCTGCCTCTGCGCCCGAAATCGACGCGTTGAATTTCACCAGGCCACCGATAGCGGCGGCGGTCAGCAGAAGGTCTGGCACCCGCGCCGCAGTTGCCCCCGGCACATGGTCCAGCCAGTAGCGGATCGTCGCTGGCACCACGCCAGCGGCGCCATTGGTGGGGGCCGTGACGACTTGTCCGCCTGCGGCGTTCTCCTCGTTGACGGCCATCGCGTAGGTGCTCATCCAATCGTTGATCGTGTGCGGCGCGCTCTGGTTGAGGCCCCGTTCGGCGAGCAGTTTGTCGTAAATCCCCTTGGCGCGACGTTTTACAAACAGGCCACCGGGCAGAATACCGTCGGTGACGAGACCCCGTTCGATACAGCCGTTCATCACCTCCCAAATGCGGGCCAACCCGCGATCCAGATCGGCGGCAGGGCGGCGAGACAGCTCGTTGGCGCGCTTCATTTCGGCGATGGTTTTGCCCGATCGCATCGCCATATCGAGCATGTCAGCAGCGGTTTGAAACGGGTATGGCACGGGCGGGCCATCGTCGGTATCACCGCCTGCGGCCAGCTCATCTGCGGTCAAAACAAAGCCGCCACCGATAGAATAATAGGTAATTTCCGTAATCACATCGCCCTGTGCATCGGTGCCGCGCAGCACGAGGCCATTGGCATGGCCGGGCAGGGCGGGGCCGTAGTCAAAGATCACGTCGTCTTTGGGATGAAAGGTCAGCGTGCCAAGACCTGCGGGTTGCACATTGTGGTCGTCTTGGATGCGGGCAAGCTCGGCCTCGGCTTTCGTCGCGTCATAATCATCGGCGCGAAACCCCGCGAGGCCCAAAATCACCGCGCGATCCGTCGCATGGCCCACACCGGTGAACGCCAGAGACCCATGCAAGGATGCCGAGACGCCTGTGACGGCAAAGGGTTGCGCGCGCAAATGGTCGAGGAACCGGGCGGCGGCAACCATCGGGCCGATCGTGTGCGACGACGACGGGCCGACCCCCACCTTGAACATATCAAATACAGAGAGAAACATAGGGTTCGCCGATCATAACGGAGCTGCGTTTGGTGGGGTGTAAGTCGCCCGACCGCGTGGAGGCAAACGAAATGTTGCCCTGCCCGGTCGCGCCCGCCCTGCGAGTGGGGTAAAGGGGGCGCAGACTCATAGGGCAATACCAAGGGGGGCGCGATATGTCTGGGGAAATGTCGCCGATTGATACGGCAAAATTTGTAGCGGCGAAACGGGCCGCGATGATGGTCGAGAGCGGGATGCGTGTCGGTCTGGGGACCGGATCAACCGCCGCGTGGTTGGTCAAATGTCTGGGCGAGATGGTCGCAGATCAAGGTCTGAAAATAAGGGCTGTGCCCACATCGTCTCGCACCGCAGAACAGGCCCGCAGCGTCGGGATCGAAGTCATCACATTGGACGAAGCCAAGTGGCTCGACATGACCATCGACGGCGCGGATGAATTTGACGGCGACCTGAATTTGATCAAGGGCGGCGGCGGCGCGCATTTGCAAGAAAAGATCGTGGCCACGGCCTCTGAGCGGATGATCGTGATCGCGGATGCGTCGAAATCGGTGCAGGCTTTGGGGGCCTATCCACTGCCGCTTGAGGTAATTCCCTTTGGCCGTGATGTCACCCGTGGGCTGATCGAAGAAGCGCTGACGGGTATGGATGTGATGGGCCGCGACGTGTCGTTACGCATGGCGGGTGATGCGCCCTTTGTCACCGATGAGGGCAACCATATTCTCGATCTGCATCTCAAACGGATCGGCGACGCGCGACAATTGTCACTGGCCCTGAACCAGATCCCCGGCGTCGTGGAGAACGGTTTGTTCTTGGATATTTGCGATACTGTGATCGTCGGATATGGTGATGGCCGTGTCGAAATGCGCGGTCTTGATGGGGCCGATGGTGCCGAGCGGATGGCGTTGGATGACGCGGGCAATTTGTTTCTCGACCCGGAAAGCTAACCGCATGTATCCGCTAGAATGACGTGGCACAGCCTATGCACATCTTATGCACGGGCTGTGCGCACGATGTCGTGTCTTGTCTCCGCAGAAATTCGCTTGCACTTAGGCAATCCTGAGAAGGGGGGCAGCAATAACGCGGCCTGTCCAATCTCTGGTCTTCAATCCCGTGATGTGGAATACCCACACCATCCAATTCGCCTGTCAGGAGCCCCGCTATGAGCGCGTATGATTTCGACCTTTATGTCATTGGTGGCGGCTCGGGCGGTGTGCGCGCCGCGCGTGTGGCCGCAGCTTTGGGGGTGAAGGTCGCCTTGGCCGAAGACAGCCGGTTGGGTGGCACCTGCGTGATCCGAGGCTGCGTGCCGAAAAAACTGATGGTGTTTGCCAGCGGCTACCGGGAAACTTTCGGCGATGCACGCGCCTATGGATGGGATATTCCGGAGGGG
>CALHAP010000249.1 GCA_937931795.1 uncultured Paracoccaceae bacterium
ATACGCAGACGCGCGGCGTTCAGCTCAGTGCCAGCTTTGTCATAATGGGCTTGCAACAGCGCGCGCGCGTCATCGCGCACATCAATCGCCACGCCAAAGGCAGCAGCCACGCAATCGGCTGTGATATCGTCATGGGTGGGGCCGATGCCCCCCGATGTGATCACCGTGTCATGGGCCTTTGACAGGGCCTGCACCGCTGCAATAATCGCGCCCCGATCATCAGAGACCACGCGAACTTCGCGCAGATCAATGCCCGCTTGGGTCAGCTCACCCGCCAGATGGTGCATGTTGGCGTCACGCGTGCGGCCCGATAAAATCTCGTCACCGATGACCAGCATTGCGGCGGTAGGGTTTGGCATCGGCTTCTCCTTTGGTTGCAGCCTAGATATACTGCGGCCCATGCGCTTTGCCACCCCACTCATCCCCGCCCGTCTGATCCGTCGCTACAAACGGTTTTTGGCGGATATGATGCTCGAGGATGGGACCGAGATCACCGCGCATTGCGCCAACCCCGGCTCGATGATGGGGCTAGCCGAGGCGGGCACGCTGTGTTGGCTAGAACCCAATGATGACCCTAAGAAAAAGCTGAAATACGGCTGGCGCTTGGTCGACCACGAGAACGGACATTTTACCGGCGTCGATACCAGCCTGCCCAACAAACTGCTGAAATCCGCGCTGATCGCACATGCGGTCCCCGGCCTGCCGCCCTATGATCTGGTGCGCCCAGAGGTGAAATACGGCACCGGGTCGCGGGTTGATTTCTTGCTGACAGGGGCCCGGCCTGACACCTATGTCGAGGTCAAAAGCGTGACGCTGTCGCGCCGAACGGGCCTGGCCGAATTTCCTGACAGCGTGACGGCGCGCGGTACCAAACATCTGGCCGAGTTGAGCGATATGGTGACCCAAGGGCACCGCGCCGTAATGCTCTATCTGGTCCAACGCACCGATTGTGACCGCGTGGCCATCGCGGGCGATCTCGATCCGGCCTATGCCACCGCTTTTGACCTCGGACGCGCGGCGGGGGTTGAGGTGCTGTGTCTGCGCACGGATATGTCGCCAAGTGAGGTTGTTTTGGGGCCGCAGATCACATTTCAGGCCATCTAAACCGCAAGGCTTTGCATCAGCCGCGCCGCTCACATATGTGGACAGCATCAAACATCGAGGAACGCGACCGTGGACACCCGAAAAGGCAGGCTCACCAAAGACGGCATTCGTATCTACGAGGCCGATGATTTCGCTGGTATGGACGCCGCTGGCACGCTGGCGGCCGATATTCTCGACCGGATCGCCGCGCATGTCACACCGGGTCAAACCACCGCTGAGCTGGACCGCTTGATCACGCAGTGGGTCGAGGACGCAAACGCCGTTTCTGCAACCATCGGCTATAAGGGTTACAAACACGCGTCCTGCATCAGCGTGAACCATGTGGTCTGTCACGGTATCCCCGGCGACAAAAAGCTCAAAGACGGCGACATCATGAACATCGACGTCACGGTGATCGTGGATGGGTGGTACGGCGACACCAGCCGGATGTATGTCGCGGGCAAACTACCACGCAAGGCCGAGCGCCTGATCGAGGTCACCCATGATGCCCTGATGAAAGGCATCGAAGCCGCCCGTCCGGGAAACACCTTTGGCGACATTGGTGCGGCCATCCAGACCTACGCCGAAGGCCACCGCATGTCCGTCGTGCGCGATTTTTGTGGGCATGGGTTGGGACGCGTGTTTCACGCCCCGCCCAACGTGCTGCATTATGGCCGCCCCGGCACTGGCCCCACCCTAGAGCCGGGCATGTTTTTTACAATCGAGCCGATGATCAATCTGGGCCGCCCCGAGACCAAGGTGCTCGCCGACGATTGGACCGCTGTGACCCGCGACAAGAGCCTGTCTGCGCAGTTCGAACATTCCATCGGGATCACCGAAGACGCCGCACAGATATTTACCCTGTCGCCCAACGGCACGTTTCATCCCACGTATCCGGCGCCTTAATTTTGCGTCAGCGGCACGCCATGATATAGGCCTATGGATGTGAAACCGCTTTGCCTTATCGCCTTGGCCCTCGCCCACCCTGCCCACGCGGGGCCGTTCGAGTTGGAAGTCGCATGGCGCACATGGATGAAACAGGCCGGATCGGACGCCAGCACATTAGCGATCATCCGCGACGGGCAGATCATAGGGCAATGGGGGCACCTGAGCGATCCGCACGCCGCCTATCCGCTGGCCTCGCTATCAAAAGCCGTGACCGGGGCCTGCATCATGGCGCTGGTCGAGGATGGCCGTCTTTCGCTTGATGCGCCGCTGTCGCATATCTTTGCCAACAGGCCTGATATCTTGCCCGATCTGAAATCAGCCGCAGCGCAGATCACCACCGCGCAATTGCTCACCCATACATCAGGTCTGAATTTTGATCGTACGCAAACCATTTTTCACCCCGCGTGGTGGGGCGTTATGGATGGGCACGACACGCTGGCTGCGCAATCGCTGACTCAGATCCGAGGGGATACGGGGTTTCACTATAACAACGAAAATTACGCCATTCTGGGCAGCATTATCCAACAGGTCAGCGGTGGGCCGGTTGAAGACGTCTGTGGACAAAGTGTCTTGGGCGGGTTGGAGACGGCGCGCGCCTCTGGGCAATTTGGCAGCACGCTCGCCTACGCAGGCTGGGAAATGTCAGCGGCGGATTACGCGCGCTTTGCAGATGGCCTCGCGCCGACACCCGATTGGCCCATCGTAACGGTTGCAGGCGGCGTGTATTACGGACCGGGCGTCGACATAGAATACTGGGGCGAAGGCGATTTTATCAGCCATTCCGGCAGCTATTGCCTGCCGCTGACTGCGACCAAGGGCAGTCTTTTCGCGCAACTGCCCAGCGGTCTGACCTTTGTGATCATCCATGATCTGTGCCTGACCGGGTATCAATATTCAGATTTCTACACCACGATGATCGCAGCAGCCCGCGTGCGTCCTTAGAGACCGATAACCCGCGCCACATCCGCCATCGAGGTGACGACCTCGGCCCCCACTGCGGCCAAATCAGCGCCCTGTCCCTCGACGGCAAACCCCAATGTGCGCACTCCCGCCGCCACGCCAGACCGGCAACCGGGCGCGCTGTCGTCGATCATGACCGACCGTTCCGCAGAGGCGCCCGCCTGTGCCATCGCGTCGAAAATCATCGCGGGGCTGGGCTTTGGCGGGCGCGTGTAGCCCGAAAATATCCGCCCTTCGAACCGCGCATAGAGGCCCGATGGCCCCAGCGATGCCTGCATCTTAGCGTCCGATCCGTTGCTGACGATTGCAGTCGCGAAATCGGCGGCGTCCAAGCGGTCCAACAGATCGACGACGCCGGGCACCACGGGCACCCCTTGGGCCATCCGGTCCACGACACGGCCCACCAGATCGTCGAACCAACCACCCGGCAAGGCGCAGCCGCGTTCGATCATCAACTCGCCCGCCGAGCGCAGGGTGCCGCCTACAAACAAGGCATGCACATCGCGCGCCTCGATATCTGCACCATAAGAGCGAAAGAACGCCGCCATAACTTCCGTTGACGCCCCTTCGCTATCAACCAAAACACCGTCACAATCGAACATCACCAATTCAGGCCGCATCGTATTCATCCTTCAAACCGCAGCAGAGTGATCCACGTATCACCAAACCGACGATGTTCCAAAAGTGCAAACTTGGTTGGCGGCGCTTGTGGCGCATTCTCTTCCCAAACCACCAGCGCATTCGGTGCAATCCATCCCTGCGCTTCGGCCTGCACCAACGCGCCAACCCCTAGGTTCTGGGCATAGGGAGGGTCTAAAAATATCAGCTTACAGGCCTCTTTCGCTTGCGTCATGCGCGCCGCCTGCCCAGCAATAACGCGCGCCTGCGTGGTCCGCTTCAACCGTTTCGCATTCTCTTTGATCAAGCGCTGCGCAACAGCGCCATCATCGACAAAAGTGCAATGCATAGCCCCGCGCGACAGCGCCTCAAATCCCAGCGCGCCCGTGCCCGCGAACATGTCAAGCACACGGGCATTTGCCATTTGCAAATTATACTTCCCCGACATCAGCATCGAGAACACCGCCTCGCGCACGCGGTCCGGGGTGGGCCGCAGATGGGCCGCGGCATCGCCAGCCCCCACATCGGCCAGCACCACACCACGATTTTCACCTGCGATAATCCTCATGCGCGCAGCAGGGCTTTCATGTCCGTCGTGGGATCAGTGATCACAGCAGCGGGCGGTGATTTGCCCGCCTCGATCAAGCGTTTGCCGATCATATAGGCGCGCGGGTCGTTCATCGCATCGACCGCCAACAGCGTCTCACCCCGGTAATACCAATGCGAGACCTCCGCCCCATTGCCCCGCACATGCACCGCGTCATAGCCGATGTTCAGACCCGCGATTTGCAGTTTGCAGTCGTATTGATCGGACCAGAACCACGGTTTGGGTGCGTAAGCCACATCTTGGCCCAGCATATTGCGCGCCGCCACTTCGCCCATATCAATCGCATTGCCGACGCTCTCGATCCGCAGACGCACGCCATTGAACATACAAGACGCACAATCCCCGGCGGCATAGATATGCGGATCAGAGGCGCGGGTCTGCGCATCCGTGGCGATCCCGTTGTCGAGCACCAGACCTGCCGTTTCGGCCAGCGCCGTGTTCGGCACGATCCCCACGCCGACAATCGCCAGATCAATGTCCAGCGTGATCCCGTCGCTGAGGCGCGCGCCAGTGACATCACCCTGCCCCGTCAGACGCTCCAACCCCACGCCTTCGCGAATATCCACGCCGTGGCTGGCATGAAGGGCGCGAAAATAGTCGGACGTCTCGGGGGCGGCGACGCGTTGCAAGATACGCTCGGCCATCTCAACCACTGTGACCTGCATCCCGCGTTTGGCGGCGACGGCGGCGGCCTCTAGCCCGATGTATCCACCGCCGATGATCAGCACATGCCGCCCCGCGACCATATGGGGTGCCATCGCATCCGCATCGGCCAACGTGCGCACGGTCAGCACACCGCCCAGATCACCGCCAATCGCAGCGGGCAACTGGCGCGGCTGTGCTCCTGTGGTCAAGGCCAGCTTGTCGTAAGCGATATGGCGGCCATCTGCCAAGGAAATGACGCGGGCCTGCGGATCAATCGCCACGGCCTGCGCGGCCAGCATCAGTTCGATCGCGTTATCGGCGTAATAGCTCTCGGGGCGGAGATACAGGCGCTCTTGCGCCATCTCGCCCAGCATATACGCCTTGGACAAGGGCGGGCGCTGATAGGGCAATACAGGTTCAGCGCCGATCAAGGTGACGCGGCCCGCGAACCCCTCGCTGCGCAGTTTCGCCACCAAAGAGGCCCCCGCCTGCCCGCCGCCGATGATGACAAAGTGCTCAGACATGGCTGCCCCCTTGTGGTCAAATCCTGCCGCGCACCCTATATCGAAGATCAGACAACGCAATTCCTGATGAGGGCTATATGACACTTTCCATTGGCGACACACTACCCGATGCAACGCTGCTGCGCATGGGGGCTGACGGCCCCGAAGAGGTCAAACTGTCGACGCTGACCGACGGGCGCAAGGTCGTGATCTTTGGGCTGCCCGGCGCCTACACCGGCACCTGCACAACGGCGCATGTCCCCAGCTTTATGCGCACCAAGGGCGATTTTGATGCCAAAGGCGTCGATGAGATCATCTGCATCGCAGTCAACGATCCGTTCGTCATGGACGCGTGGGGCACATCTACGGGCGCGGCGGAGGCCGGTATTACAATGCTCGGCGACGCATCCGCCGAGTTCACCAAAGCGGTCGGTATGAATTTCACAGCACCGCCCGTCGGGTTCTACGACCGATCCAAGCGATACGCGATGTATGTCGACGGCGGCGTGGTGAAACAGTTGAACGAAGAAGGCAGCCCCGGCGAATGCGAAATCTCCGCCGGTGAGACACTGCTGGCGCAAATCTAAGCGCATCAGATGACGACAAAGGCCCTGCATTTTGCGGGGCCTTTTTTATTGGGGCGGTGCAGTGCTGTCGCGGATGACCAAAGACACAGGAAGCACGGCAGAATTCTCCGCCTGCGGATCGCCCGGATTTAGAATTCGGGACATCAGCATTTTCGCAGCGGTCTCGCCAATTATTAGCCTGTCTTGGCGGATCGTGGTTAAGGGCGGAATGAACTGTTCCGCCAGATCAATGTCATCAAACCCCATAACGGATACATGGCGCGGGACGCTGATCCCGTGACGCGACAACTCGGCAATAAACCCCAATGCCAACTGGTCAGACGCACAAAAAACAGCAGTCGGGCGGTCTTTCATCCCAATCCACGCGCGCGCAGCGTCACACCCCCCAATGAGCGAAAAATCCCCCGGAATGATCCAGTCCGGCGGGAGGTCCAGCCGCAGCTCTGCGATCTCATCGGCAAATGCAGCTTTGCGGGTCTGGGTTAGAACATTATCGGCAGGCCCCGTTACATGCGCGATTTTGCGGTGACCCAGATCATACAGGTGATTTACAGCGGCGCGCGTTCCATGCCTGTTTTCACAGCGAACCGACGGAAAGCTTGCGCCATCAATCCATTCACAGGCCGTTAAAACTGGCTTGGATTGCGGGGCGTTTGCCAACATTTCAACGACATCCGGGGCCAAACCACCATCCAGCACGATCATACCGTCAGCGCGCGCATCATCAAGATAGTCAATCAGACGTTCACCGCTGTCATGCACCTGCTTGGTGCTGGCGATGAGCATCGAATAGCCTTGGCTCGACAAATGGCTAGAGATCCCTTCGAGAATGTTCGAAAAAAACGGGTTGGCGAGGTCTGGCAGCAGCACCAAAACAGAATGCGCGCGCTGCGTTCTGAGGTTTCTGGCCGTCCGGTTGATCCGGTAGCCCGTGCTCTTCACCGCGTCCGACACCTTTCGACGCGTTGATTCGGAGACCACATTTGGGTCGGACAGGGTCCTAGAGACGGTTGCCGTCGACACGCCCGCGACACGGGCAACATCCTGAAGTGTTAAAGTTTTCAGCGCCATGACCAACAATCTCCACCACTCAGAATGTAATCGATTACAGAAGTTCTTGACAAGTCCACCCGCCAAATCGCCTAATTTAATCGATTGCAGAAACGGGCAATTCACTCAACTGGCGGGGAAACCGCATTTTCTGGGAGGAAAAAATGACCAATCTGATGAGATCCCTTATGGTGGGGACGGCAGTGACGGCTGTGAGCACAACAGCTTCAGTCGCACAAGGCGTTGAGCTTGAAGTGACCCACTGGTGGACATCTGGTGGAGAGGCTGCGGCGGTTTCCGAATTTGCTGATGCGTGGAATGCCACTGGCAACAAATGGATCGACGGCGCGATTGCCGG
>CALHAP010000250.1 GCA_937931795.1 uncultured Paracoccaceae bacterium
GAGGATCAAAAAGAGCACCACAACCGCGCCCGACGCGATCCGATTGACCCCCATCGCGGTCATCAGCGGACAATCGTCCCCGTCCGCCGCATTTTGCGTTGCAGCTGCAAAATACCATAAAGCAGCGCCTCTGCCGTAGGCGGACAGCCCGGCACATAGACATCGACCGGCACGATCCGGTCGCAGCCGCGCACAACGCTATAGCTATAGTGGTAGTACCCGCCGCCGTTCGCGCAGGACCCCATTGAGATCACATAGCGCGGCTCTGGCATCTGGTCATAGACCTTGCGCAGCGCGGGGGCCATTTTGTTGGTCAACGTTCCTGCGACGATCATCAGGTCAGATTGACGCGGGCTCGCACGTGGTGCCGTGCCAAACCGCTCTAGGTCATAGCGCGGCATCGACGTGTGCATCATCTCAACCGCACAACAGGCCAGACCAAACGTCATCCAGTGTAGGCTACCTGTGCGCGCCCAATTGATAATGTCGGCGGTCGATGTGACAAGAAAGCCCTTGTCCTGCAACGCATCATTAATCGCGGCAGCACCGTGGTCTTTGTCGGCACCGACGGCTGTTCCGGTCATCACTCCCATTCGAGCGCTCCCTTTTTCCATTCATAGGCGAACCCGATGGTCAGCACCCCAAGGAAGATCATCATCGACCAAAAGCCAACCATGCTGATGTCTTGGAACGCGACAGCCCACGGGAACAGGAACGCGACTTCAAGGTCAAAGATGATGAACAGGATCGCGACCAAATAGAACCGCACGTCAAATTTCATCCGCGCATCGTCGAATGCGTTGAACCCGCATTCATAGGCCGACACTTTTTCAGGATCCGGGTTGCGCACTGCCACGATAACGGCGGCAAGGATCAAAATCACCCCGAGGGCGATAGCGAGCCCCAGAAAAATCAGGATCGGCAGGTATTCTCTTAGGAAATCTTCCAAGATCGGTGTCCCTCGGCAATCTCGGGTGCGGCTGGCTGTGCCGCCCCGCTGTGAAAGTCTGCGTCTGCATAAACGCCACCCCCAACGGGGTCAACAGAACGCAAGGTCGCATTCGCCTAAATCGGACTTGTTTTGTGGGCCGGCTCACCCTGATGTGGCAAATCCGCTGTCATCCGCGCCCAGCAATTGCCCGCGCCGCCCCACGGGCATAACAGTGATATCCCCCTCAGGATGGGTGCAGACGACAGTGATCCACACCGGGTCTTCGCCGCCACGCGCCACGCAGTCGGTCAGTGTAGCCCCCCGCCCGCGCGCCGCGACATAACGCTCGGCGTAATGCAGGATCGTCTCGGTCTCATCCGGCAATTGCCCCAAACGGTAGCCAAATATGCCCGCCCCAAACACAAGCAAGGCAAAGGGCCCCCAAAGCAACACCGATGTTAATCGAGGCATCCGGTCGACCCTACGACACCCCAACCTCTTGCCAAACAGCCCCCACTTCGGCGCGAATGATCCGCGCGATTTGGGCGCAATCGTCGAGGCTGAAGGTCAGCGGCAGGCGCATGTCGATAATGCCCGCGAGCACTTTATCCGTCTCGGGCAGGTCGGGCACATCGGCATAACGCCAACTGTCATAGCGCGAGGTGAACCCTTTCGGCTCTGCCCCGCCAAACCATTTCAACTCAACACCGCGTTTGGCACAACGCGCGATAACGTCAGCAACGGCCTCGCTCGACCAATCGCTCAGCAGAAACTGAAATGACGAGGCAACAAAGCTCTCTTTTTCAGGCCGCACAATCAGCGTCAGACCCGGCACATCGCGCAGCCCCGCCTCAACGGCCCGGTAGCGCGCGTTCCATTTGCCCGCCTGTTCGCTCAGCTTGCGCAGCTGCGGGCGCAAGATCGCAGCGCGCAGGTTGTCCATACGGCCCGAGATATTGGGCGTCTCGTATTTGATCTGCGCAAAGGTCTCGATCGGCGGGGCGGCACGGTGTTTTTCGAACAGCATATAAGAACCCGACAGCATGATCGCGCGCGCCATGCCTTCGGCATCGTCCGAGATCAGCAGACCGCCCTCGCCCGAGTTCACGTGCTTATAGGTCTGCGTCGAATAACAGCCAAAGCGGCCCCAGCGCCCAGACGGCACCCCGTCCCAAGCGGCCCCCATCGTATGCGCACAATCCTCGATCACCGTGACGCCCGCGGCATTACAAATCGCCATCACCCGCTCCATGTCGCAGATGTGTCCGCGCATATGGCTCAGCAGCAGCACCTTCGCCTGCCCGACCTTGGCCGCCAGATCATCGAGATCAATCACCAAATCAGCGGTCACTTCGACATAAACAGGCACGCCACCCACCGCCGCAATCGCACCGGGCACAGGGGCGAGCGTGAAGGCATTGGTCAGCACCGCATCCCCATGTTTCACGCCAGACGCACGCAAGGCCGTGCTCATCGCCACCCCGCCCGAGGCCACGGCGAGGCAGTATTTCGCGCCCACCTGCTCGGCGAATTCCTCCTCCAGCAACGCGGCTTCCGCGATCTCATCGCCGTGGGTGTTGTAGCGGTGCAAACGCCCGTGCTGCATGACACGCATCGCGGCCTCAATCCCCTCGTCCGGGATCGGCTCTTGCTGCGTAAAACTGCCCTCAAACCGCTCGCTCATAGGTCCAACCCTTCGACAATATCCAACAGATTGTCATAGTGAGGCAGCAAGGCCTCGGGGTCCAGCGCCGCCATGTCACCACCAGCGGGACCAAAGGTCACAAGGATCGACGGCACGCCCGCATTGCGCGCGGTATTCCGGTCGGTATCGGTGTCCCCCACCAGACAGGTCCGCGCCGGGTCACCGCCCAAACGGCGCACGGTCTCGAACAAATGCTCAGGATCAGGCTTGCGGACAGGCAGCGTATCCGCCCCCAGCATCGCGCCAAAGGTATCGCGGATGCCTTTACTGACCAGTAGGCTCTCGGCAAAACGTTCGGGCTTGTTGGTGCAAATCCCCACCCCATAGCCTGCGGTTTTTAAGGCCTCGACGGCCTCCATCGCACCCGGATAAATCGTAGTGTGGACGTCAACAGCCTCGCCATATGCCTCCAGCACGTCCTTATAATGGGCATCAACGCGGGCCTCGTCCTCGATCCCCAAATGGGCAAAGCCCGTGCGCAACATGGACTTGCCACCTTTCAGCGCCGCCCCACTGTCGCGCCCGACCTGCAAGACATCGCCATGCCCCAGCATGCGAAACACTTTATTCGCCGCCGCCAGCAGATCACCGCTGGTGTCCATCAACGTCCCATCAAGATCAAAGATCACACTGCGCATGGTATTGTCTCCTTTGTGGCATCTGTAACCTGTCGAAATGGGAAGTGAAGCCCCGATCACTTGCGTCAATACAGCGCTTGTGGTCAGAGGAGGATAAATGTTGAGGGCGTAGCCATGTCGATGAACTTGATTATCCTAGCCGCAGGCCAAGGCAGCCGGATGAATTCCGAGCGGCCAAAGGTGCTGCACGAAATAGCGGGCGCGCCTTTGCTGGTCCACGCGATGAAATCAGGGGCGTCGCTCGAGCCTGAGAAAACCGTCGTCGTGGCTGGCGTAGGTGCCGAACAGGTCGAAGCAGCCGCCCTGAAATGGGACGACAGCATCACCACCGTGCGCCAAGACGAACAGAACGGAACAGGCCACGCGGTCCTTTGCGCACGCGCCGCCATGGCCGATGCGATAGGCGACGCGCTGGTCCTCTACGGTGACACGCCGTTTATCACGCCCGAAACGCTCGCCGCGATGCAGGCCGCACGGACCTACGCCGATGTGGTAGTGCTGGGCTTTGATGTGCATGATCCGACCGTGCGTTACGGGCGATTGGTCACCACGGGCGAAGCGCTCGACAAAATCGTAGAGTTCAAAGACGCGACCGAGGCCGAGCGCGCCATCCCCTTGTGCAACTCGGGCGTCATCTGCGCCGATGCCGCGACGCTGTTCTCGCTGCTGGATGACGTGACCAACGACAATGCGTCCGGCGAATACTACCTCACCGACATCGTGGGCATCGCCCGCGCGCGAGGCTTGTCGGCGGCGGTTGTCAAATGCGACGAGGCGGAAACGCTGGGGATCAACACCAAGGCCGAGCTGGCGCGCGCCGAAGCCGCGTTCCAATCGCGCGCACGGGCTTCGACCCAAGACGACGGTGTGACCCTGATCGCGCCGGACACCGTGCATTTCGCCCATGACACCTACATTGGCCGCGACAGCATCATCGAGCAAAACGTGATCTTCGCGCCCGGCGTGACGGTCGAGAGCGACGTGCGCATCCGCGCCTTTAGCCATCTCGAAGGCTGCCATGTCTCGCGCGGCAGCATCGTCGGGCCCTATGCTCGCCTACGCCCCGGCACCGAGCTGTCCGAGGACGTGCGCATCGGCAACTTCGTCGAGGTCAAAGGCGCGATGCTCGGCGAAGGGGCCAAGGTCAATCACCTGTCCTACATCGGTGACGCCGAAATCGGCGCGCGCACCAACGTCGGCGCGGGCACAATCACCTGCAATTACGACGGCTATTTCAAACATCAAACGACCATCGGTGCGGACGTCTTCATCGGCTCGAACACAATGCTCGTAGCCCCGGTCACAGTTGGCGACAACGCGCTGACAGGCTCTGGTTCGGTCATCACCGAAGATGTGCCCGCGGACGCGCTGGCATTGGGACGCGCCAAACAAGCGACCAAGCCGGGGCTGGCCAAACGGCTCAAAGACAAACTACGCGCCGCAAAAGACGCGCTGAAAAAGGACGAGTGATATGTGTGGTATTGTAGGCATTCTGGGCAATCACGAAGCGGCCCCCCTGTTGGTCGACGCGCTGAAACGGCTGGAATATCGCGGCTACGACAGCGCGGGCATCGCCACGATCCAGAACGACACGCTTGAACGACGCCGCGCGGTGGGCAAGCTGGTGAACCTGTCCGATCTGTTGGTCCACGAGCCGCTGGCGGGCAAGGCTGGCATCGGCCACACCCGCTGGGCCACGCATGGCGTGCCGTCGGTGAAAAACGCGCACCCGCATGCCACACGCCGCGTCGCGGTGGTCCACAACGGCATCATCGAGAACTTTCGCGAGCTGCGGTCCGAACTCGCCGCCGCTGGCCTCGCGCATGAGACCGACACGGACACTGAAACAGTCGCCCTTCTGTGCCAAATGCACCTCGACGAGGGCAAAACACCTGTTGAGGCTGCAGATCTCACGATCCAAGCGCTCGAAGGGGCCTATGCGCTGTGCTTTCTGTTCGACGGCGAAGACGACCTACTGGTTGCTGCGCGCAAGGGGTCTCCCTTGGCCATCGGGCACGGGTCAGGCGAGATGTTCGTGGGCTCGGACGCGATCGCGCTGGCCCCCATGACCGACCAGATCACCTACCTCGATGAAGGCGATTGGGCCGTCATCACCCGCACCAGCCTCGAGATTCGCGACGCCAACGGCTCGCTCGCCAACCGCGAAAAACGCCAGATCCACATCGACGCCGCGACCGTCGACAAGGGCGGCTACAAGCACTTCATGGCCAAAGAAATTGCGGAACAGCCCAGCGTACTCACCGACACCATCGCGCATTATCTGGGCGAGGCCAGCATCAACGATCACGGCCTCGATTTCACCGGTATCCAGCGGATCACCATCGTCGCCTGTGGCACCGCGTTTCTGGCGGGCATGACGGCGAAATACTGGTTCGAGCAAGTGGCGCGCATCCCCGTCGAGATCGACGTGGCCTCCGAATTCCGCTACCGCGAGCCGCCCATCGCACCGGGCACCATGGCCGTCTTTGTCAGCCAATCGGGCGAGACCGCCGACACGCTGGCCGCCCTGCGCTACTGCGCTGGCAAAGCCGACAAGATCGTCTCGGTCGTCAACGTCCCCGAAAGCTCAATCGCGCGAGAGAGCGACGTGGCCCTGCCGATCCTCGCGGGCGTCGAAATCGGCGTGGCCAGCACCAAGGCGTTCACCTGTCAGCTGACCACATTGGCCTGCATGGCGATCCTCGCGGCCCACCAACGCGGCGAAATCGACGACACGGCCCGCGATGCGCATATCAAAGACCTGCGCGCCTTGCCCGGCCTGATGAACCAAGCCCTCGCCATCGAGGACGACACCAAGCGTATTTCAGCACAGCTGGCCGAAGCGCGCGACATCCTGTTTTTGGGTCGTGGCCGCATGTATCCACTGGCACATGAAGGTGCACTAAAACTAAAAGAGATCAGCTATATACACGCCGAAGCTTATGCATCAGGTGAACTGAAGCACGGGCCCATCGCGCTGGTCGACAAGGTTGTGCCCGTCATCGTTATGGCCCCCCATGACGAGCTGTTCGACAAGACTGTCAGCAACATGCAAGAGGTCATGGCGCGCGGCGGCAAGGTGCTGTTGATCACTGACGCGCAAGGCATCAAAGCGGCCAGCGATGGCACATGGGAGACGATCCAAATGCCCGCCTGCCCCGACTTCCTCGCCCCCATCGTCTACGCCGTGCCCGCGCAATTGCTGGCCTACCATACCGCCATAGCCAAAGGCACCGACGTGGACCAGCCCCGCAATCTGGCGAAATCGGTGACGGTGGAATGACCATTGGTCCGGTCAGTTTGGCAGGTGATCACGTCCAGCTCGTCCCGCTGACCCAAGACCACTGCGCCGACCTGCAAGCGGCCTGCGGCGACCTGCATCAGCTGTGGTACACGTGGGTGCCGACGCCTGATGCCATGGCCGCCGAGATCGACAATCGGAATCGGCAGCAAGCTGAGGGCGCTATGGTGCCCTTTGCGGTCCTGACACCAGAAGGTCGCGCGGTCGGCATGACCACTTACATGAATATCGACAACGCCGCCCCTCGGCTGGAAATCGGATCAACGTGGTACGCGCGCTCGGTTCAACGCAGCCCGTTGAACACCGAGGCCAAGCGCCTGCTGCTCGCTCACGCCTTCGAGACGTTGGGCTGCATCGCCGTCGAATTTCGCACCCATGCGCTCAATCACCAAAGCAGGCAGGCTATCGAACGGCTGGGCGCAAAGCCCGACGGCATTCTGCGCAATCATATGACAATGGCCAATGGCACCCTGCGCGACACAGCCGTCTATTCGATCCTCAACACCGAATGGCCGACGATCCGCACCCACCTCGATTTCCAACTGTGCCGCCCGCGATGACCCTCGATGACGCCCTCGCCCAACTCCGCGCAGCCGCCGTGCCCGGCAAAGCGCTTGCCATGGAAGTCTACCACAAGGTGCCGCGCACCTATCTCGGCACCGCCAACCCAGAGATTGACGCGCTGTGCAAAGCATGGCGACCTGAGCTGACGCTCGAGCAACGCCTAACGCTGTGCGCAGCCCTATGGGACACCGACATCCACGAGGCGCGCCTTGCGGCAGCCAAGCTGTTGACCCAAGCGCGGATCAAACCCGACGACAGCGGCGCATGGGCGTTGATCACCTCTTGGGTGCCGACGTTTGACGCATGGGCCATTGCCGATCATGCCAGCATCGCTGGGCAAAAACGGTTGGTCGCGGACCCCTCGCGCTTGGACGAGGTCGAGGCATGGACAACATCCGAGCACCTCTGGACCAAACGCGCAGCTCTCGTGATGACGCTACCGTGGACCAAACAAAACCACCCCAAACCTGCCGAGCTAGAGGCGCGGGATCGCATTTTGGGATGGTGCGCGTCTTACGTCGACGACCCCGAATGGTTCATCCAAAAAGCCGTGGCATGGTGGGTGCGCGATTTGTCAAAACACGACGCCCCGCGCACCCGCGCGTTCCTCGACCAACACGGCGACCGCATGGCGAACTTTGCCCGCAAAGAGGCCGCGCGTCACCTCGACAGCTAAGACTTATTCGGCAGAGGCGATCTGGGGCGCGTCATCACCCGATACGGACGTGCCCGCTGGCAAACGGTAGACCACCAGCTCTTGGATCGCCGTGAACGGAAGGCTTAGCAGGCGCATCGCAGGCAAGGATATCTCGCTGCCTGCATCTGCGGACCCGCCAGAGGGGCGCAATTCCAGATTGATCGTGGCCCCTGTGCCCGGCACTTCGACGCGACCCGGTGTCAGGGTCGTCACGAGGCCCGTTTCGATCCAAATTCCCGGATCAGCGGGGTTCCCAAGTGTGGCCAATGTCGTACCCAACCGCTCTTCGCCCGCAGGCTCGACCGGGGCCAAAGCAGCGGCGCGGTCTTCGGCAGAGGTCGTGTCAAATTCTTCCGCAGTGTTCGCGCCTACGGGCGGCGGCGGCGGTGGCGTGGTGTCGAGCGTCTCAACCGGACCCGTGTCCAGCGCATCTGCGGCAATGTCGGCGGGCACGACAGGTTCGGTGCGCAGCCACTCAGGCGCCGAGGGCGCGTTGCAGGCGGCCAGCGTGGCCAGTGATATCAGGGCAAATGTTCTCATGCCAAGAATCGTAGCCCGCGCGCCCACGCCCCACAAGCACCCCAATGTCGGTCATGTTACCCTGCTGCCCATTGCGCAACACTTCGCCAATCCATACGGTCTGGCGCATGGAACAACTCATCGACCCCTTCGCCCGCGCCATCTCATACTTGCGCGTCTCTGTGACCGACCGCTGCGACTTTCGCTGCGTCTACTGCATGTCCGAAAACATGCAGTTTTTGCCGAAAAAAGAGCTACTGACGTTGGAAGAGCTCGACCGTCTATGCAGCACTTTCATCGGGCTCGGGGTGCGCAAGCTGCGGATCACGGGCGGCGAGCCTTTGGTGCGGCGCGGGATCATGACGTTTTTCGAAGGCATGAAACGCCACCTCGACAGTGGCGCGCTGCATGAGCTGACGCTGACAACCAATGGCAGCCAGCTCGCGAAATATGCCGATGCCCTCTATGCCGCTGGCGTGCGCCGGATCAACGTCAGCCTCGATACGCTGGACGAGGCAAAATTCGCCGAGATCACCCGCTGGGGCCGCCTACCCCAAGTCCTCGCAGGCGTCGAGGCCGCCCTCGCCGCAGGCCTAAAGGTCAAGATCAACACCGTCGCCCTCAAGGATTTCAACGAAGACGAGCTGCTGACCCTGATCGAGTGGTGCGCCAGCCGCCAGATGGACCTAACGTTCATCGAGGTCATGCCCATGGGCGACATCGGCAATGAAAACCGGCTGGGCCAATACTGGCCGCTGCGCGATCTGCGCGCGACATTGGCCGAGCACTACACGCTCATCAACATCCCGCTCAACACCGGCGGCCCCGCGCGCTACGTGCAACTGGGCGAGACGGGGCAAAGGGTCGGGTTCATCACGCCGCTCACGCATAATTTCTGCGAAAGCTGCAACCGCGTGCGCATCACCTGCACCGGAGAGATTTATACCTGCCTCGGCCAAGAAGGGCATTCAGATTTGCGCGGACCTCTGCGGGCGTCCAGCGATGACACGGTGCTAGAAGACGCCATTCGGGCCGCGATTGCGCTGAAACCCAAAGGGCATGATTTCGACTATTCGCGGGACAGGCTGGACGGACAAATGACGCGGCATATGAGCCATACGGGGGGGTGACAATTAGTAACAAAATGATACGGACCAAAAGATGAGCAGATTTAGCGGTACCTATACATGAAATCCCACTCCAGCATATCGACCACCTCTGAAGGTGCCGACGGGTATTCAACCCTAAATGCCGAAACCACCTCACATCGGTAGTCAAAAAGATAAGACTGCTTACCACGATCTTTAAGCGTTTGAGTTAACCTATTTTCAACATCTTTGAATGTTTTTTCCAGCATGACCAAGTAAGTGAGAAACGATTGAGATTTGTCTTCACCAAAAGTTTCAACGACATCTGACCATCCAGCTGAGTGCCAATACTTATATGATTTTGACTCCTCGCGTTTGGATTTCAGGCAGATTTCCAAAGCTTGCAAAAGCTCATCGGCTTCAAAACTATTCGAAATGCGTTGCGTCATAGTCGTTGCTCGATATGCCAAAACCCCAAGTAGGTATTGAATTTACATAATTCCCACAACCAATACAGAAATAGCGACAGAAAATGTAGATTTCGTTTCAAACCAGCCATCGCGCAAACAGAGTTACCCCCCTCACCCCACAGGCATCCGCTGCTCCACAACCTCGGCCCACCAACTGCACCCCGCTGGAATAGCATCGTCGTCAAAGTTGTACTCGGGGTGGTGGACGCTCGCGGTGTCGCCGTTGCCCACGAGGATATACGCCCCCGGCCGTTCTTCCAGCATATAGGCGAAATCTTCGCCACCCATGACCAGTGGCGCTTCCTCGCAATCGCCCGAGACCGACCGCGCGACATCGGCGGCAAACTCGGTTTGCGCGTCGTGGTTGACCATCGACGGGTAGCCTTTGATCCAGTTGATCTCGGCCTCGGCCCCCAATGCCGCCGCGGTTTGCGTGACGATGGCCTTGAACCGTTCCTCGCCAAGGTCACGCATGTCGTTGCCCAACGTGCGGATCGTGCCCTTGAGATGCACGCGCTGCGGGATGACGTTGAACGCCTTGGACGACGTCTCGAACGAGGTCACCGAGACCACGATTTGGCGCACAGGGTCCGCGTTGCGGGACACAATGCTCTGCAGCGCCGTCACCACATGCGACGCGGCAACCACGGGATCAACCGTCTCCTGCGGCTTGGCGGCATGCCCGCCCTTGCCCTCAATCGTCACTTCAAACTGATCGGTCGCGGCGAAAAACGGACCTGAGCGGATCGCAAAGCTGCCCACCGGTTTGCCCGGCCAATTGTGCATGCCGTAGACCTCTTGAATGCCCCATTTGTCCATTAGCCCGTCTTCGCACATCTCGCGACCACCACCGCCGCCTTCTTCGGCGGGTTGGAAAATCACTACGACAGTGCCATCAAAATTGCGCGTCTCGGAGAGGTACTTTGCAGCCCCCAGCAGCATCGCGGTGTGCCCATCGTGCCCGCAAGCATGCATCGCGCCGTCGGTCTTGGACGCATAGTCCAGCCCCGTCGCCTCGTGGATCGGCAGTGCATCCATGTCGGCGCGCAAGCCTATGGTTTTGCCCGAATTATTCGTGCGTCCCTTGATCACGCCGACCACACCCGTGCGGCCAATCCCCGTCGTCACATCATCGCAACCAAACGCCGCGAGCTTTTCTGCGACGATGGCACTCGTGCGATGCGTCTCAAACAGGATCTCCGGATTTTCATGCAGATCACGCCGCCATTCGGTGATCTCGGGCAGCAGTTCGGCGAAACGGTTTTTGACGGGCATGAGGGCTCTCCTAGGTTGCCCCGACCGTGCCGCAGGCCGCACACCAGCGCAAGGGTCAAGCTACAGATCCGGCCCAATCTCAAGCGGCGATCCATCGCTAAACCGCGACAGGCGAAACCGGCTGAGATCATGGGCGATAGCACCACCCGTCACAAGTGCTGCAACCGCCTTGCCAAAGGCAGGCGCGATGCCAAATCCGTGCCCGCACATCCCCGTCGCAATCGTAAGACCCTCGATCCCAGCACGGTCCACTACAGGGACAATATCAGGCATAGCATCAATCATGCCCGCCCAAGCCTTGCGGGCTTTCACCGGGCCAATCCCTTGAAACGTCTCTGCAAATCCAGCGACTGCCCGCTGCACGCGACGCGGGCTGGGCGCGGGTGACAAGATGCGCCGCCGCTCAAACGGGCTCTGCCCATCCGCCGTCCAACGACGCGGTGTGCCCCATGCATCGGGAAAGCTCAAGGGGGCGGCTGGCATCACCATTGTGCCTGTCGGATTACGCCGCAGTGCGGGCCAATAGGCACCGAAGGACGCAAAGGCATCCCGCCCCACGAACAGCTCGTTCTGCCCGCCCGAGGCCAGCGTATAGCCCCCATCGGCCCGTCTGCGAAATGCCACGCGGGCGTCAACGGCTTGGCCCTCGAACACTTGCGGCAGCACGTTGGTCGCGACCACGGTCGAGCGGACGGACAGCTGCGGAATGTCAACGCCGTGCCGCTGCAACAGCAGTCTCGACCACGCACCGCCCGCGACGACCACATCTGCGCAGGCGATGCGCCCGGCCTCGGTCACGACGCCCGCGATACGCCCCGCAGCAATGTCGAGGCCCCGTACGGCACAGCCCTCGACGATCTGCACGCCTTCGTTCACCGCCAATCGCGCCACGGCAGGCACCGCAACCCACGGCTCGGCGCGCATATCGCTGGCCGTATGGATCGCACCCGCCCATGTCCGCGTCGCATCCGGCATCATCGCCGCGACCTCGGCGCTGTCCATCGCGCGGCAATTGACGCCTAGGCCTACGGCCTGCTCTTGCCACGCGACACGTCGCGCGATGGTCGCCTCATCGCTTGCCAAATAGGTGCATCCCGTCTGCCGCAGCCCGATATCCACGTCGCATTCGGCGGCGATCTCGGCCCAGAGGCGCTGCGCCTCTAGCGCAAACGGCACCTCCGCCCAGTCCCGTCCCTGCACCCTGATCCAGCCCCAGTTGCGCGAGGATTGCTCGGCCGCCACGCGCCCCTTTTCCACCACAACAACACGCGCACCGGAGCGGGTCAAAAACAGAGCCGACATGATCCCGATCACCCCGCCTCCGATGACCACCACATCCGCCTCGGCCGGCGGAGGACCGGGGTAGACGGGCGGTGAAGCCGTCGAGAAAGGGAACGTCAGCTGAGCCATGTCAGCAACTTGCCCATAAACGCCTCGCCCGCCTCAAATTGTTCGACGCTGATAAATTCATCCGCCTGATGGGCCTGCGCGATGTCGCCGGGGCCGCAGACGACGACGGAATAGCCTGCCTCTTGGAATTGTCCGCCCTCGGTGCCGTAGCTGACCACGTGGCTGGCGTTGTCGCCCGTCAATTGGCGCACCAGTTGTTCAGCCGCGCCATTCGTCTCGGGCGTCAGGGGCGGCACGTTGAAAAATGGTGTGTAAGTGATCCCTGCCTCGGGGCGCACGGCCTGCATCTCGGCCTCGATCTCGGCCACTTTAATCTCGAACCGTTTGACCCAAGCTGCGATATCCTCGCCCGGCACCACGCGGAAATCAAAGCCGAGATGGCAGTCGCCCGCAGTGATATTATGCGCCGTGCCGCCTTCGATCTTGCCACAATGCAGCGTTGTCCACGGGGGCACAAATTGGGCAGCCAAATCGCCGGGCGTGCGCGCGCGGTTCTCGGCGTTCATCTCATTGGCCCAGACCAGCAGTTTGGCGGCCTCTAGGATCGCGGACACCCCTTCGTGCATAAGCGAAGAGTGGACTTCAAACCCCTTGAAATGCACATGAAAGCCGGTTCCACCTTTGTGACCCGTGACGACCTTCATCATCGACGGCTCGCCCACGATCACGGTCTCGGCGCGGGGCAAACCGTGGCTCACCATATGCTCAATCATCACAGGGGCGCCGACGCAGCCGACCTCTTCGTCATAGCTCAGCGCCAATTGCAGGGGCCGGGTGACGCCGCGCCGTTTCGCCTCGACCATCGCCCAGATCGCCAGCGCGTCAAACCCCTTCATATCGCAGGTGCCACGCCCATAGATCAGGCCTGCGCGTTCCTCGACAACGAACGGATCGCTCGACCAGTCTTGCCCATCGACTGGCACCACGTCCGTATGGCCCGACAGGACCACGCCGCCTGCCACATCGGGGCCTGTATGCGCATAAAGGGCGGCCTTGTCCCCGCAGGGTGACGGGACGCGCACACTGTCGATGCCGTGGCTTGCCAGATAGTCCGCGACCCAGTCGATCAACGGCAGATTGCTGACCGAACTGACGGTCGGAAAGGCGATCAAACGGGCCATTAGATCGCGGGCGGTCAAGACATCGGGCATAGGCGGTCCTTTTTCTCAAACTGCCACAAGATCGGGCATGCGGCGACATTGGCCGGGCTGCGACACGACCACAAGGGCAGAGCCTCGGTTTCGCACAAACGGGGGCTTGCCCATCGTCAATTTGTTGATAACGTATCTCGTAATCTGGGGGCCAGCTGCGGCCAAACCAAAAATAAGAAATCTGAACCACTTGGGAGGTTCTCTATGGCCGATGGGGCCGCGCCCATCCTTGATGTTCAGGGACTTAATACCGTTTTTCACACGCGCGGTGGCGAGGTCCATGCGGTCAATGACGTTAGCTTTTCGCTCAAACCGGGCGAACTGCTCGGCGTTGTGGGCGAGAGCGGGTCTGGCAAATCAGTGACGATGATGTCGCTGATCGGCTTGTTGCCCACCCCACCTGCTGAGGTGCGAAATGGCCGTGTGATGTTCGCGGGCCAAGACTTGCTCACCACCGACGCTGAAACGCTGCGCAACATCCGTGGCGGCGATATCGGGTTTATTTTCCAAGACCCCATGACCTCGCTGAACCCGGTGTTCACCGTCGGCATGCAGATCATGGAACCGCTGCGCAAACATATGGGCCTGCGCAAACGGGCGGCCAAAGCGCGTGCGGCTGAATTGCTCGACCTCGTGGGCATCCCTGATGCCATGGCCCGCCTTGATGACTATCCGCATCAGTTTTCGGGCGGCATGCGTCAAAGGGTGATGATCGCCATCGCACTTGCCTGTGATCCCAAGGTGCTGATCGCGGATGAGCCGACAACAGCGCTCGACGTCACAATCCAAGCGCAAATCCTTGAGTTGATGAAAGAACTGCGGACAAAACTAGGGATGGCCGTGATCTGGATCACCCATGATTTGGGCGTCATCGCAGGCATCGCAGACCGCGTTATCGTCATGTACGGCGGGCAAATCGTCGAACATGCGCCCGTGCGCGACCTTTTCTCCAATCCGCAGCACCCCTATACCGAAGCACTGCTGACCACGATCCCCACCGTCACTGGCGCGCGCAGCAAACGCCTGACCGTGATCGAAGGGCAGCCACCGATCCTTGGCGCACCACCCGAGGCTTGCCCCTTCCGCGAGCGCTGCAAATACCGGTTTGAGATTTGCGACCGCATGGTGCCGGCGCGCTACCCTATTTCAGATGGTCACGACGCCGCCTGCTTCCGCGCTGATACGGCCCTGCGCAAGGATAAATCCTATGCGTGATACCATGGACGCCCCGCAGCCTCTGGTCCAAGTACGCGACCTCAAAATGCACTTCCCGATCTACGCAGGGCTCTTGCGCCGTCGCGTGGGCGAGGTGAAGGCGGTTGATGGCGTGTCCTTCGACGTGATGGAAGGCGAAACGCTGGGCCTCGTGGGCGAGAGCGGCTGCGGCAAATCCACCTGCGGGCGCTCTGTCTTGCGGCTCTATGATATAACCGCAGGCTCGATCCTGATGGATGGTGACGAAATCGGCGCGCTGAGCCAAGGGCAATTGCGCACCCGCAGACCCACCATGCAGATGGTGTTCCAAGACCCGCAAGCCTCGCTCAACCCCCGGATGCCGGTCAGCGCTATTATCCAAGAACCGCTTGATGAACATACAAAGCTGTCCAAGGCGGAAAAGCGCGAAAAAGTGCTGGAATTGATGGACGCGGTGGGCCTAAACCGCCGCTTTGCCAATCGCTTCCCCCATGCATTTTCGGGCGGCCAGCGGCAGCGGATCGGCATCGCGCGGGCCTTGGCGCTCAATCCAAAGTTCATCGTCTGTGACGAACCAATCGCGGCCCTCGACGTTTCAATTCAGGCGCAAGTGGTCAATCTGCTGGAAGACCTGCAAGAGAAATTTGGTCTGACCTATCTGTTTATCAGCCATGATTTGTCGATGGTGCGCCATATCGCGACACGCGTGGCCGTGATGTATCTGGGCCGAATCGTTGAGCTGGCCCCCCGCGAAGCGCTCTACGCAGACCCACTGCACCCCTATACCAAGGCGCTCTTGTCAGCGGTGCCCGAACCTGATCCAGAATTGGCCGCCAAAGAGCGGGTGATCCTGACAGGTGACGTGCCCTCGCCTGCCAATCCGCCGAAGGGCTGCAATTTTTGCACGCGCTGTCCGGCGGTGATGCCAGTATGCCACGAGACAGATCCCGAAACACGCGAAGTCAGTCCGGGCCGCTTTGTCGCCTGCCACCTCTTCGCCGACGAATACACCGCTGCGGGCCACGCCCCTGCGGTGTCGCAGAGCGCCGGCCAAGGCGCCACATCCAGTCCACAAGAGACGTTAAACCAGCAAGGAGAAACACCATGACGATTAAAACAGCGCTGATGGGCGCCGTTGCATCGCTGGCACTCGCGCCGATGGCAATGGCCGACGGCCACGAGGGCGAGCGCGGACGCGACGGCGATCTACGCATTATCTATTGGCAGGCCGTGTCCATCATGAACCCGTATCTCTCGGGTGGCACGAAAGACCTCGAAGCAGCTTCGCTCGTGATCGAGCCTCTGGGCCGCTATGACCCACAGGGCAACCTCGTCCCTTACCTCGCCGCAGAAATCCCGACCGTTGCCAATGGCGGCGTGTCCGAGGACCTGACGTCGATCACATGGACACTGCAAGAGGGCCTTTTGTGGTCCGATGGCACGCCTGTAACATCGCGTGACGTCCAGTTCTCATGGGAATATTGCACCGCAGAAGGCGGCGGTTGCGCACAAGCGGCCAAGTTTGAGGGCGTCACATCTGTCGATATCGTCGACGATCTGACCGTCACCGTGAACTTTGGCGCGCCGACACCAAACCCTTACGGTCCGTTCATGGGCGCACAATCCCCGATCATTCAGGCAGCCCAGTTCGCCGAATGCCTCGGCCCACGCGCTCCTGAATGCACAGACGCCAACTTTGGCCCAATCGGCACTGGTCCCTTTGTCGTGACGGAATTCCGCACAAACGACGTGGTGTCATTTGAGGCCAACGAAAACTACCGCGACCCAAATCGCCCAGCATTCGCGACAGCCACGCTCAAAGGCGGCGGTGACGCATTGGCCGCAGGTCGTGCCGTTCTGCAAACAGGCGAGTTTGACTACGCGTGGAACCTGCAATTGGCCCCAGAGGTCATCTCGGACATGTCCGAAGGTGGCGTTGGCACTCCGATCTCGGCTTTTGGCTCGCTCGTTGAACGGATCGAGATCAACCTGACCAATCCGTCCTCTGATCTGGAAGAAGGCATCCGCTCGACAGCAGAAGCCCCACACCCGTTCTTGACAGATCCAGCCGTGCGTGAAGCGATGTCCATCGCCATCGACCGTGAGCTGCTCGTGGAAATCGGCTATGGCCAAGCGGGTCGTGCGACCTGTAACCTCGTGCCAGCACCTGCGATCTACGCGTCCGACAACACAGCGTGTCTGACCCAAGACATCGACCGCGCCAACGCGCTGCTTGATGAAGCGGGCTACGCAGACACAGACGGTGACGGCGTGCGCGAAACAGCCGACGGTCAGCCGCTGTCGATCCTCTACCAGACATCCACCAACGCCGTCCGTCAGGATTTCCAAGCGTTGATCAAGGAATTCTGGGCGGAGATCGGTATCGAAACCGAGCTGCGCAACATTGACGCCTCCGTGTTCTTTGGCGGTGATCCGGGCTCGCCCGACACATTCCAGCGCTTCTATGCAGACGTTGAAATGTACGCCAACAACTTTGACGGCACCGATCCGCAGGCCTACCTCGGCGCGTATCTGTGTGACAAAGCACCGCGTCCAGACAGCCAGTGGCAGGGTGAAAACATCAACCGCTTCTGTGATCCGGCTTATGACGCCATGTGGGCTGAGCTGGCCCAAACGGGTGATCTGAACGAGCGGGGCCGCATCGGGGCCGCACTCAATGACATGCTGACAGCTGACAGCAACGTCATCATCCCATTGGTCGACCGTGGCCGGGTGTCTGCACATGCCAACACACTTGGCGGTGTCGTGCTGAACACATGGGATTCCGAGCTGTGGAATGCCGCTGATTGGTATCGCGCAGCCGAATAAGCGATCCTAGGTGCAGGGTGGTGATCCAACCGCCCTGCACTATTCTTTGTCCCCACACCCCGATGAACAGGCACAGGCGCACATATGCTGACCTATTCTATCCGCAGATTGATCCTCGCCATCCCGACGTTGCTGTTCATCGCGTTGATAATTTTTCTGCTTCTCCTGCTCGCCCCCGGCGATCCTTTGGCGAACATGCCACTGACGATCCCGCCCGAAGTCCGCGAAAAAATGCGCGAAGCACTGGGCTTAGGCGAAGCATGGTACATCCGGTTTGGCCTGTTTCTATGGCAGTTTTTCATCGTCGAGCCGCAATATATGATCGACGCCATGTTCGGCACCGATTTGGCTGATGGCGCGCAGCGGATCATCTCGTTCCAATCGCGCAGCCCGGTCTTTGACACCATCGGCGAACGGATGCCACAGACGCTATGGGTGGTCGGCATGTCCTATGTGGTCGGCGTGCTGATCGCCCTGCCCATCGGGATTATCTCGGCCTACAAACAATATTCGATATTCGACCAATTGGGCACGCTGATCTCGATGATCGGCTTTTCAGTGCCCACGTTCTTTACCGGGGTTGTGCTGATCCTCGTGTTTTCGGTCAATCTGGGTTGGTTCCCGTCGATCTACGACACACAGCTGCGGGTCACCGATTGGGACAGCTTCGTCGCGCAGATGCGCCAGATGGCCATGCCTGTCTTTGTCCTCGCCCTGTTCAACGCCAGCCAAATCAGCCGCTATATGCGCGCCTCGATGCTCGACAATCTGGGGCAAGATTACGTACGCACGGCGCGGGCCAAGGGGATGACGGAAAAAGTCGTCGTCCTCAAACATGTGCTGCGCAATTCGATGATCCCGGTGATCACCGTCATCGCCCTTGGGGTTCCGCAGGTGTTTGGCGGGGCGATCATCACAGAACAGGTGTTCAAGGTGAACGGTCTGGGCCAATTGCTCATCACCGCGATCCAAGGCAACGACATTCCCATGGTCATGACCCTGACCTTTATGTTCGCGATCCTGATCGTGCTCTTTAACCTCATCGCCGATATTCTCTACGGCGTGCTTGATCCAAGGATCCGCTATGACTGATCCCATGACAAACATGCCCGCAATGTCCCCGCCCCGCGCGGTGCCCATCGAAAAAGCCCGCTCGCAATGGCGCGATATCTGGGCGCAGTTCCGTACCCACAAAGGGGCGGTATGGGGCCTCGGCTTCCTAATCTTCATCACGCTCTTCGTAGCCATAGGCCCGTTGATCTGGGACGTGGACGCCACCAAGACGGACATCCGCAACAAGAACATGCGCCCATTCTACACGCTGCTGTGGGACAGCGAGGCGCGGTTCACTTGGGTCAAACCACTGGGCTCAGATAACCTCGGGCGCGATGTGCTGGCCAACCTGATGCAGGGCGGGCGCACGTCGATGGCTGTGGGCTGGACCGCGATGATCCTCGCCGTGGTCGTGGGCACGCTGATCGGCGTGCTGGCAGGCTTTTTCAAACGCATCGACGGCGCTCTCATGCGCTTCACGGATCTGGTCCTGTCCCTGCCCCTTCTGCCGCTTTTGCTGGTGATGATGCTGCTGTTCCGGGACACACTGCGCGCGACATTCGGCCCCGAAACCGGGATCTTCATCCTGATCGTCGTGGCCATCGGGCTAACGTCATGGATGCAAACAGCCCGGATCGTGCGCGGCGACGTCCTGGCGCTCAAAGAACGCGAATTCGTGCTCGCGGCTCGTTCCATCGGCACACCGTCACGGCGCATGATCTCGCGGCACATCCTGCCCAATGTGTTGTCGCCCATCATGGTCTCGGCCACTCTGGGTCTGGCGAATGCCATCATCACCGAAAGCGCGCTCAGCTTTCTGGGTCTCGGTTTCCCATCAGATTTCCCCACATGGGGCAAAACGCTGTTCGACAGCATCCAATATATGGAAGAATACCCCGAGCGGGTCATCTGGCCCGGCCTGTGCATTTCCTTCACCGTTCTGGCCGTGAACTACATCGGTGACGGGTTGCGCGACGCGCTCGATCCACGCATTCGCGGTCAGTAAGCTATTCCAACCGCTTCCTGATCCGGCGCACCATATACCACACCAGCCCCACAACGACGGGGGTGGTGACGGCGGCCAGCACGGCCTTGCTGATCCCTAGCTGGTATTCGAGCGGCCCCAACAGATACAGCGCCAGCGACACCGCATAATAGCTGATCGCCACCACAGACAGCCCTTCGACCGTGCGCTGCAACCGCAGCTGCGTATCCGCGCGCTGGTCCATAGAGGCCAGCAACTCTTGGTTCTGCGCCGAACGTTCGACATCAACGCGGGTGCGCAGCAATTCGGCGGCACGGGCGGCACGGGCGGTCATCGCGTCAAGACGGTCTTGGGTGCTTTTCACAGTGCGCATCGCGGGATCAAACCGGCGCATCATAAACTCGGCCATGGTCTGCCGCCCGCCAAACCGCTCCTCGCGCAGCACATCAATCCGCTGGTTCACAATCGTCTCATAGGCCCCCGTCGCGCCAAACCGAAACGAGGTCTCAGCCCCAATATTTTCCAGCTCAGCCGAGATCGTCAGCAGCGATTGCAACGTCTCTGCGGGGTCACTGATCGGTCCACACATATCGGCCACCACTTGGCGCAACTGCCCATCTATCGCGGCCATCTGCGCACCTAGACTTCGGGCGCGGGCAAGACCCAGCATCGACATGGTTTTATACGTCTCAATCTCGCACAGCCGCTGAACCACGCGGCCAATCCGTCTATCGCCGGTATCTTTGCGCGCAAACACAACCATGCGCATGTGGCCCGCAGGATCAATGCGGAAATCACTGGCGACGATCAATTGATCATCGAGCACACGGCTCACTGCCACGCTTTCAGCGACAAACCATTTAACCAATTTCTCGGCAATCGTGCTGTCACCCTCGCCCTGCGCCTCAATACGGATCAGCGCCGAGGTCATGCGCACACCGGGTGCAGCATCCAGCCAGTCGGTGGGAAACACAGCAAATGTTTCGGCATCGAACGGGCGATCCGCCAAGCCGTCGCCAAAAATAGTGTAGGTCACAAATTCAGTGTGGCTTTCCCATTTCAACCAATGCCGACCGATCTGACCAAAGTAATGCGTGGCGCCGGGTTTCGGATGGGTGGCGGCGAACCGATCAAGCAACGCCAGCAAATGCGCAAAATCTGCCGCCCGGTCGCGGCCTGCCGCGTTCTCCGCAGGCTTGAGCGCCAGATAGGCCGCGCGGCTCGGCGCTTGAACCACTGGAAATGGGCGCGCGTGCAACTCATTGGATAATTCATAGCGCAGTGGATGATCTTGGATCGAGGTCATGTCTGGCGCACTTTCGTAATGTCTGGCCTCAACCTAGCCACACCTCACGCAAAGTCCACAAAATTCGCATATATTGCAAAGGGTTAGCGGCGTACTTTGGTATACAATGGCGAAAGGTGGGCCACTGCGGCAAACGCACATGCCTGTGCGCACGTCTCGTGTACGGCTTGTGCATCCCCTGTGCCCCCCGTAATTTGCCACCATGACCCGGACAATTATCTTCAACAAACCCTTTGGTGTGCTCACGCAATTCACCGACAAACGCAGCCCGACAGAGCGCCCGACGCTGTCTGCCTATATTGACGTGCCAGACGTTTATCCTGCCGGGCGCCTAGATCGCGATAGCGAAGGATTGCTGGTCCTGACCGACGACGGGTCACTTCAAAACCGCATCGCAAGCCCTCGTAATAAAATGGAAAAAACCTATTTGGTGCAGGTCGAAGGCGCACCACTGGGCAAGGATTTTGAACCCCTGCGACGCGGCATCACCCTCAAAGACGGTCCCACGCGCCCGGCCCGCGTCCGCCTGATTGATCCGCCCAATGTCTGGGACCGCGACCCGCCCGTGCGCAGCCGCCAAACCGTGCCCGACCGCTGGATCGAGATTGTCCTAACTGAAGGCCGCAACCGCCAAGTCCGCCGCATGACAGCCCACATCGGCTTCCCAACGCTACGCCTCATCCGATGGTCTATCGGTCCGTATTCATTGGATAATCTGGACCTTGGGACATGGCGGGATGCGCCATGAAAGACCCGCTCGCTCCATTCCTCGATGCATCGGGTAACCTCGCGCAAATGCCGCGCAAGGCCAAGCTGCGTGCCCTCGTCCATGACCGCCTGATCGCACATTTCGAACATGGACGGCCCTACACCGAGCGCCAAGTGAACGATGTCCTGCTCGACCACCACACATTTGGTGATCCTGCCCTACTAAGACGCGAACTCTTTGACGCAGGGCTGTTCACCCGCCCCGCCAATGGCCGCACCTATCACCGCCTGTTAACCAACCTCGGGCCAATCTCGCTGCGGGTTCTGACCGCACAGAATGACCGCGAGACAGTCGCCCAAGCGCTCGATTGGGTGTCGGACTATGTAAAACTGGAAACAGGCAGCGGCCCGTCCTCCGACGATATTGATGACTTCTTTGGGGCACCTCAAGAGATCGCGGCAGACAATATTTTCACCCTCGCGATCCTAGATGCCGAAGGGGTTAATAAGGGGTTAATGTCAGCCCTGCGCGACTATCCTGAACCGGGACTTTGGTTCATCGGCTACCTCACCATAGACATTCGCGCGCGGGGTCAGGGATATGGCAAAGCCGCCCTAGATTGGTTCACATCCGAAGCAACCAAGGCGAACGCATCAGCCCTACGTCTATGTGTTATCGAAGAAAATGCGCGTGGCCGGACCTTTTGGGAAGACCAAGGCTTCACCCAGATTGACGAAACACCACCTTGGACGGCGGGCACAAAAACCCACCGTCGCTTCGTGATGGAACGGCTCCTTTAGGACAGGCAGGCAGGCGTCACTGCTGTCGCACGGCCGCTCGCATCAAAGGCACCGCTGGTGGTCGCACCGTCCACCAACACCCGCAGCTCAGCACCGATAATCTCGGACCCGGACACTGTGATCGCGCGTGTCCCGACCGTGTCGTCCACGTCAATGGTAAACGCAACTTCGGCACCCGCTGGCATCGCGCCGAGCTCTAACACCAATTCATCATCGCCATCCGTCACCTGAGATGTGCCTGTCACGACGTCGGTGCCCGCAACCAGTTCCAAAGGCTGAAACACCTCGACACCCGCACCCGCGCCGGTCACGTCAAAAATCAATCCACCTGCCGATCCTGACATATCAATCGTCACCCGGATCAGCGTATCGGCGCAGACGCCCGTGTCTGTCGAAATCACAAAGCGGTCTTTGGGCGCGCCTTCGATAAATTGAACCGTAACGTCAGCTTGGGCGGCTTGCGCGACACCCATACAGCATAGAAATGTAACGTGTCTCAGCATGTGACCCTCATTTTTGTCCTAACCTTTCACATGGCCCCGTCCCGCGCGAAGTCCACGAAAAAGGGCCACCTCAACCGAGAGTGGCCCTTTCTGATCAGACTAAATGTTGCCCGCTGCGATCAGTCGATCTTTGGCAGCAACGTATCCAGTGACGCCTTCGCATCGCCGTAGAACATCCGCGTGTTGT
>CALHAP010000251.1 GCA_937931795.1 uncultured Paracoccaceae bacterium
ACCATCACGACGACGATCATCACCATCATCACGACCATGACCACGACGCTTTCGAGAGCTTTGTTGTGACCGCCCCGGAGGTCTCCGATCCCGAGGCGTTCAAGGCGAAGCTGGTGCAGATCATCCAAGACCACGACATCCTGCGCCTCAAAGGGTTTGTTGCCGTCGCAGGCAAACCCATGCGCCTGACGGTGCAGGCCGTCGGGCCGCGCATCGACAGCTATTTTGACCAGCCGTTTGGCACTGCCCCCCGCGAGACGCGGCTGGTGGTGATCGGTCAGGCGGGGTTGGACCATGCCGCCATCGAGGCCGCGATCACCGCATGATCATCGTGGCGCAAACAGACCCCCATGATCCGCAGGCGACAGCGCTGCTGCGTCAGAGCCATGCGCTGATGGAGAGTCTGTTTCCGCCCGAGGACAACTTTTTCCTCGATATCAACGATCTCTGCGCCGACCACATCCGGTTCTACACGGCCCGCGAAGGCGAGGTGATCCTCGGCACCGGGGCGCTGGCGATCAAGGACGGCTACGGCGAGGTGAAGTCGATGTTTGTGGATGAGGCGGCCCGTGGCAAAGGGGTGGCAGACGCCCTGTTGCGCCAGATCGAGGACGAGGCGCGCGGCGTAGGTCTGACGATGCTGAAACTAGAGACGGGCAACGTGCTGCATGCGGCCCATAGACTCTATGAGCGCCACGGGTTCGAGACCTGCGGGCCGTTCGGGGACTACACTGAGGCGGGCAGCTCGATCTTCATGCAAAAGGCGCTGACGTGATGTCAGCCCTTCTTGGCCGCTTCAGCGTTCGCCTTCATCCGCGCCAACAACTCGGCCTTATCTGGGCGGGCGTTGTAGGGCGTTTTCTTGGTGCCGAACGCGTTGTGCTCGCTGTGCTTGGGGTTGCCCTTGCCGGGTTTCGCGGGGCCGTTCGTGCCATATGTCATGGGGGTGTCTTTCCTGTTGCGGACCCGCAGGGCCTACACCGCGACGCACAAGGGGCGCAATGATGCATCTGCTGGCCGCAACACCGGGGGCGATTGGCGACGGCAAAGAACCCGTTGATCTGGGGCAGTCGCCCGCCGATGTGGTGATCCTGTCAGCCGCCGATACCGAACTGGCCCTGCTGTCAGAGGCGCGTGCCGCGATGGACGACGCGCCCAGCCTGCGTTTGGCCAACATTATGCACCTGTCCCACCCCCTGTCGGTCGATATGCATCTGGACACCTGTGCGGCGAAATCGCGCATCGTGATCGCCCGTATCCTCGGGGGCGCAGGCTACTGGCGCTACGGGTTTGAACAGTTTGCAGCGCGGCTGTCCGAGGCCGGCGTCCCCTTTGTGGCCCTGCCAGGTGACGATAAACCAGACGCAGACCTGCGCACATTCTCCACCGTATCGGACGAAGACTACGACGCGCTGTGGTCCTATTTCGTCGAGGGCGGCGCAGAAAACGCGGTGAACCTGTTGGCCTACGCCCGCGCTATGCTCGACGATGCGCCCAAGCCCGCCGCCGCCAAACCGCTGCTCAAGGCGGGCGTCTACTGGCCCGGCACTGGCATGGCTGATTTGGCAACAGCGCAGGATGCATGGACCGAAGGCGCGCCGGTCGTGCCGATCATCTTCTACCGCGCGTTGGTGCAAGGTGCGGGCACGGGGCCGATCAATCGTTTGGTCAAGACGATGCTGCGGGCAGGGTTGGCACCGCTGCCGATCTTTGTCGCCAGCCTCAAAGACCCGCTCAGCCGCGCGACCCTCGACACGCTGTTCGCGGCTACCCCACCAAAAGTGATCCTGAACGCCACAGCCTTTGCCGTGGGGTCACCACATGGCGACGAGACACCAAACAACCCGCTGCTGGCCAACGACGCACCCGTGTTCCAGATCATCTTGTCAGGGTCGAGCCAGCAGGCGTGGGACGACAGCGCGCAGGGGCTATCGGCGCGCGACATCGCAATGAACGTGGCCCTGCCAGAGGTCGACGGGCGCATCGTCACCCGCGCACTCAGCTTCAAGGGTGAGGCGTTTTTCGACGCGGCGACCGAGTGCCCCATCGCCACCTATCAGGCGCAGGGCGACCGGATTTCCTTTGTCACCGAGCTTGCCGCGAACTGGGCAAACCTGCGCAGAACGGCGGCAGCAGACAAGCGCGTCACGATCATCCTCGCCAATTATCCCAACAAAGACGGGCGCTTGGCCAATGGTGTGGGCCTCGACACGCCTGCGGGAACCTTGCATGTGCTCGAGCTGTTACGCGACGCAGGCTACGACACCGGCCCCCTGCCTGACAGCCCGCAAGCGCTCATGGACCGCCTGATGGCGGGGCCGACGAACTGGCTGACCGACCGCGCGGACAAAGCGGGCGGCGAGACATTGCGTGCCGAGGACTACGACGCGTTTTTCGCAGCTATCCCCTACGACGCGCGGACGCAGATCACCGACCGATGGGGGGCGCCTCAGGACGATCCGTTCTACGCGGAGGGCTTCAAACTATCCCTGCACCGCTTTGGCAATGTCACCATCGGCTTGCAGCCCGCGCGTGGCTACAACATCGACCCGACCGAGACCTACCACTCGCCCGACCTGATCCCGCCGCACAATTATCTGGCGTTTTACGCGTGGGTGCGTGCGCAGTCGGACGCGGTGATCCACATGGGCAAACACGGCAATCTCGAATGGCTGCCGGGCAAAGCTGTTGCGCTGTCGCCCAACTGCTGGCCCGAAATTGCACTCGGCCCCATGCCCCACATCTACCCGTTCATCGTCAATGATCCGGGCGAAGGAACGCAGGCCAAACGCCGCGCCCAAGCCGTGATCATCGACCACCTGACCCCGCCGCTCACCCGCGCCGAGAGCTATGGACCGCTGCGCGATCTCGAGGCGCTGGTCGACGAATACTACGAGGCCGCAGGCATGGATGCGCGTCGACTGGAACACCTGCGCCGCGAAATCTTGTCGCTGACCTCGGCCACGGGGATCGGTGCGGATGCGGGAATGGCGGGCGAGGACGAGGACGCGGACCTTGGGCGGCTCGATCAGTTTTTGTGTGATCTGAAAGAGGCGCAAATCCGCGACGGCCTCCACATCTTCGGCGTCAGCCCGACGGACACGCTGGCCCGTGATCTGGCGATAGCGCTAGCCCGCGTGCCGCGTGGCGACGGAACCGGGGCAGATGCATCGCTGTTGCGCGCCTTGGCGGCAGATTTCGCGCTTAATTTCGATCCGTTGAGCGTTGATCTGGCAGACCCTTGGTTAGGCTCCCGCCCCGATGCGCTGACACCGCTCACCGAGGACACATGGCGCACGGTGGGCGATACAGTCGAGCGGCTAGAGATATTCTCGCAGCACTTGCTCGATGGCACGGCCACAGCCCCCGGCCCCGCCGCTGCCGCCGTTCTGGATCACATCACGCGCAGCATCTTGCCCATGGTCTCGGCCTGCGGACCCGCCGAAGGCCACGCCACACTGACGGCCCTCGCCGGTCACGCCATCCCCCCCGGCCCGTCCGGCGCGCCGACACGCGGGCGGTTGGATGTGCTCCCCACGGGGCGTAATTTCTACTCGGTCGACAGCCGCGCTGTGCCTACGCCCACCGCGTGGTCACTCGGTTGGGCCAGCGCGAACCTGTTGATCGAGCGGCACCTGCAAGACCACGGCGACTGGCCGCGCGCGATGCTGATCACCGCTTGGGGCACGGCCAACATGCGGACGGGCGGCGACGATATCGCACAAGCCATGGCGCTGATGGGTGTCAAACCGACGTGGGACGCGGCGAACAGACGCGTCACCGGGTTCGAGGTTTTGCCCGACGGTGTGCTGGGGCGTCCCCGCGTCGATGTCACGCTGCGCATCTCCGGCTTTTTCCGCGACGCCTTCCCCCAGTTGATCGCCCTGTTCGACAGCGCGGCGCGTGCTGTCCAAGCACTGGATGAACCCGACGCCCAAAACCCCGCCGCCGCCCGCGCGCGCGCAGGCGAAGCGCAGTCGCGGGTTTATGGCTCAAAACCGGGGGCCTACGGCGCGGGTCTGCAAGCGCTGATCGACGAGCGCATTTGGAACGACCGCGCTGACTTGGGAGAGGCCTATCTGGAATGGGGCGGCTACGCCTATGCGGCGGGCGCGGACGGGGTGCGCGACAGGGATGGATTGGAACAGCGGTTGGGCCAAGTTGAGGCCATCGTGCAAAACCAAGACAACCGCGAACACGACATCCTCGACAGCGACGATTACTACCAGTTCGAAGGGGGGGCCTCGGCTGCAGTCGCCTCTCTCCAAGGGCGCGACCGCCCCGTCTACCACAACGACCACTCGCGCCCCGAACGCCCCGTCATTCGCACGCTGGACGAGGAAATCGCCCGTGTCGTGCGCAGCCGTGTCGTGAACCCCAAGTGGATCGACGGCGTCAAACGCCACGGCTACAAAGGCGCGTTCGAAATCGCAGCGACAGTCGACTACCTCTTCGCATTCTCCGCCACGACAGGGGCCGTGCGGGGCCACCACTTTGATGCGGTCGAAGAGGCATTCTTGGGCGACGACGACACACGGGAGTTCATTGCCGAACACAACGCGCCTGCGCTTGCGGAGATCGCAGAGCGCTTGGCCGAGGCGATCGAGCGGGGTCTCTGGGTGCCACGGTCAAACTCGGCACGCGCGCGGATTGAGGGGTTGGTGCGGCGGACTTAAGCCCGTTCGCCCCCCGCCCGCCACTGCGATGGCGTTTGGCCCGTCACCCGTACGAATTCACGGTTGAAATTCGACTTGGTGGCAAATCCCGATGCCAGTGATATCACCAACACACTGTCATCTGTTTCGCGCAGCAGGCGGCAGGCTTCTTTGATGCGGTGCTCGTTGACGTACTGCGATACGCTCATCACGCGGGCGCGGTTGATGGCGTTCGATACCTGACGGTCCGGCACCCCGAGGCGGCGCGCGAGACGGCGCAGGCTGAGGTCTTCTGACAGGTGCAAACGCTCGCGGGTGAATAGATCATCTAGGCGGTCGAGGATATCGCTGTCTGCTTCGCTGGCGACTGGTACAGACGGCTCGGGCGTGTCGGTGTCAGACGTGGCCGCCGACCGGCCCAGCACCGCAGAGGTGCCGATGGCCACCACGAACACCGTTTGAACCACAGACAGAAACGCGCCCGCGCTGCGCCCCTCGTTAGTGATAAAATCATAGATCACATATATGTCCGTCAGCGCCGAGGCGATCAGCATCACGCCCGTCAGGCCCATCGCCAGCCTGATCTCGGCGGCACCGTTGATTGCTGGCAGCGTGAGGTGGTCCGCCCCGCGCAGGTACAACCGCAGTAGCAACGCACCAAACCCCAGATAGGTGATCAGGATCAAAGGGTCAGCCAAGGCGGGCATCGCGGCATAGGCGGTCCAATTGGCGATCACGACGCCCAATGGCCAGAACGACGCGCCCCGGAATCGGCCCGACAAGGTGCGATAGGCTAGGTAGGCCAGCGCAGGTAGAACAGGCGCTAAGATCGCCATCAGCACCGTGATCCGGTCGAAACCGTATCCCCAACGCAAGGACGTCAGCAGCGATTGGACGGCATAAAGGCCAATCAACGCCGCAAACAGCTGATGCGCGCGCAGCCCCATGTCACGGCGTAGGACGAACCGCACCAGCAACAGCACGAGCAGAAAGGTGGCAAACAGGGGTAGCGGGACAAAGAGCATGGCGCGGGCTTTGGTGGCTTCAATTGCCCGCAGAATACCCTCGATCACGTTTCAGGACGACCTCTAACGCGTTTCAGGACGCATGATTGTAAGATTGCGGCCACACCGATTGGCATCACCCCCAAACACATGGAGAAAGCCGATGTCTATCCTCACCGCCGCTCTCAAAGCCACCGCCTGCGTCGGCCTGCTTGGCCTTGCCGCATGGGGCACATTCGAAATCCAGCGCCCCGCTTATGACGGCCACGCCGGGATCACCTATGGCGCGGCCTACGCGCCGATCCGCGACGGCGATGTCGATTTCCACATCTGGTATCCCGCGCTGCCGGGCGGCAAAGCGATCACCGTTGGCGGCAACGGGGTTTTTTACGGCACCCCCGCCGGACGCCGCGCGCCGCATCAAGAGGGCCAGTTTCCGCTCGTCTTGTTGTCGCATGGCGCGGGTGGCAATGCGGGGCAGTTTGGCTGGATCGCGTCCCGGTTGGCGCAAGCGGGCTACGTTGTTATCCTGCCCAACCACCCCGGCACCACGACCGGCAATGCCTCTGCCGAAGCGGCCGTGCGCGTTTGGGAACGGCCTGCGGATATCTCTGCCGTTTTGGACGAGATCACCAGCAATGCCGAGGCCTACCCCTATATCGACACAGGTCAGATCACGATGCTCGGGTTCTCGGCGGGCGGCTACACGGCGATGGCCTTGGCTGGCGCGCGGGTCGACCCCGACCGGTTGCAGGGCTTCTGCGACGAGACCGACCACGGCATGTCTGACTGTGCGTTTTTGGCCCATTTTGGTGTCGATCTGCACGCGATGGACCTCTCGCCCGCCGCCCAGGACTTGCGCGACCCTCGGATATCGAATGCCGTGATCATCGACCCCGGCATCGTCAGCACGCTTACAGAGGGCAGCCTGAGCGCCATCGACATACCAATGCTGATGATCAACCTCGGCGACGAAGACAAAGTGCCCGCAGGCGTCTACGCCCGCCCGGCGGCAGAGCAGATCGCACAGGCGCGTTACGAGATTTTGCCCGATGCGACGCATTTCAGTTTTCTCGCAGAATGCAAACCAGCCGGGGCCGCAATTCTTGCGAACGAGGGCGAGTTGGACCCGTTGTGTGAAGATGCAGGCGGGCAGTCACGGGCGGATATCCATGCAGCCCTCGTGACGATGATCACTGGCTATCTGCAAGAGGGCGCGCGTGGGGAATAGGCCCCAAAAACGAGAAAGGGGGGCGTTGAACCGCCCCCTCATTCTTGCCTGCCGTCGTATTCGTGAAAGTTTCTAGTCGCTGGGAATTGTCAGAACCTGTCCCTCAAACAATGCCGCAGCGGACGGCAATGTGTTGGGGTTCGCGGCAATCAGCCGTGGGGATTGCCACGCGTCACCAAAGGCATAAAGGGCGATGCCCGCCAGACTATCGCCCGGCTGCACGACATATGTGACCACCTCAAAGCCCAACGTCGTGTCAGCCTCGCCCAACCGGGCTTTCGCGCGGCTCAGCACGATGGTCAGCAGGGTGTCGGTGTCGATAGTTTTGCGGGCGGTGAGCAAGACATCGGGCACTTCGATCTCGTCTCGGGCATAGGCTGCGTTGACCAATGCCTTGATCGCGGCGTTCCCTTGCCCGTCGCGCAAGGCGCTTGCGACCATATCCGACAACGCGCTAGTTGCGGGGTTTTGGGCGACCTCGATGATCTCGGCGTCATGTTTGGGGATACCAAGCGCATCTAGGATCGCCTCAACGCTGCTTTCCAACATCGCCAAATCCGCAGCACCGGGGATTGGTAGCACGGGCGCGCGAGGGGCGGCGCGGGTGACTTCATGGCCTGCATTCACGATGCTACCATCGGCGCGACGTGCGATGTCAGACGTGTCTGCCGGGGGCAATACCCACGCCCAAGCCGCAAGAAATGCCAGCGCACAGATCCCGATGACACCGGCCCTCAGCATGCCCGCCACCCGCATGTGATCTGTTGTGCGATCTGTGTGCCTGTCATGCCCAAACCCTCTGTCAGCAACCCTGCTTTATATTGATGCATTGATGGGGGCGCATCGCAGGTGTTGTGGTGTGGCATACTCATAGGCGATGAGTGATTCGCTCGTCAACCGTTCACCGAATCACTACGCGAAAATTCGACAGTTTTCCTTAATGAAAGCCTACGTTCGGCATGGCACAGGGCGCCCTGCCCCGCCAGCGAAGGCCCCCCTTAGGCCAGCATATCGCGGACCATCGGGATCACCTTGGTTCCGTAGAGCGTGATTGAGCGCAGCATGTCCTCGTGTGGCAGCGTTCCATGCGAATACTTCATATCGAACCGCCCGAGACCCAATGTCTGCACTGTCTTTACAATGCGCCGCGCAACGGTTTCCGGCGATCCAGCGTAGATTGAACCACCCGCAATTTCGCCTGCAAACTGGTCGCGCTGCATGGGCGGCCAGCCTCGTTCAGTGCCAATGCGGTTCATCATCATCGAATAATGGGGCCACAAACGCTCGGCGGCCTCTTCGTCGCTGTCCCAGACAAACCCGTGTGAATGGACGCCAAGAGGGCGCACCTCTTTGTCCGCCTTGGCGCTGGCGCGGTGATAGAGATCGACAAAGGGACGGAACCGCGCGGGATCACCGCCGATAATCGCCAGCATCATCGGCATGTCATAGCGCACGGCACGGACGACGCTGTCCGGGCTGCCGCCAACGCCGATCCATGTGGGCAACCCGCCCTGCCCCAGCGTCGGCCAGACGCCTTGATCATAGAGCGCAGGCCGGGTTTTGCCGGCCCATGTGACCCGGTGGCTCTTGCGCAGCTCGGCAAAGAGATCGAGCTTTTCATTGAACAACTGCTCGTAATCGCTCAGCTCAAGGCCAAAGAGCGGAAAGCTCTCGGTAAACGACCCGCGCCCCAAGATCACCTCGGCCCGGCCATTGCTAACGGCATTGAGCGTTGAGAACCGTTGAAACACCCGCACCGGATCATCCGACGACAGCACCGTCACCGCAGACCCGAGCCTGATGCGGGCGGTGCGCCCTGCGATGGCTGCTAAAACGGTTTCAGGCGAGGATACCGCGAAATCCGCGCGGTGGTGTTCGCCCACGCCAAAGAAATCGACGCCGACCTCGTCGGCCAAGACGCCCTCTTCGACCAGATTGCGCAGCACCTGATCATCAGCCAGCAGATCACCAGACGGCCCGCGCGTGATATCGCCAAACGTACCCAGCCCCATTGAGAGTGTCATAGCTTATATCTCCATCCGCCCAACAGAGGTGTTGCATTGCAGGCTGCTGTTACGGATCCCTGCGCCACGAAAAATGGGGTATCTGGATCAATCGCAGAGGCACGGACCCAATCACCATTGAGACAGAAATCTTGGCTAAGATTGCCAGAATTAAAGCCAAACCCACCAAGACCACAATCGCGCATTCCGCCGTTGGAATTCCACCCTTGTGAGTGGCTGGTGCCGTAGCTGCCACCTGTTAGAAACTGCTGCATCTGTGGATCAAAATTTAGCAACCAGGTGTCGTCCTCAGCTGCTGTTGCAAGCGACCAGCTACCGATAGGGTTACCATTGTGATAGCCCTTTATACGAAACGCGCTGACATCGCTTTGAGTGATCAACGCGCGGGTGAGCAATGCGTCGTCAAACATGATCCATCCGACCATTGTATAGCCATTGTCCCCGCGCCAGCAAAAATCAAAGGCCGCTGCCTGCGCTTGGCTCGCCAACAGGATACATATGGTTATGACGCGGATCATCCGCGCGAAATCGCCAGCGACCCCAGCAGCGCGGGGCCATTGCAATCGGGCTGCGGGCGCACCGCTTGCGTGGTCAATGGCGTGTCCCAATTAATCGTCGATGAGGCGATATAGGTGCCGTCAACGCAGACATCTTGGCCGCCATTGCCAGCATTGAACCCAAACCCCGGCGTGCCACAATCATCGACCAGCCCGTTGGCATTCCACATCTGATACAGCCCACTAAATCCCGTCAGCGGGAAATATCCCCCCGCCGTGTCGTAGCGTAGCAGCCAACTGGTCTCGGGGGTTATCTCATCCAAGGACCAACTGCCCACACGGCGTCCTTCGAAATAGCCGACGATCTTGAACTCGGTCACGTCGTCTTGGGTGATGATCGGCGTATTGGCCAGCGCGTCGGGGTAGCTCATCACACCCGTCATCGAGTAGCCTGCGCCCCCGGTCCAGCAGATGTAATGGGTCACTGCCGCCGCCGGACTTGCCGCGGTTAACGTCGCAGCGAGCGCAATGTAGTGTTTGAAATGTCTCACGCGTAACCTCTTCACACTTTATGACTATGTGGTCTCGGGCGCGCCATCGTTCAACCGCAGCACATGCCCCGCCAGATAGAGCGACCCACAGACCAAGATACGCGCCGATGGTGTCTGTTCTATGACCTGCGCAATCGCCTCGGTGACGCTGGCAGCGGTCGTCGCCTGAAAACCCGCGCGTCGGGCGTGATCTGCGGTGTCCTGTGCGCTGAGCGTGGCTGCCTCGCCGGGGATACTGACCGCCGTCAGACGCGGCGCATGGGCGGACAAGGGGCGCAGATAGCCCGCGATATCCTTGGTGTTGAGCATCCCGCAGATCAGATGCGTGGGGCGTTTGGGCAAAGTGTCCAGCGTGGCGGCAATCGCCTTGCCCGCCGCCGGATTATGCCCCCCGTCCAACCACAGTTCGGCCTGAGGGGCCAAATTCGCCAAGTCGCCCTTGCGCAATCGCTGCATCCGGGCGGGCCATGTGGCCTGTGTGACGGCGCCCTCATATGCAGCCTCGCCCTGTCCTAACGCCCGCAATGCCGCAATAGCCGCGCCTGCGTTCATGATCTGATGCGGACCGGGCAACACTGGCAGCGGCAGATCGAGCAGGCCGTGGTCGTCTTGATACACCAACCGCCCGCGTTCTTCGCCGACGTGCCAGTGTTGACCATAAGCCAGCAAAGGCGCGCCGAGCCGGGCTGCTTGCGCTTCAATGATCTCCATCGCCACCTCTTGTTGCGGACCGACGATGCAAGGCACCCCGCGTTTGATGATCCCCGCCTTTTCACCCGCGATCTCGGGCAGTGTGTCGCCCAAGAACTGCTGATGATCCAAATCAACGGGGGTGATGATCGTCAGCGCAGGTTTTGGGATCACGTTCGTCGCGTCCAACCGCCCCCCGAGGCCGACCTCCAGCAGCGTGAAATCGGCGGGTGTTTCGGCCATCGCCAGCAGGCCCGCGACCGTCGTGATTTCAAAATAGGTGATCGGATCGGGGCCATTGGCGGCGTAACAACGGTCGAGCACGTGGGTCAGCGCGTCCTCGGTAATGAGATCACCTGCGAGCCGGATACGCTCATGGAACCGCGCCAGATGCGGCGAGGTATAGGCGTGAACGCGCGCGCCACCCGCCTCTAGGCCCGCGCGGATCATCGCCTGCGTCGAACCTTTGCCATTGGTCCCCGCGATGTGAATGACGGGCGGCAAGCGGTTTTGCGGATTTCCCACGGCCTCCAGCAGCCGCCAGACACGGTCCAGCGTCAGGTCAATAACCTTGGGATGCAGCGCCATCATACGCGCGAGGATCGCGTCGGACGTGTCGGTCATCGGGGGCCTATGCTTGGGTGCCATTAAGCTGGAATTTTCTCGGTGCGGATAAGATAGAGCAACAACCCGCCTGCGATGACATCCAGTGATCCGCAAAACGCAGGCCACCACACGGGTCCGGGATGGCCGGTGAATAACGCGATGGCGTCAAACGCCCCGTGGCTCATGATGCCGATCGCAATCAGCGTCGCACTTGTCCGAAATCCATATGCCGCGAGGGCTGCAAAGAGCATGAAAAAAATGCAATGCACCGCGATCAACAGCGCAGAGGCGTTCGCCTGTACCGCAAACACGGGCCAAAATAGTGCAATTGCACCGAGCAAGACGGCCATGCCGCTGCGCTCGGCGAGCGCGCCAATGTTGTGTAAGGACAAAATGAGAGCCGCCCCCATCACAGCGCCAATGGCCAGCGGTATCATTCTTGCGCTGGTGCGTCAGGCTCTGGCTCTGGCTCTGGTGCAATCTCTTCCGGCGCAGGTGTCGGTTCAGGCGCGGGCAGATCCCCCATCACGGCGGGGTCCATCCCCATCATCATGCGGGTAATGGTGATCAGCTCGTCGCGCATTTTGCCGCGCGGGGTCACCCGGTCGAGCATCCCGTGATCCAGCAGATACTCGGCGCGCTGGAACCCTTCGGGCAGCTTTTCGCGGATGGTTTGCTCGATCACACGGGGGCCCGCGAAACAGATCAGCGCGTTGGGTTCCGCAATATGCACATCGCCCAGCATCGCATAAGACGCCGTCACGCCGCCCGTCGTTGGATGGGTCAGCACGACGATATAGGGCAGGCCTGCTTCCTTGAGCATCTCGATGGCCACGGTAGTGCGCGGCATCTGCATCAGGCTGAGGATACCTTCTTGCATCCGCGCGCCGCCTGCGGCGGAAAACAGGATCAGCGGGCGTTTGAGGGCCACGGCGCGCTCGGCGGCCGCAATGATCGCATTGCCGACATACATGCCCATTGATCCGGCCATGAACGAGAAATCCTGACAGGCCGCGACAATCGGCGTGCGGCCAATCTCGCCTTCGACCACCAGCATGGCTTCTTTCTCTTGGGTCGATTTACGGGCATCGCGGATGCGGTCCACGTATTTCTTTTGATCGCGAAATTGCAACGGATCCACGATAGGCTCGGGCACCTCGATCTCGGTGAAGATACCGCCGTCAAACAGCTTGTCAAAGCGGGCGCGCGGTTTGATCACCATGTGGTGGTCGCAATTGGTGCAGACATGCAGGTTGTCCGACAATTCGCGGTGGAACAACATGGTCCCGCATTCGTCACATTTGGTCCACAGGTTTTCTGGGACTTCACGGCGCGAAAAGATCGAATTGATCCGGGGCCGCACGTAATTGTTGATCCAGTTCATGGGTCTTCCTTGATCGCTTGGAAACGATCTAATCCCCACGACAAAAGAATGCAATCAGCGCCGCAATGCGATCCGTGCGGCCATCCACGACATCCACACCGGGAGCAGTTGCATAATAAGGGTCGCTACGAAAAACCATGCGCCTGCGTCGGGTGGTAAAAAGTCCACCTCGTAGACGCCTGTGTTCGGATCAATTGTCTCAAGCGGGTAGAGGAACAAGGCCAATCCTGAATTTGGCCCACCCTCGCCAGCGACCAACAAAAACGCAAAGGCATTGTTGACCGCATGAAACGCGAGGGCGGCCCCAAGTGATCCCGTGCGGGCAGTCAAATCCGCGCAGGCCATCCCGAACATAAACGCCCAGACCACATA